>CAXTMQ010000155.1:0-5904 GCA_964245305.1 uncultured Pyrinomonadaceae bacterium
TTCACCAACAAAGCGGCGGGCGAGATGCGCGAGCGCGTCAACGGTTTTCTCGCCGGACAGAAGTTGCAGTCCGCGCCGTTGATTGCGACTTTTCACTCGCTCTGCGTAAGAATTCTGCGGCAGGACATCGAACATTTGTCCGAAGGCTACAACAAATCGTTCACGATTTACGACACGAGCGATTCGCAGAAAGTCATCAAAGCCTGCGTCAAAGACATCGGAATGGACGAAAAACAGTTGTCGGCGCGAAGCGTTCAGTCGGCGATTTCGGCATCGAAAAATCGCGGCGAAAATTTCAATGATTATAGGCTAAACATTGAATATGGAAATGAACGAAGAGAGCAAATCGCACAAGTTTTTGAAATGTATGAAAAACGATTGAATAATGCTAATGCTCTTGACTTTGATGACTTGCTAATCAAAACAGTTAGACTTTTAAGCAAATCGAACGAAACACGTGAAAAATACAACAACAAATTCAAATATATTCTGGTTGACGAATATCAGGATACGAACGCTTTGCAGTTCGCGCTGATAAATTATCTGACCGAAAAACAGCAGAATATCTGCGTCGTGGGAGACGACGCGCAATCCATATACGGTTTTAGAGGCGCGGACATCGGCAATATTTTATCGTTTGAAAAACATTACCCGAACGCGAAAGTGATTATGCTCGAACAGAATTATCGTTCGACGCAGACGATTCTCGATGTCGCCGACGCGATTATCAGCAACAACGCCGGACGCAAGGAGAAAAAACTTTGGACGGACAAAGTTGACGGCGAAAAAATTTATTATTATCAGGCGTTCGATGCCGACAACGAGGCGCGTTTTGTCGCGTCGAAAATCATTGATTACCGCCGCAACAGTCCGAAGGATAAAATGGCGATTTTGTATCGCACGAACGCGCAGTCGCGTGTTTTTGAAGAAGCCCTGCGCCGACAAAGAATCGAATATAACATCGTCGGCGGATTTTCATTTTACGAACGTGCCGAAGTCAAAGACGTTATCGCTTATTTGAAAATGGCTTTGAATCCGTTTGACGACATCGCTTTGCAGCGCGTCATCAATACACCGGCGCGTAGTTTGGGCAAAACTTCGCTCGACGAATTGGCATTTCGAGCGAAGGATTTCGGGACTTCGATGTGGGAAGCGTTGGCGATTATCACCGATGAAAAATACGAACAGCCGCGTAACTTAACGCCCAGAGCATTAGCGGCATTACGCGATTTCAAAAAGATTATCGAAAAACTTTCGACCAAAGTCAGCGAAGCCGCGCAGACCGACCGCGCCGTTTCCGAAGTCGTCATCGCGGCGGTTGAAGACACGGGTTATTCAAAAATGCTGCGCGAGGAAAATTCCGAAGAATCCGAATCGCGCCTTGAAAATTTACAGGAATTGGTCAACGCCGCGATTGATTACGACAAGCAGGAAGCCGACGGTTTGCGCGATTTTATAGACCATTCCGCGCTCTCATCCGACACCGATAAATACGACCGCAACGCAAGCGTTACGATGATGACGGTTCACGCGGCAAAGGGTTTGGAGTTTCCGATTGTGTTTCTCGTCGGACTCGAAGACGGCATTTTCCCGCACGCGCGTTCGGTCAACGACCCGAAGGAATTGGAAGAGGAACGTCGGCTCGCTTACGTCGCCATCACCCGCGCCGAAAAAGTTTTATACGTTACGCATTCGATGCGCCGAAGAGTTTACGGCGAAGAAATGGCGGCTGAACCGTCGCAGTTTCTAAATGAAATGCCGCTTGATATGATCCGTGATTTGTCGCGCGGTACTTCGTGGCTGTCGTTCAGAAAAAGTTCGACCTTTACATCCAACAAACACGCAGTTAAAGCATTGAAAGGCGAAGCCGAACGCGAAAAACCGCGCAATGCTTACACCGGCAAGACTTACGACAGCTCCGACGCAATCGCCGAGTTTTTCAAGATGAAAAAAAGCGGCGGTCAGGGTTCGGACAATGAACAAAACAATTCTGAAAACCGATTCCAAAATCCATCATCCCGAGAAGAAAAACCGCGACCGCTTTCGGGCATCGAAAAATTAAAAGCCGCCGGATCGAGCCAATCGCTAATCGCTAATCGTAAATCGAATATTGAACAGGATTTTGTTCCAGGCTCGCACGTCCGGCACGAAAAATACGGCAAAGGTTTGGTTTTGCGGCGCGAAGGAACGGGCGACAATGTGAAATTAACGATCAGTTTTCCGGGTTTCGGACAGAAAAAACTAATCGAAAAATTTGCCAATCTCGAAAAAGCCTGATTGAAACGCGATGCTCGTCAAGCAGTTTGAATTAAAGGAAAAAACCGCGCTGCTCACGTTTCTGCGAACGGCTTACGCGGAAAATCCGCGAATGAGCGACGCTTCGTTTTGGAATTGGCATTTTTTGGAAAATCCTTATACCGAACCAGACAATCTGCCGATCTGGATTGTCAAAAACGACGACGAAATTGTCGCGCAGTTAGCCGCGACGCTTATCAAATTAAAAATCGGAGATGCGGAAAAATCTTCGATGTGGATTTTGGATTTAATTGTTCGACCCGATTTCCGCCGCAAAGGTTTGGGCAAAAAACTCGCCAACGCCGCCGTCGAATTTCAGCCGCTCGGTTTGGGAATGAACACCGCCGAACAACATTCGACCGCGCTGCTCGAAAACGTCGGCTGGAAAATGATCGGCAGAATTCCGCGTTACAGCAAACTGCTTTTTCCCGGCGAGGCTTTGAAGGAGATTTCGCGCATTAAAATTCTTCGCAGTATCGCTAATTTCGCGTTCGCGCCGATGCGTTCCAAATACGCGAAAAAATTAATGACCGATGAAGAAAATCTGCGCGTCATTGAAGATTTCGATTCTGGTTTTGACGAGCTTTGGCGCGAATCCGCCTGTCAATGGACGTGCGCCGTCGCGCGTGAAGCGGTGCTGCTCAATTGGCAGTATAAAAATCAGCCCGATAAAAAATTCGACGTTTTGGGATTTTACGAAGATGAAAAACTGCTCGGTTACGTTGTGCTTTACTTTCGCAAAAAAGAAGTGCGCGGCGCGTTGTCAAAGGGGGCGATTACCGATTTATGTTATCATCCGTCGAAGCCGCAAAGCGTGATTGACGCTTTGATAAACGGCGCGCTGCGGCTTGCCGTCGAACGCCGCGCCGGAACATTGGTAACTGACGTGCTTGATAATTCGATTCAAAAGCGGCTCGAATTTTTCGGTTTCAGCAAAGTGAAAAATCCGCTACAGCTTTTGGTAAAAAATCCCGACAAAAACATCGCGCTTGAAAATCTAGACGAATGGTTAATTACGCGCGGCGATTCGGACACGAGCATTTTTGAAGAGCCGAATCTGTGAATCTAAAGTTCAGAGTTCAAAATTCAAGGTTCAAAGTTTTAAGTTTCAAATTTAATGCTTAGTGTTAAAATTCAAGAGCGGCACAATGTAAAACAACAGACCATTCGACTCTGAACTTTGAACTTGAATGATTCCCGTTCTCGCTTATCATAAAATTGATGAACCGACCGACGATGTAAAAATTCGCGGCGCATATACCTCGCCGAAAAATTTTAGAAAGCAGATGCTTTATCTCAAAAAGCGCGGATTCGGATTTTATACGGCGGCGGAACTGATTGATTTTTACAGAGAGAACGGCGAGTTTCCGAAAAAATCCGTCTGCGTTACGCTCGACGACGGTTGGAAAGATAATTTTAAAAACGCTTTTCCCGTTTTTCAGGAATTGCAAATCAAGGCGACGATTTTTCTCGTGCCGTCGTGCATCGGTCAAAAATCCGGTCGTGTCGTCGCCGACGGCGAAGCGGCGCGTGAACATCTTTCGCTCGACGAAATCAGAGAAATGTCAGCGTTCGGCATCGAGTTCGGTTCGCACACTCAGAATCACAAATTGCTTCCTCAAATTTCGCCCGAAGAAGTGGAATTTGAAGTCGAAGAATCGAAAAAGCAAATCGAAAATCTGCTTCAGAAACACTGCCGAACATTCGCTTATCCGGCGGGATTTTTTACCGACAGGGCGCGGGCGGCGGTCGAAAAAGCCGGTTATTCAGCCGCATTTACGACCGTTTACGGGGACGATAAACGAATTGATCTTTATGCCTTGAATCGAACCGAGATTTTGCGGCGCAATCGCTTTATTTTTCAATTTGCGGGGAAAATTAAAGTCTTATCCGAATAAAATTTCGCGCGGCGTTTCGGCAAAACTTTTACCGGTTGCGGTCATAAAATTTATGAAGACGAATAAAATGAAAAACGGAAATATTTCGATAACAGCGGTTTTGATTTTGGCGGCGGCGGTTTTAGGCTGTAGTTTTTACAATCCGCTGCAAAGCGGCTCGAACAATGCGCCCGCTAACAATTCGCAAACATCGAATTCAAACGATAAGACAATCGCCGAAAAAGCCGTTGATTCGACCGTCGGCGAAGAAAAATCGGCGTTCCCGAATGCGATGAACTGCTCGACTCAATCGCCGAACAATCGAAAAGTCAGGATGACAATTATGTAACCCGCGCGACGCGAGAATTTTTCCTCAACCGCATCCGCGAAGGCATCAAGAAAAGCATCGAAGAAAACAAAGACGACAAAACGCAAATGGCGAAAAATTGCCGCGATTATAAAAAACAATTGGATAAATATAAAGACGAAGAAGATAAAAAGAAAAACGAAAATAAATAAACGACGGCGCGGCGAATAGAATTTCGTTAAGTCTATTCGCCTTAGTAGTATCCTAATCGTGTTGTGTTTTTGGTTTTTATAGCCACGTGCGTTTTATGGCGTGGTGAAAATTCGACAATCGTCTCGAAGAGCGTTTTAACGTCTTTTCTCTTGCGGCTTGAGCCAATGATTTCAGGACTGAAGTTTGAATTTAAGACGTTAAAACGCCCTTCATTTTAACGTCTTTACTGCCAACTACAATGTGAACTACGTAACTATTTTCAGCGTCACAAAACCAGGACATTATATTCGCCTTCAAATTATTGCATTCAATTAAAACCGCCTAAAATCTTTTTCCCGCCTCAAGCAACCAAATTTTCTACTGCTCACATCTTTTACATTGACTTAAACATTCTTTCTGGAAAATTAAAAAAGATGAAGATTAGAATTTTTCTCTCGTTGGTATTGGTGTGTTCAATTTCGGCTCAAGCGCAGATTCGTTCGACCGGAAAATCGAAAGTTAGACAAATTTCGGTCGCGGAAATTAAGCAAAGCAACGTCAATCAACTTCCGATTCGGCGCGTCAGTCTTTATTCCAACGGCGTGGCTTACATCGAGCGACGCGGACTCGTTTCGGGCGATGCGGAAATCAATCTTTCGTTCAGGCAATCGCAGGTTGACGACGTTTTAAAATCAATGGTCGTGCTTGATTTGGGGCAAGGCAGAATCGGCGCGGTTTCTTACAATTCGTCCGCGCCTTCGTCGGCAAAAACGGCGGAAATTCCCTTTTCGGTCGAAGCCGAAACGAGCGGCGAAAGCGGCGGCATCGCCGGAGTTTTGGGGCAATTGCAAGGCGCGAAAGTTTCCGTTGCAGCTACTAACGGCGCGGCAACCGGGGCGATTTTAACGGTCGAAACGCGCGATGTCGCCGATGAAAAAGATAAATTGGCGCGGCAAGCGAAATTTCTCGTCATCGCAGGCGAAAACGGCGAACTTTCGAGTTTTGATTTAGCGACGGTGCGTTCGGTCAAACTGCTCGAAAACGGCACGGTTAAAGACATCAACGAATTTGCCGGCGCGACCGCTTCAGCCAGACGACGAGATGCGAAAACGATTACCGTCACGAGCGTCGGCGCGGGACAGCGCGAGATGATTGTCAGCTATACGATTGCCGCGCCGATTTGGAAAACGACTTACCGCGTCGTGCTTGACCAAAGCGGCAAACCGTTTTTTC
>CAXTMQ010000155.1:5914-10772 GCA_964245305.1 uncultured Pyrinomonadaceae bacterium
ATTGTTGATAATGTGAGCGACGAAGATTGGAAAAATGTGCAGCTTTCGCTCGTTTCCGGCTCGCCCGTGTCTTTCATTCAAAATCTGCAAAAACCTCTGTTTCATTATCGCCCGATTGTTCCGATTCCCGAAGATTTAAAATTGCGACCGCAGATTTACGATCCTGAAAATGAAATAGGCGAAGGTTCGGGAAGCGGCGACGGAAACGGCAACGGAATAGGTTACGGCAACGGCAACGCCCCGCCACCGCCACCGCCGCCCGCGCCGAAACCGCTTTTTGAAAGCGCGAATAATAACTTTATCGTTTCGAGCGGATTTTCTGGCACGGGCGTGAGCGATGCGATTGTTGATGAAAAAAGCGGCGTGCAGACGGCGGCGAACGGCGCGGAAATCGGCGATTTGTTTGAATATAAAATCGAACAGCCCGTTTCGGTTGCCCGCGACCGCTCGGCTTTGATTCCGATCATTCAAACAAAAATGGAAGGCGAGCGCGTTTCGATTTTCCGCGAGCAACGGGAAGAAGATTCCGACGATTCGGAAGACGAAGAAACTTCGGCGGTTCGCCAGGCAAATCCGCGACCGATGAGCGGTTTGCTTTTGAAAAATATCACGCCGATGACTTTTGAAGGTGGCTCGATGACGGTTCTCGACCGCGACGCATACGCCGGCGAAGCCTTGATGGAACGACTTAAACCGAAGGAGCAACGCCTTATTTCGTTCGCTCTGGATTTGGGAACGCTCGTCCGCATCGAACAAAAAGAAGACCGCGAACCGGCGAAATTAGTCAAAATCGTGGACGGCGTTTTTCAGGTTCATTATTTTAAAACCGACAAAAAATTTACAGATTATCCAATCAAACCGACCGCGAAAAAGTCGTCTATCTCGAACATCCCATTCGTCAAAATTGGATTTTATCGGAAAATTCAGCCAAACCCGATTACACGACGGCGCGTTTTTATCGCTTTCGGGTGGAGATGAAACCGTTTGAGAACAAGGAAATTACGGTTGCCGAGAATTTGGGAATGATGGACAAATTTAATTTGGCGACGCTTTCGCCGAAGGATTTGGACGTATTCGTCGCCAGCCGTTTTATTGACGAAACGACGCGAGCGAAATTATCGAAATTGATTGACCTGCGAATGCGAATTAATCAAATCAACGCCAAACTCGTTGCGTTTGAAGCAGAAGTAAAGGAAATCACCGAAGATCAAGAGCGTTTCCGGCAAAATATCGAATCGCTTGCCAAAACGCCCGAAGCAAAAAATTTGATCGCCCGCTATATCGCCAAAGCGAACGAACAGGAATCGAGGCTTGAAGCAATCAACAAAGAGAAAACCGCATTGACGACGGAAAAGGAAACGCTCGAACGCAAATTGGCGATTGAAATAAAAAATCTGGAAATAAAATAAAACCGACGATTTATCTTATACTTTGATGTAAATTCGCTTGCGATAAAGAAGCCACATTAGAAACAGCCAGAGCAATATAAAGCAAATCGCAAACAACAAAGATGCGTTGATCGGCGCGGCGAGCGGCAGAAAAATCGAATCGAAAATCCATTCCTGCAAAGAAGTTTTTTCGCCGTCCGCGCCGGTTACTTTGATAATGCCGAGCAATTTTTCCATCAACCCCGAACCGACGAATAAAGCGAGCGCGTTAACTCCGAAAATAACAAACGGTTTCGACCATTTTCGATAGCCTTTGATGTCAATCAGCCAATAGCAAAAACCGAGGAAAAGTAAAGCTAAACCGGCTGTGTAAAGAACGTAAGAACTCGTCCAGAGAGCCTTGTTGAGCGGAAACCAGAAGCTCCAAACCCAGCCGAGAATCAGCGAAACGATGCCGAAAACGAACATTCCGCTTGTTCGCTCGTAATCTTCACGTTCGTATCGAAGCCAATGCCCGCATAAAATTCCGGCTAAAGTCGTCGAAATCGCCGGAATCGTGCTGAGAAGTCCTTCGGGATCGAAAATCTTCGATTGTTTCCAGATGTGATTTTCGGTCAAAACCGAGCGGTCAATATATGCCGCGAGATTGCAGAATTTATCATCAAACGTCGTCACCTCACAGCCCGGAACATTTATCAAAGTCATTAAAGCCCAATAAACGAATAAAAGCGCGGCGGCGATAATCGCTTGCTGTTTCCAGTTCGTCTTGATAAAAATCAGCGCGGAAACAAAATAACAAACGGCGATGCGTTGCAGAACGCCCATTATGCGGACGTTCGACAAATCAATCCATTCGCCTTTCGCAAAACTGTAAAACGGAAACATCATGAGGAAAAGCCCGAGACCGAAAATCAAAAGAAAGCGGCGAACGATTTTGCGATAAATTTCGCCGCTGATGCCGCCCTGCTCGACGCGCCTGCCGAGCGCGAGCGTGATCGAAACGCCGACGATAAAAAGGAAAAACGGAAACACCAGATCGGTCGGCGTTAAGCCGTGCCATTCGGCGTGTTCGAGCGGCGGATAAATCGTTTCCCAAGTTCCCGGATTATTGACCAGAACCATTCCGGCAATGGTGATTCCGCGAAAAACATCGAGCGATAATAGACGATTCAGATTCGTATTTTCAGCCATTTCGATTTGTTTCCTTTTTACATTTTTTGATGTTTATTTTCGTTTTATTTTACGGGCAAATGTTCGTTCAAATATCTCGTCAGCAATTCATACAGATGGCGCGTCGTGCCTTCGCCTTCGGAAATGCCGTGCGTTCGATTCGGGTAAGGCATAATCGTGAACGGTTTATTGTTGGCGATCAGCTCGTTCATTAAAATTTCGGTCGCCTGATAATGCACATTGTCGTCGCCCGTGCCGTGAACGATCAGCAAATCGCCTTTTAAGTTTTTGGCGAAAGTCGTCGGCGAGCCTTGTTTATAATCTTCGACGTTGTCCTTCGGCAAGCCCATATAACGCTCGGTGTAAATCGTGTCGTAGTAAAGATTGTCCGCCGGCGGCGCGACCGCCATTCCCATTTTGTAAATCTCAGGATAACGAAACATCGCATTGAGCGTCGCGCCGCCGCCGCCCGACCAACCCCAAATTCCAATTCTTGAAGCGTCTATAAAAGGCATTTTCGCTTCCAACGCTTTGACGGCGTTGGCTTGGTCCCGCGAGCTTAACACGCCGATTTTTCGATAGATAATTTTGCGAAACGCGCGTCCGCGCGGCGCGGGCGTTCCGCGATTGTCAACGCTCGCCACGATATAACCTTGCTGCGTGAGCATCAAATACCAGAAATACTGCGCTCCCGTATATTGATCGTTGACGGTCGTTCCGGCAGGTTCGCTGTAGGCGTAAAAAAGAACCGGATATTTTTTCGACGGATCGAAGTTCGGCGGCTTCATCATCCAGCCGTCGAGTTGGACATTTTCGCCGATGTCTATGCGGAAAAATTCGTGCGTTCCCTTGCTTAATTTATCCATTTTCGCCTGCACTTCGGCGTTGTCAACAATCGTGCGGGCAACGGTTTTGTTCGTCAGATTCAGAAGATAAATTTTGGCGGGCTTGCCAAAGCTCGTCGAAGTTTGAATCGCCCATTTTGCGTTCGGCGAAATGTTATAAGCGTTCCAGCCTTTGTTCGCATCGGGCGTAACTCGTTCAGGCGTTCCCGTGCCGTCAATTTTCGAGCGATACAGATAACGCTGCGTCGCATTGTCGGGCGAAGCGATAAAATAAAGCCAGCCGTTCGCGTCATCAACCGCTTGAAAATCAACGACATCGAACGCGCCTTTGGTAATTAATTTGACATCTTTTCCGTCCGCCGAAACGGTGTAAGCGTGTTTCCAGCCGTCACGCTCGCTGATCCACAAAAAGCGTTTTTCATTATCGAGCCAGCGCATCGAGGGCAAGTCCAAATCAATCCACGCATCGTCTTTTTCCGTCAAAATCGAGCGCGTTTTGCCGGTTTTCGCGTCCGAAACCAAAACCTGCAAAGTATTCTGCAAACGGTTGAAATGCTGCAAATAAATTTCGTTCGAGTTCTTTGTCCAATCAACCGAAACGATGTAATTATTCCGCAAATCGCCCGGCGTTTCGAGCCAGCGAATTTCTCCGCCATTCGCGTCAATCACGCCGACTCTGACGGCAGCGTTTGTCGTTCCGGTTTTCGGATACGGAATGCGCGTTTCAACCGGATAAAGTCCTTTCGTATTGTCGAGCAAAATAAAATCTTCGATGCCCGAAGCGTCGAATTGCCAGAACGCGATGGAACGGCTGTCGGGACTCCAACGCCAGCAGTCGCGCAGATAAAATTCTTCTTCGTTCACCCAATCCGAAGTGCCGTTGATCAAAGTGTGCGAACCGTCTTTCGTCAATCTGGTGATTTTTCCGTCCGCCAAATTTTCGACATACAAATCGTTTTCGCGGACGTAACCAACCTGTCTTCCGTCGGGCGAAAACTTGGCGAACATCAAAGTCGAAGGCTTTGCATCGCCGCCAAGCTTCGTTAATTTTCCGCTTTCCGAATCCAAAACCCAATAATCGCCGCGCGTATTCAAACGCCAGACTTTTTTGGAATTCGTGAAAATCAGAATCTTTTTGTCGTCCGCCGAATATTCATAACCGTCAATCGAAAGCGGCGCGGATTCGCCTTTCGGAATCAATTTATCGGCGGAAAGCAAAACATCGCGCTTGTTCATATCAATCTGGTATCTGACCAAATCCAAAGCGTCTTTAACTTTTTCCGAAGGCTCTAATTTGGCAAACGAATCGCCGTCTTTCAGCCAGCGAAAACCGCCGAAACGCGCCGGTCGGAATTCATCGCTCGAAAAAATTCTCTCGAGCGTCAGCTTTGAAGAATCCGCCGTTTGCGCGAAGGCGATTCGCAGATTGAACAGTAAAACGATCAGCAAAAAGCC
>CAXTMQ010000156.1:0-10763 GCA_964245305.1 uncultured Pyrinomonadaceae bacterium
CGTAAAAATTTTTCAAAAAAAAAGATTTTCGATTACAATCGCCGTATAAAAAATCAATGACGAACGACAATACGCACGAAGTGACGGAGATTTTGGAGAAATGGCGCGGCGGCGATAAAGGCGCGGCGGAGCAGTTATTTCCGCTTGTCTACGATGAATTAAAGCGTCAGGCGCGGAATTTTTTATGGCGCGAGCGTAGCGACCATACTTTGCAGCCGACCGCTTTGGTTCACGAAGCGTATTTGAAAATGGTTGACCAGACGAATTTGTCGGCAGAAAACCGCTCGCATTTTTTCGGCATTGCTTCGAGAATGATGCGGCAGATTTTGGTTGACCACGCCCGCCGTCACAACGCCGAAAAACGCGGCGGCGCGGCGCAGAGATTCTCAATCGAAGACATAGACGTTATGCCCCAAAATGCCGCCGGCGATCTTTTGGAATTAAACGAAGCACTCGAAAAACTCGAAGCGATTGACGAACGTAAGTCGAAAGTAGTAGAGATGCGCTTTTTCGGCGGAATGAAGGAAGCGGAAATCGCCGAAGTTTTGGGCGTAACGGAAAAAACCGTGCGGCGCGATTGGCAGTTTGCCAAGCTCTGGCTGTTTCGAGAGCTTTCGCAATGCGTTTGAAAACTTTTAGCTCGCGCCAATTCCGAGCCTCGCGCGAAATTTCGCAAGCTTTGAATTGATATTCAATCAAACTATTTGCAATCAAATATCAACTATTGATAAGGCAATTTACTGTTTTAACAGTTGATAGCTGATAGTTGACGGCGAACAGTTTAACCAAGAAAATCGTTTGAATTTTCAAAATTTGAGCAAAGTCCCGATTCCGCGAATTCGAAATTGATTCGATTTTTCTATAAACTCCGAATATGCTCGAAACACGCTGGCAAAAAATCGTCGAAGCCGTCGCGCACCTCTATGAAATCGCGCCGGAAAATCGTCGGGCGTGGTTAGAAGATTTTTGCGCGGGCGACGCGGAGTTAAAAGCGGAGATCGAGTCCTTGCTCGCCTTTGAATCGTCGGCGGAAAACTTTCTCGAAAATTCGCCCGCGCCGCTTGCCGCGCAAATTTTAACCGAAAACGAAACAGGGAAAAACGACAGCGCGGGTAAATTATTCGGGCGTTACAAAGTTGTCCGCGAAATCGGGCGCGGCGGAATGGGCGCGGTTTTTCTCGTCGAACGCGCTGACGGCGAATTCAAACAGCAAGCCGCTTTGAAAATCGTGCGGCAGACGATTCTCGATTGGGAATCGGAAAATTATTTTCGCCGCGAACGGCAAATTCTTGCTTCTTTGAATCATCCGAACGTCGCGCGACTACTCGACGGCGGCGTTTCGGAAAACGGCGAACCGTTTCTCGTAATGGAATATGTCGAAGGCGAACCGCTGCTCGATTTTGCAAACAACCATAAACTCGATGTTCACGAACGGCTCAAATTGTTTTTGAAAATCTGTTCGGCGGTCGCTTACGCGCATCGCAATCTCGTCATTCACCGCGACATCAAGCCTTCGAATATTCTCGTCGCGGCAGACGGCGAGCCGAAACTGCTCGATTTCGGCTTGGCGAAAATTCTCGACGAAAGTTTGGATCAAGCGCAGACGGCGACCGGAACGCGGGCGATGACACCGGCTTACGCTTCGCCCGAACAACTGCGCGGCGAAAGCGTCACGACCGCTTCGGACGTTTACAGTTTGGGCGTAACGCTGTTCGAATTGCTGACGGGAAATCGTCCGTATAAAGCGAACAGTTTTATGGACATCGTGCGGCAAATCGCCGTTGCCGAACCGACCAGACCGAGCGACGCGATTGAAACGAATCCGAACATCAATGTCCGCTATCCGCAGTTAAAAGGCGATTTGGACAACATCGTTCTGACCGCGCTCAAAAAAGAACCCGAACGCCGCTATCGAACCGTCGAAGCGTTTGCCGAAGATGTGAAAAGACATCTCGAAGGTTTGCCCGTTCGCGCCAGAGCAAATACGCTCGCATACCGCGCCGCGAAATTTATCAAAAGGAACGTCGCAATTTCAATAATCGCCGCGCTGCTTCTGCTGAGTTTGCTCGGCGGAATCGTTTTGACTTCGTGGCAAGCCGGCGTTGCCCGCGAAGAGCGCGACCGCGCCGAAAAACGCTTTAACGACGTTCGCAAAATCTCGAAATCTTTGTTGTTTGAAATCAGCCCGCAAATCGAGCGTCTGCCCGGTTCGACGCAGGCGCGTGAAACAATCGTCAGCCGCGCGCTCGAATATCTGGATAGTTTGGCGGCGGAATCGAGCGCGGACGAATCTCTGCAAAGCGAACTCGCGTCGGCGTATGAACAGGTCGGCGACGTGCAGGGCAAGCCCGGCAGACCGAATTTGGGAGATTTGAAAGGCGCGACCGAAACTTATCGAAAGGCGCAAAAAATTCGTCAATCGCTCGCGGAGAAATATCCGAACGACGCGGAAATGAAGCGGCTTTTGGCGGCGAATTTTCATTCCATCGGCGATTTGCGTTTTTGGTCGAGCGATATTGACGGCGCGTTGGAAAATTACCGGCAAGCGGCGGCGATTTATGAAAAAATCGCTGTCGAACGAACGGCTGACGCGAATATCGAGCGCGAAGTAATCAATACGCAGTTGGCGATTGCAAAAGTTTATTCGGGCAACGGAAAATACGACGATTCGATTCCGATTTATCACCGTTCGATTGACGCGCTCGAAAAATTACTGCTGGAAAATCCGAACGATACGGAAATCGCGCGGCTCGCCGCCGGCTGTCATATTAATCTCGGCTACGATTTAAGCTGGAAAGACGAAATGAAGGAAGCGGGCGAGGAAGTGAAAAAATCTCTGGCAATCAGCGAACCGCTTTTCAGTTCGCATCCGAACGACACGAAACTTCGGCACAATTTGTGGTATTCGTTTTATTTCGCCGGTTCGATTTTTCAAGATGCGAATCCGTCGCTCGCCCGGCAATTTCTGGATAAATCGGTGAATCTGGCGAAAGAAGCCGTCGCTAAAGACAATTTAGATTTTCAATCGAAGCAGGATTTGGCGCAGAGCTATTCGCTTCTCGGTAATATTATGGATTCGCAGAGACAGCCTGACCGCGCGATTGAATTTTTTGAAAAGGCTTTAACGATTTTAGACGAATTGACCAAAGACGAACCGCAGCATTCGGGCTATTTTTTCGATACCGCGAATACTTATACGCGGCTCGGCGAAACCAGGAAACAGAAAAATGATTTTCCGAATGCCCGTAAAAATTTTGAAAACGCGCTGGCGATTCAGGAACAAATGCGCGAGAAAGATTCAGCAGACAATATGCTGATTCGCGCCGTCGCTTTTTCGTATGAAAATCTCGCGCAGGTTTCCGAGAAAATGAAGGATTGCGAGAAAGCCGAAGCGTATAAGCAAAAAAGTTTCGGCTTATTCGGCGAATTGGAAAAGAAAAACGCGCTCTCGGAATATGACCGGAAGCGCGTCGAAAAGCTGCAAAAATCGCCGATTGCGAATTGTCCGAAAAATTAAATGCTGTCGCCTTTGGTTTTGGAATCTTCGTCGAGTTCAAAACGGTTGCGGTCACGCTTTTCCATTTTTTCCAAAATATCGAGCGGTTCGTTGTCCTGAAAATCAACGCCGTAAGCGTGGGCGTTTTCTTCGACATCGGATTGATCGGGTGTCGGATTATGTCCGGCGAAGGCTTCCGCGCCGTCGTCGTTCGCGCCTTCCCATTCGGCATCAATATCGCCGCCCGAATCGGCGGGCGAAGTCGAATTATGTTCGCGCAGACGTTCTCTCAATTCGCTCGGAGCTTGCGGAGCTTGTTTGATTTCTTCGTCCATAAACTCTTTGATATTCGGATCGGGCAGAGCTTCCTTTTCGTAAAATTCCAAATCTTTGCCGGTCATATCTTCCTCGTTAGAATTATTCATTTAAGAAAAGCATAGCATATCGTTTGCGACGGGAAAAGATTCGATCAGATAAACACGATTGACTGTGCCGACGGAATCTCGAAGCGTTTGCGACAGCGCATATTTTTGCACATCAGCATATCGTCCACGCGCACCATGTAATCGCGCGATTTATCCAATTGCCGCCGATCCTGTTCGCTCAGATTGCGCGGCAGATTTCGCTTTTTCGTGCGTTTCAGCCAGCGCACGTCGTATTCGTTGCGTTCGCGACACATCGGGCAAGCGAAAGTCGCTTTTTTAATTTCCTGTCGTTCGTCGAAAATATCTCGTTCCTGCATAAATTTAACCAAAAATAAAATTGATTGCAGAAATAATTATAAACTATCGGCAACAATCGGCGGTTGATTTTTTTTCGATAAATTTCTGAGATATTGAAAAGTGTAAATTCCGGTGTCGTGTTTGTCGGAAAAATGAAAATTGAGCGCGTAGCGACCGACAATCGAAATTGAATCGAACTTTAAATCGTCGGAAACGCTTTCCGTTTTGAGGATTTTTTCGCCCGTCCATTCGTTAACGCAACCCGCGCACGGACACGCGCGGCGCAAACCAGGCGCGGCATATTTCGTTTCCGAATCGTCCGACCAGACGATGGAAATTTCCGCGTCGCCGTCTTCGATAATTTGTCTCGGTTCAAGCATTTAAACGAGATTCAGAACTTCGCGCAAGATATGAAGAATGATCAAAGTCTGCCATTTAACTGTCCGCCGTCAACTGTCAGCTATCCGCTATTTACAAAGTTTTACCTTGTTATTAGCGGACAGTTGACGGCGGACAGCGGAGTTTTCAACGCTTCGATTCTTCAGTTTTCTCGCAAAGCCGAGAGATCAAGCGGCAAATTAGGGTTTCAAATTCGTTTCGATGTCGTCCGCCGTTACGTCGTAATGCGAAGCGTGATATTTGACCGCGCCGTTTTCGATGATTAACGCCTGCGGCGATTCGTGGCGAATTCCGGTGCGTTCGGCGACCGCGTTCGAGACGTTTCGGGCGCGTTGGACGACGATTAAATTTACATCGGCATCGGCGTTGGAAACTTCTTTATAAACACCGTGGCTAATCGGGCAGGTCGTGCTGTGTTTGAGAATCGCAACGGGCGCGTCGTTCGATTTTTCAAAAAGCGCGTCGAGTTCGTCGGTGCTGTTTATTTCGTTAAATCTTGCTTTCATAATTTCTTAATTATAACCTGTCGCGCCGCGAAAAGCATCGGGCGAAGGCGGCGTATCGAAGCGTTGGATATTTGACGCGGGAAAAATTTTGCGGTAAGCGACGACATAACCGGCTAAAACTATCGGCATTATAAAATATGCGCCGAGTCCGCAGGTCAGCAACGCGCCGACAATTGAAACGACAAGCACCACGCCGATCATTCCGGCAACGCCGCCGAGATTTTTCCAGACTGCCCGCGCGCTAAGCGTGATCGACTGCCAAACGCCGATGTTGCGGTCAACCAGCAGCGGAAACGAAAAAATCAAAAGCGTGTGAAAGCAAGTCATCAAAACAATCAACACCGCGTCAACGGCAAACGCGCCGACAAACATCTGCATTAATTCCGTCTCGCCGAGTTTTGAACCCATCGCCGCCGCCATAATAATCGGAACGTATATAATTCCGTAGACGACAATCATCGGAACGATTAAAAAAAGCATCAGCAAAAAGCCCGGCAGAAGTTTCTGGAAGCCGACCCAAAGATCGTCGAAAGCGACCGTCTGCCCGTCAATTTTTTTCAAATAACAAAAATAAATGCCGCACAGCATCGCGCCGATCAAAATATAAAGCGTAAATCCGCCGATCATCGCGCCGACCAAAGTAATCGCAAACAACAGCCAGTATTGATCTTTGATCAATTCCCAGCCTTCCTTAAAACATTCAATCGGTTTAATAACGCCTGTTTTAAATTCGGTGTTTGTCATAGCCATCGGTTTTTAGTTTTTGGGTTTTGTTCTTTGTCCTTCGTCCTTTGCCTTTAGTAATTTTTCAAGAGATGAAAATTTTAGAAGCCAAAAACAAAAAACAAAAAACCAAATACAAATCACGAATAGATTTTCTCAATATAATCCTTTAACATTCGGTCGCTCGAAAATTGCGATGTCAGCGTGGCGAGCGAATTTTTCATACGCCTGAGCCATTCTTCGGAAAAGCCTTGCTCGTTTTTCGCGTAATAGATTGGGACGATTTCGTTTTCGAGCGTCGAATAAATCGATTCGGCATCGAAGGCGTTGATTTTTTCCTGTTCGCCTTCTTCGTTGCTTTCGGTTTCTTCGTTCAAATCGCCGATTGAAAAACCGTTTTCGCCGTTAAATCCTTCGATCCACCAGCCGTCGAGAATCGAGAAATTCAAACCGCCGTTCATCGCCACTTTCTGCCCGCTCGTGCCGCTCGCTTCGAGCGGGCGAATCGGCGCGTTGAGCCAAACGTCAACGCCCTGTACGAGATAACGCGCGACTTCCTGATCGTAATCTTCGATAAAAACGGCGCGATTCTGCCATTCGCCAAATTCTTCGAGACGCATCAGATTCTGCAAAATCGCCTTCGCTTTTTTATCCTGCGGATGCGCTTTGCCGGCGAAAACGAATTGGACGGGTTTTTCGCTGTTGTTGACGATTTTCAAAAGTCTTTCCAAATCGGACAAAACCAAATTCCAACGCTTGTAAGCCGCGACGCGACGCGCGAAACCGATAGTTAAAACGTCGGGCGAAAACAATTTATTCGTGTTTTCGTGTGCATTAATCGTGTCATACAAACCCGTTTCTTTCGAGAATGTTTTCAACCGGATAAAGGCGATGAGAAGTTGTTTGAGAAGTTTATGCGACTTCCAGATTTCCGCGTCGGGAATCGCTTCGATTGCCTTTTGCCACGCCGTTTGATCTTTCAAAATCCGCGTCCAATCTTTTCCGATATGCGTTTCATAAAGCGTCTGAAACACCGGCGCGATCCACGTCGGCGCGTGAACGCCGTTGGTGACGAACCGAATCGGAACTTCGTCGGCGGAATTTTTTTCGGGAAACATTTTCAGCCACAATTCGCGCGAAACTTCGCCGTGTTTTTCGCTTACGCCGTTCGCCGAATGTGCCATCCTGAGCGCGAGCGGTGTCATTCCGAACCATTCCCGCGCGTCTTCGGGATTGGCGCGTCCGAGCGCGAAAATCTCGTCTTTGGAAATCTTCAAGGCGTTAATAAAATTCGCGTCGAAACACGCTTCGATTTGTTCGGGCGGAAACGTATCATTGCCCGCCGCGACCGGCGTGTGCGTCGTAAAAACGCATTGTTCGCGCACGTTTTCAACCGCCTCCGCAAAATTCGCTTCCGTGTTTTTCGCTAAAAATTCACGCGCCAATTCCAAAGTCAAAAACGCCGAATGTCCTTCGTTCAGATGATAAACCGACGGCTCGATTTCGAGTTCGCGCAGCAGGCGAATGCCGCCGATGCCGAGGATTTTTTCCTGAACGATGCGCGTTTCCGTATCGCCGCCGTAAAGATGTCCCGTAATCAAACGATCAACTTCGCTGTTCGCCTCGACGTTCGTGTCGAGCAGATAAAGCGAGATTCGACCGATCTGCGCGAGCCACGCCTGCGCCGCGACTTCACGACCGCGAATATGAATTTTAACGACGATGCGTTCGCCGTTTTCGTTCAAAACCGGAAAAAGCGCGAGCGGCGAATTGAAAGAGTCAACATAGCGTTCTTCCTGCCAGCCGTTGTGCGAAAATCTTTGGCGAAAATAGCCGAACCGATACATTAAACCGATGGCGACAAGCGGCACGTTCATATCGCTCGCCGATTTCAGATGGTCGCCCGCCAAAATTCCGAGACCGCCCGAATAAATCGGCAGCGAATTATGAACGCCGTATTCGGCGCAGAAATAAGCGATTGGATTGATTGGAGTAATTTTTCCGAACGACTGTGGTTTTTCGGCTAAATAATCGTCAAATTCGGCGGCAAATCGCTTTAATCTTTCTGCGTATTCCGCGTCGTTCGCTTTTTGCCAAAGTTGAAGACCGCCGATTTGCTGTAGAAAAAGACGCGGATTCTGCTCGCATTTTTCCCAGAGCCGCGCGTCGATTTCACGAAATAAATTAACGGCTTCGGGTTTCCATGACCAGTAAAAATTCCACGAAAGCGTATCTAAAGATTGTAAGTTATCGGGAAAATCGCGTGTAAAATAGAAATCTTTTTTAAAATTTTGGTCGGCTTGTACACCGGCGGCTGACTGCATATTTGTCAAAGTATTGGCTTAACTCTCCTGCAATTTTATTTTTGGGGTTTTTATGAGAAAGCATTTCAAAACTATAAACTATTGAAGAATATCAGACAAATTTACAGCGTTCGGCAATGCGATTGGAATTGTTGATATTTGATGAATTTGAGCGCGATTGTTTTCAAGTTAAAGATTCAATAGTGATTTCGTCGAACATCGCTTGACGCCGCAAAGTTTCGGCGAGCAACTCGGCTTTGCGGCGGTTGAGAATCAGCGGCGACGAGCGGCACGAGATTTCAAAAACATCGTCGTCAATCATCGCTATTTCCAAATCGCCGAGCGGAATGCCGCTGACAGCTTGAATATCGTCGAAATTCTGGATGCGAAAACGTCCCGTCTGCTCGACAAATTCTTCGATAAACGGATCGTGCAGGGCGTGCTTGGCTTCTTCGACCGTAAAATAATTTCCTTCGACGATTAAACAAAATTCGTTAGATTTTTCCATCTCGGTAAGCGAATCGCAGAAATAAATCATCAGCAATTTAGCATTTTTACCGAAAAAAAATCAATATTTTATTTAAAAAATTTAAGAGCGTTTTCTGCGAATAATCTACACGGATTTATCATTAAACCGTCTCATTTTCGCCAAACGTAAAATTTCGCGCCGACTGAATTTCAGAATCTTTTCGTGTATAGTTAAGAAAACAAAGTTTTTAAGAGAAAACGAGGAACGAAAAAATTTAATGATAATACCCGTAAAATGGAGCGACGAGGGCGTTTTAATGCTCGACCAACGTCTGCTTCCGACCGAAGAAAAATGGCTGACTTTGAAAAGTTTTAAAGAAGTGGCGGACGGCATCCGCGATATGGTCGTGCGCGGCGCGCCGGCAATCGGCGTTTCCGCCGCCTACGGTATCGCGCTCGGCGTAAAAAATTTCGTCGGCACGAACGTCGCTGATCTCCAAGAAGAAATAAATTACATCGCGGACGTAATGGGCAAAACGCGCCCGACCGCCGTTAATCTTTTCTGGGCGATTGAACGAATGCGTCAAACATTTCAAAAAGGGAAAACCGACGGCAAATCCGTTTCGGAAATCAAGCAAATTCTAATTGACGAAGCCAAAGCGATTCACGACGAAGACATCGAATCACAGCGTTTAATCGCCGAATTCGGCGGTGAGCTTCTTAACGATAATTCGACCGTTTTGACGCACTGTAACGCGGGCGCGTTGGCGACCGGCGGCGTTTGGGGAACGGCTCTCGGCGTGATTCGCGGCGCGGTCAATCAAGGCAAAACCATCGCCGTCATCGCCGACGAGACGCGCCCATATTTGCAAGGTTCACGGCTGACGGCTTGGGAACTCGTTCAGGACAATATTCCCGTCACGCTGATTACCGATAATATGTCCGGGCATTTGATGAAAAAAGGTCGCGTACAGGCGGTCGTCGTCGGCTCTGATCGAATCGCGGCGAACGGCGATGTCGCCAATAAAATCGGCACTTATATGGTCGCGGTGCTGGCGAAACAACACGATATTCCGTTCTACGTCGCCGCGCCGCTTTCGACCGTTGATCTTAATTGTTCGACCGGCGACGAAATTCCCATCGAAGAACGCGACATCAGGGAAATAACGCACGTTAAAGACATCCAACTCGCGCCCGAAGGCATTTCAGTCAACAATTATGCCTTTGACGTAACGCCGAATGAACTCGTTACGGCGATTATCACCGAAAAAGGCGTGGCTCGCGCGCCTTACACCGAAAGTTTGCGGAAGATGTTTGAGGATTAACCACGATGTTGCAATGTTGAATTTTCAGAAAATTGCAAAACAAAAAAGCGCGTTTCTTAAAATTGAACGCGCTTTTTTGTTTTGATTTTGTTTCGCCTTATTTTTTACTTGATGTTTTTGCCGCTGAACTTTTCTTCGCGGTTGAAGAAGACTTTTTCGCGGTCGTCGAAGTTTTGCCTCCGCTCGAAGCGGTTGATTTTTTGCGTCCCGAGCCGCTCAATTTGCCGCCGCCGTCTTGTTTATTAACGGTTGCCCACGCGCGGCGTTCGGCTTCTTCTTCGGACAAGCCTTTTTCTTCGTAGCCTTCTTCGATGTGTTCGGCTTGTCGTTTTTGTTTATCGGTATATGCTGATTTATCTCCTCTCGGCATAAATTTTCACTCCTTGAATTGGTTTATTTTATAATTTTATAAAATACTCGCCGATCTTTTTCGCAAAGATTTTTTCAATCTGGCGAATCTCGATTGAAGATTGATCTCCTTTGTTTCTTCGGTAATGATTATTTGTCGGTGTTCCGTCGCCGAAACGATTTCTTCCGTTTCTTTCTCGAGCTTCATCTGAAAAATATTCATATCGGTTTCCAACGCCATAGCTTCGCCTTTAGTCATTTCCACTCTCCTTTCCTGTTAAAAAAGCCCTTGTTCCTTTGGCGATAGTAAAACTTTTGCTGATACTACAACCGCTCGATTTTTCGATAAAATAAGAATCGCACAAAAAATAAAAATTTGGCAAGGAAATTTCCGTCGAATCGAGGTTAAATTTCTGAAAACTTTTCGTTGACATCGGCTAAACAATTTAGTAGTTTCGACATATAGTTTAAAG
>CAXTMQ010000157.1:0-10755 GCA_964245305.1 uncultured Pyrinomonadaceae bacterium
GAAATATAACCGCCGTCGAATAAAATAATTATTAATAGTTTGCCCTTTTGTTCGCCCGTCGGTCAAGCGATAATCAAATTGAAGCGATTTCAGAATCGAATCGAATAATTATGGAAAACGAGCAATCCGAAGAATGGCTGAAAAATTTGCCGGCGCAGACAGAAAATTCGGCGTTCGACGCGGCGGAAATGATTCGGTGCGAACGCTGCGCGCGCAACAATCCGCCGAATCGTCTGAAATGTTTATATTGCGGCGCGGAACTAGACGTTTCCGACGCGCGGATTCAAAATATTCAGCCTAATCTGCGAAAATTAGAAGCGTGGGAAAAAGGTTTTAACGTGATTTTCGAGCCTGATTCGACAACTTCCGCGCAACCGGATTTTGCGAAAGCCGCGCGACTTCTCAAAACGGAAAACGAGTTTCTGCGGAAAATTGCGGAAAGCGAAAATCCGATGCCGCTCGCGCGCGTCGAAACGGGAAAAGAAGCCGAAATTTTGCAGACGAACTTGGCGGCGTTCGGTTTGAAAACAATAATTGTCAGCGACGAAACGCTCGCTACCGAAAAATCGCCGCGCCGTCTGCGCGGCATCGAATTCGACACGGATGAAACGATTTTCGTTTTGTTCAATCAGGACGAAATCGTCAGAATTCCGAACGAAAATTTGCTTTTAATCGTCAGCGGCGCGATTTTCGAGCGCAGAATCGAAGCGACCGAAAAGCGCGTTAAAAAAGGCGAAACGAAAATTCTCGATTCGCGCGAAACCGCTTCGGACGAAAGCCTTTTAGACGTTTACAGCCGCGCCGATTCGACGGGTTTCCGAATTTGGGCGAAAGGCTTCGATTTTTCCGGTCTCGGCGAAGAAAAACGAATGCTGGCGAGCGAAAATTTGAAAAATCTCGCACAAAAAATTCTCGAAATCGCGCCGCACGCTCGATTGATTACAAATTATCTGCCAAGCCGCGAACTGCTCGGCGAGGTTTGGGAAGTCGAACAAAAAAGCGAATCGCAAGGCTTCAAGCGCGAAAGTTTCGGCAAATTTAATCTGGCAAACATTACGACGGTCAATAATTTAACGCAGTTCACGAAATATTCGCGGCTTCAGCGCGAGCTTTTATGAAAAAATCCCGATTTCAAAATCCGAAATCCAAAAACGGGCGAAAACGCGAATCGCCAGCCGCGCGCGAGCAACCGAAAAGCGACGAAACGCGCCCGAAGTTTGAACGACCGAAGAATATAATTTTCGGCGTTCTGCCGGTTCTGGAAGCTCTGCGGGCAGAAAATCGCCGAGTCGAAAAAATCGTCGTTGCCGAAGGCGGACAGGAAAAACGCCTTTCGGAAATTCTTTTTCTCGCCGGACGAAACGGCGTTTCGTATCAAAAAACGCCGCGCGAAAATTTGTCGAAAATCGTCGAAGCGGGCGCGAATCATCAAGGCGTAATCGCCTACGTCGCGGCGGCTGATTATTATTCGTCCGAAAAACTGCTCGACGAAATTTATCAGAAAATCGCGGCGGGCGACGCATCTCTTATTGTCGTTTTGGACGGCGTGGAAGACCCGCGCAATCTGGGCGCGATTTTGCGAACCGTCGAATGCGCGGGCGCGGACGGCGTTTTTATTCCCGAACGCCGCGCTGTCGGTTTGACTGAAACGGTGACAAAAACGGCGGCGGGCGCGACCGAATACGTCAAAATTGCGAAAGTTACGAATCTGAATCGCTTGATTGACGAGTTAAAAGAGCATAACATTTGGATTATCGGCGCGAGCGGCGAAGCGGAAAAAGATTACACCGATTGGGATTGGCGCGTTCCGACGGCTTTGATTTTAGGCGGCGAAGGCAAAGGTTTGCATCGTTTGACGGCGGAAAAATGCGACGCGCTCGTCAAAATTCCGATGCGCGGACGAATCGAATCTTTGAACGTCTCGGTTGCCTGCGGCGTTATACTTTTTGAGGCGGGAAGGCAAAGAGAATTATAGTGCAAAATTTAAGGTTCAAAGTTTTAATGGTGGAATCCGATTGAAAACTTAGTACCAGCAACTTTGAACCTTAAATTTTGCACCTAGAACTGAAAAAATTATGTTTTGTCCAAAATGCGGAACTCAAAATCCTGATAACGGAAAATTTTGCCGGAGCTGCGGCACGGATTTGGGAACGGTTTCGGCGGCGATGACCGGCGATTTGCCGACGCATTACGCCGGTGCCGGAATCGCGGCGATTGATTCTAAAATGAGAAAGCACGAACGCGAATTTCGTCGCCGGCAAAACGCGCACGAAGTCTATGGCGACGCGATCAAACAGCTTATCTCGGGCATCGGATTTTTGATTATCAGTATCGCTTTGCTGACAACCGGCGTGGCGGGCGGGCAGGCGTGGTGGTGGGCGATGCTTTTTCCGGCTTTCGGTCTGCTTTCAAAAGGCGTTTCCGATTATATGAAATCGAAGCGAATGGAAAAAACGCCAATGAATTTCGCCGCGCCGAATCAAAATTATATCAATCAATCCGCGCCGAACGCTTCTTTGCCGCCGACGCAAACCGAATACGTCGCGCCGGATTCGCGTTACAAAACCGGCGATCTCGTGCCGCCAAGCATCGTCGAAAACACGACGCGCCATCTGGAAATCAACAAAGAAGGCGAAACGATGGCTTTGCCGAAGAAATAATTAACCGGATGAAAATAATTAACAGGGATGAAGGGGATGAAAGGAATTTTTATTGATTTATAAAATATCCTGCGTATCCCCTTCATCCCTGTTAATTATTTCTTTCAGGCGTAAATTCTAAAAGTTCTATTTTCTCACCGAAACACGCGCGTTGCCCGCGTTGCCGCTCGCGTCAAACACGCGCAGAGTAATCGAAAATTCTCCCGCGCCGCTCAAAGGAACGTCCAAAGTATAACGCTCGCGCTGTCCGTCGGAAATTCCGTCGTCGGCGTAAACCGTCTGCCATTCACCGCCGTTCAGGCTGAATTCGGCGTTTTGCAGATAGCTTGCCGCGTCGCTCGCTTCAAACACGACGCGCGCTTTGCTGCCGACGATTTGTGCGCTGCCGACGGCGGAAACAGTCGGAGCGGTGTTGTCGATGTCAGTCGGTTCGCTGATTCTTTCGCCCGATAACGCTTGCGAAGCGGGATTTGATGGCGCGTCGCTCGCCGCGATTTTGAAAATGTAGCGACCGTCGGCAAACGCCAAACCGTCAATCGTAAAAAATGTTTCGCGCAAATTGTCGCGCAGCAACTTAAATTCGCTCGCGCCGATTTCCTTATAATAAACGGCGTATTCCATTTTGTCGCCGTTGCGGTCTTCCGCCGTCCATTGCAGAACGTGCGCGCCGCGCTGATAAATTTTTCGCGGCGGCGCGTTCGCCATCGGCGGCAGACCGAAAACCGTCGGATCGAGACCGGAATTTTCGATGTTCGGATCAATCTGAATCGGCGGATTCGCCGCCAAACCGACGTTCGTCGGCAGCGTCTGGATCGAGAGAATTTCCGGCGCGATGTTTCTCGCCAAGTATGCGACGCTGACTTCGTTGAGCGTCGCCGCGCTTTTCAAAATCGCCCGCCACTGCAAAAATTTCGCCTTCGGGCTGGCGACTTGCGCGTCTTTCGGATTCGCGTAATTCCGGCTCCAATCGCTCCACGTTTCGTTCGGCTTTTCGGTGTTGCCGCTGCGCGTCTGCAAAACGGTGCCGCCGCTCGAACGCCACCAAATTCTGCCCCACGACGAATCGGCTTTGGCGTTCAAAATCGGCGATTCGTAGATGCCTTCGGCAACGGTTTCCGCGCCGAAGCGGTAAAGTTTTCCTTGATTGCTCGATGTCGCAAAAATATTTTTGCCGCTGCCGAAAAGCGTCGAAATCTGATTTTCGTTCGACTGCAAAACGAGCGTTTCGCGCCCGTCGTTGCCGACGCTGTAAATTCTGCCTTTGTCGGACGTGCCGACGAAAACGCCGTTGCCGTTCGGATTCGGAAAAATCGAAAATCCCGTCACCGTCGGCGAATTCCAGATAATATCGTTTCCGCCGTCGGCGTAAATTCGATAAACGGCTGATTTCGTCGCCGTTAAATCATAACGGCTTTTCGGCGGAGCTTCGGGCGTAGCGGTCGGAGTCGGTTCGGTTGTCGTTGTTTCGGTCGAAAGCGGCGTTTTCGCCGTTGCCGCCGCGTCGCTTAGAGCCAGCGCGTAAATCGAATTGTCCGCGCCGATGGCGAGCGCGTGAATTTCTCTCAAAGATGAATCGAGCAAACCAAACGGTTTGCCGTCCGCGCCGAAGCGCAAAACCAAACCGCCGCCGTCGGTTCCGGCATAAATATTTCCCTGTTTATCAATCGCCAGCGCGATGATATGCGTTTCGCTCGTGTCGTAAAAAAGCGACGCGGCGGGCGCGGCATTCGCCGATTTTACCCGAAAGATTTTCCCGTTTTCGCCCGTTCCGACAAGCAAACTGCCGTCACCCGCGACGGCTAACGACCAGATATATTTTTCCTGCGGATCGAAAAAAACGCTCGCCGCGCCGTTCGCGTCAACGCGATAAACTTTGCCGTCGGGCGACGTTCCGGCGTAAAGCGAATTGTCTTTGCCGATTGCCAGAGCCGAAACATTCAGTTCGTTCAAATCGGCAAACAATTTTCCCGCGCCGTTCGCGCTGACGCGGAAAATTCGCCCGTCGCTGCCCGTGCCCAAGAAAATATTGCCGTTTGCGTCCGTCGCGCTCGACCAAACATACGGCTGTTCGGTTTTGAAAATTTCGGTCAATTTCGGCGCGAGCGAAATCGCGCCGTTTTCGTCAATCGAAACGCCGTTCGCCTCGCCGCGCAAAACTTCGCCGCGCGTGTCAATCGTCCAAATCTGCGGCTCGCTCGCCTGCGAACTGATGACGCAGAAAAAACTGAAAAAAATAACGTAAAAAAGTTTGTTCATTTAATTTGTTATGTAAAATCGCGCGGCTCGATGATCGAAATTTTTTCTTGTGAATCGGCGAACAGTAAACAGTTTTGCGTTCATAAACTATTCATTGTTCACTATTAACTATTCGCTGCGAAACGAGTTAAAGAATTTCAAAATTTTATGACGCAAAATTTAATTCTGCTGAAAAAACATCGAATTAGCAAAATTCAATTGCCGATAAATTTCGCGTAAAGCGAACGCGCCGTTGCCACGTCGTCCGTTCCGCGAACGATGGCGCGGGCATCTTTGAATATGGTTAATTCAAAATCGCCGACGTTTAGACGCAAAAGATATTCGTTTTGTTTCACCGCGCCGTGCGCTTTCAGGCGCGTCGCAAGGTTTGGCAAATCCAATTCGGCAATGCGCGGCGGCGCGATCTGCACGGCGTTGCGCCCGCACAAAACAGCGGAAAATCCCGCGCTGCCCGCCGCGAGAAATTCAAAATTTCGATTGCCGCAACATTCGCAATCTCGGTTCGGCTTGCCGATTTTGATTTTGCGCCAATCGTTCTGCCAAACATCAATCTGCATCAAAGAGCGATGCAGAGAATCAAAATCGCCGGTTAAAATTTTCAATGCTTCGGTCGTTTGAATCGCCGAAACGCTTTGAATAATCGACTGAATCACGCCCGCCGTATCGCACGTCGGCGAGCTTCCCGCCGACGGAATTTCCTCGAAAATACAGCGCAGACACGCCGTTTCATTCGGAATAATAGTCATCGTCGCCCCGTAACTCGAAACCGCCGCGCCGTAAATCCACGTTTTGTTCGATTTCACGCAGGCATCGTTGATCAGATAGCGCGTTTGAAAATTGTCCGTGCCGTCAAGAATCAAATCCGCGTCTTTGAGAAGTGTTTCGACGTTTGAAAAATTGACATCGGCGACAATCGCTTCGACCGCGATTTCCGAATTGATTTCCGCCAGCCGATTTTTCGCCGCAATCGCTTTCGGCAACCTTTCTTTCGCGTCCTTTTCGGAAAATAAAGTCTGTCTCTGCAAATTCGTGAATTCGACAAAATCGCGATCAACGATTCGCAAAAATCCGACACCGGCGCGCGCCAGAGTTTCGGCATGAGCGCAGCCGAGCGCGCCGCTGCCGACGATCAGAACGCGCGATGCGAGAAGTTTTCGCTGTCCGTTTTCGCCGATTTTCGGAAATAAAATTTGGCGGCTGTATCTGTCGTTCATTGCAATTTTTCCAGAGCGGCGCGGCTCATTTTTTCAAGCGGCGCGTCAAGATTCGTCCAGATTTTTTGCTGTTTCGCGGCTTGCGCGATGAGCATTGCTAAACCGCCGATTTTCGGCACGGCGGCGCGGTCGGCTTCGTTCATAAATTTCGTTTGAAACGGCGTGTAAATTAGATCATAAACGAGTTTTAGATTTCGCATCTGTTCGGCGACGGCGGGCGTTTCCGTTTCGGCTTTGCCTTTCATTCCGAGCGGCGTTGCGTTGACCAGGATGTCGAAATCGTCGAAGGTCGTTCGTTGTTCGTGATTCGTTATTAATTCTTTTAATTCGACGCTGAAATCTTCGGCTAAAGTTTCGGCTTTCTTTAAATCTCGCGCAAAAACCGTAACATTCGCGCGGTTTTTTTGCAGAGCGTAAACGCAGGCTCGCGCCGCGCCGCCCGCGCCGAGAATGGCGACTTTTGCGCCGTTTATGTCGCCGTATAAATTTAAAAGCGGCTCGATAAATCCTTCCGCATCGGTATTAAAGCCGTAAAGTTTTCCGTTTTCGATTTTGATTGTGTTGACCGCGCCGATTCGTTCGGCGGTTTCGTCTATCGAATCGAGATGTTTGATAACGTCGGTTTTATGCGGAATCGTGACGGAAAAGCCTTTGAAATTCAGTTCGATTTCGCGCATTTCGGGTTTGACCATCCGGCGCATAAAATCGTCGAGATTTTTCACTTGCAGCGGAACGAAAACCGCATTTAAGTCGTGAAATTGAAAAGCCGCGTTATGAATATAAGGCGACATCGAAACGCTCGTGTTGCCGCCGATAATTCCGTAAACATTCGTGTTTTCGTCTAAATCTTTAGCGCGGTAAACTTCGAGCAGATCACGAGCCGAAACTTGTCCGGGCGCGGTTTCTTTCCCCGCATCGAGCGCGGCGTAGGTCATAAACGCGCCGTGCGCCAGCCCCAAAATCCGCGTCCATTTTCCCGCTTCGCCCATTGCGATTGGAATGATTTGTTTGTTTTCGGACTTCGCTTTTTCGAGTAATTTCCAAACCGGAATCGTGTCGGTAATATCGTCGGTTTGAACGGCTATTTTTATTATTTCGGAATTTGTTTCCGCAAGTTCGTCAAAAGTATTTTCAAGATTGTTTTTTGAAGTGGAAAATTGATGAAACGAAGCAATTCGCAGATTTGTTCTCAGCCGCGCGAACTTTATCTGCAAATCAGGTTCTATATCTAAATAATTTGCATTTGTTGAGGAGACGTATTCCCAAAACTTTCTTCGTTCGCTCAGACTAATATTTCTTTTTCCACCTTGTTCTTCCGGGCGGAAAGTTATTAGAAAATTCTGCTTGAGATTCTTAAATTTAGTTAGAAATTTGTTGAAATGTAGATGATGCAAACAATCAAAACGAATTTCGATCACGTCCGCCAAATCTTCGGCGCGGCTTATCTGTGAAACTAATTCCTCGCTTGTTTCGGCGCAGATCGAGACGCAGATTTTTCCGTTATTCATTGATTTTATTCGGCGTGAGAATCAGAAAAGTTAAAGCCGTAATTAATAACACGATCACGCCGACGGCGGCTGAGGCGACGATTAAGGTTTTGCCGCTTTGCTCGACGGCGATTGCCGTTAAAGCCCACGCGATTGCCAACGGGTAGAACGGATTATTTAATTTAAAGCGAATCAGAACGCCCAAAAACGTCGCCGTTAAAAGCAACGCCGCGCCGATAAAAACGGCATTCGCGTCAGTAGTTTGAACTTTTAGATAAACGAGCGCGATGGTCGAATTTAAAATCGCCGCCGCCGTCGTCCAACCGAAATAAAGTCCGAAAGGGAATTTGACGAGCCAGAATTCGGCGGACGTTTCGGTTGATTTCAATTTTGCATTGATAAAAGCGAGCGTCCCGAGCAGAAGAAGAATTAACGCCGCGCAAAGAACGATTTTTTCCTGATGCCAGAAGTATAGCCACGCGCAGTTTGCCGCGCAGCTTAAAATATAGACGCTTCTGACGGGTGCGAATCGGGCGGCGTTGCGCGGAAGTAATTGATAAATGCAGAACGCGATTAAGCCGAAATAAATCAAGCCCCAAATCGAAAAAGCATAACCGGCGGGCGTAATGTGCGTTTGATATTTATCGGAAATATACTGCATCGAAACGCCCAAATAATTTTGGACGGACAGCCAATTAAAAACGATCACGCCGACGGTGGCGATGGTTACCAGAATTTGTTTGAGCCGTTCGGAGTTATTCGACATTTTTCAATTTTTCGGAAAAGTTTGGCAATGCGCCGCTTGAGAATGAATTATAATCTTTTCAAGCGGCGCATTGCCAAAGGCGTTGACGATTTCGTATAAATTTTGCGGAAAACGTAAATCAATCTTTCCGAATCATAAAAGAGCGGTTCAATTTCGCCGCGCTTTTTGAAAAATTCTATAAAAAATGATTTGTGGCATCGAGATTGCCAAGAAAAAACGGGTGCAGTCTCCGATCTTTCCCCTCGTGCCTTAGAAATATTTAAGGAAAGAGGAAAATTAAAATGAACGTATTAAAACAATTATTATTCGCCGCCGCCATCATGATTTGCTTTGTGATGACCGCGACGGCGCAGAAAAAAGAGGACGATAAAAACACGCCGCCGAAAGATAAGCCGCCGGTCGTGATCGTTAATGATAAAGATAAACCGAAAGAAGATAAGCCGAAAGACAACAAAAAAAAGCCGCAGGCAGTTTTGATGTTTTTTCGAGACGAATCGAATCTTGGATAAATTAATCGAAAATTGAATTTAAAGTGAGAAAAGAGGCAATGTTCGGTTGCCTCTTTTTTGCTGCATAAAATTTCAGACCGTTTCGGCGACCGTCGCTTTGCGTTCGACTTTGTTCCAGCCGACAATCGCGCCTTCGATGGCGGTTTTGATGGATTTGAGCATCACGAAATACATAATCTGCCGATAGCCGAATCGTTGAAAAGGAAGCCGCGCCAACAACTTCCAGTTTTCGCGCCGCTCGAACGTAAAGCCGACCACCGCCGCCAGAACGTCCACGATTAAAAAGAAAACGTAATAAAACACGACTTCGCTGAAGTGCGAGGCGAGAAATTCGTGCGGATGTTCGAGCCTTTGCAGAACATAGCCGAAAAGTGTCCAGACGAACATCAAATCCATCAGAGGCGACACGAGCGGAAACAAAATCTGAAAAATCCAGACGTTCGGCATCGCCGTGAAACCGAGCGCGCCGTATTTCGGGTTAAAAAGCGCGGCGCGATGCTTCCACATACATTGCAAAGTTCCGAACGACCAGCGGAAACGCTGCTTCGCCAGACCTTTCAGCGAATCGGGAGCTTCGGTGTAAGCGACGGCGCGTTCGGCGTAAGCGATGCGATAGCCGAGCATTCTGACGCGCAGAGTCAAATCCTGATCTTCGGCGAGCGTGTTCGATTCAAAACCGCCCGCCAGCTCCAACGCTTCACGCCGCCACGCGCCGACCGCGCCGGGAACGACCGTAATCGCGTTCAGACTGGCGAAAGCGCGGCGGTCGAGATTTTGCGACGTGATATATTCGAGAGCCTGCCATTTCGTCACCATATTCAGACGATTGCCGACCTTCGCGTTGCCGGCGACCGCGCCGACGCGCTCGTCGGCAAACTGCGCGGCAAGCTCGCCGATAGTTTTTCGAGCGAACATCGTGTCCGCGTCCAAACCGATGATAATTTCGCCTCGCGCCTGCCGCAGACCGAAACTTAACGCTTCCGCCTTGCCGCCGTTCGAGAGCGTAAATAATTGAACGTGTTCGCTGCCCGCGAAATTTTCGCAGACGAGTCGGCTCGTTTCATCGCTCGAACCGTCGTCAACGACGAGAATTTCAAAATTTTGATAATCGGACTTCAAAAGGCTTTTGATCGTTTTGACGATAACTTTTTCTTCGTTAAAAGCCGGCACGATTACCGAAACGAACGGCTGAAAACCGGCATCGGGCAATGCGGATTTTTTTGAAAATTTCGTTCGCAGAGCTAAAAGCGCGACGATTAAAAGTCTGCCCGTTCCCAAGACGATGCCGAGCCAGAAAAGCCATTTGATCGTTTTATCGAAAAACCAGAGCATTTGAAAGGTTACGTCGTTCGCCTGAACGACGACCGCGTTTTGATTGTCGGCGATGAACGGCATTGTTTTTTCCTGCGGAATTCCGGCAAGCGTCGAAACGGTGGCGAATTTATAGCCCTTTGCCTTCAAAGTTTCGATAATTCGCGGCAGAGCTTCGACGGTTTCCGAGCGGTCGCCGCCGCCGTCGTGCAACAGAACGACTTGCCCGCGTAAATCTTCTTCGTCGGTTTGATTGGTGATTCCGTCAACGACGCGCTGAACAATCGCGTCCGTGCCGGGCTGCTCCCAATCGTCCGGATCAATGTGCAAACCGACCGTAATGTAACCGAGATGTTTGGCTTCGACAATCGGTTCGACTTCATCGGGCGTTTGCGGTTCGGCATCGCCAAAATACGGCGCGCGGAAAAGCGTCGTCGCGCGTCCGGTTAAAGATTGAATAAGCCTTTGCGTCGCGTTTAGTTCGACCGCCGTCACGCTCGTCGGAATTTCGCCCATATTCGGATGCGTGAACGAATGATTGCCGATGTCGTG
>CAXTMQ010000158.1:0-3659 GCA_964245305.1 uncultured Pyrinomonadaceae bacterium
TAATTAGTTAATGGATAAAATCAGCGAGCGGGAATTTGCGCGGATTTGCGGAGATATTTACGACGACCGGGAAACAATTTATAAACATAATCCGATTGGGACGCGCGACGAAACGCTTTTATGGATGTTGCTCAGTTGTCTGATAATTTATCTGAGCCTGCCGGAAATCGAAACGCCTTGCTTTAAAGGAACGCCGACCGCGCAGACTTACAGGGAAGCGATTTTGTTCATCTTGAACAAAGCCAAATCCGAAGATTTTGCGGTCGAGTCGTATCTTGATAAATTGATAAAAGAATGATTATCGAAACTTTTGTTACGAGTCCTTTTCAACAAAACACGCGCGTCGTGGTTTGCGAAGAAACGAAAAAAGCGATTTGCATTGATCCGGGCGACGATTCGCCGGAAATTGCGGAATTTATCCGCGCAAACGATTTTGAACTGCTGGCAATCGCTTTAACGCACGCTCATCTCGACCATATCGGCGGCGTTTCAAATCTGCATAAACTTTATCCGAACGCTGAAATCGTTCTGCACAAAGACGACGAAATTTTGTATTACAATCTGCCCGAACAGCCGCTTTTTATGGGCATTCAGCCGCATCAATTAAAAGCTCTCGGTTTGGACTACGACGTGCCGCCTGCTTTAACGAGAAATTGGACGGACGGCGAAATTTATGCGGTCGGAAATTTAAATTTTAAAATTCTGCATTGTCCCGGACACGCGCCCGGTCATATCGTTTTGGCGGAAGAAACGGAGAAAAAAGTTTTCGGCGGCGATTGTCTGTTCGCCGGCTCAATCGGCAGAACCGATTTGCCCGGCGGCGATTACGATACGCTGATAAATTCGATCAACGAAAAAATTCTGCCGCTCGGCGACGATTTTACGGTTTACACCGGACACGGCGAAAACACGACGATAAGGCGCGAACGCGCGGCAAATCCGTTTTTGACGGGCGTTTATCAAATGACGCAGGGAAGATTCGCTTAAAACTATTTTTTTCGCAATTCCTTTAATCTTCTCAAAAGCTGCGGCGCGAGTTTGGCGGTCTGAAAAAGCGAGCCGGACGCAAAATGTTTAGCGAAGCCTTTAAAGGTTTCAATCGCATTCGCGCCGTAAGGCATCCACCAGGCGTTCGGCAAAATCGCCAATCGGTTGACGTGAATGTGCTGCGGCTGAACCAGTTCAAGCAAGCCTTCCGCGCCGTGCGTTCTGCCGCGACCGGAATTCTTGAAGCCGCCCCAGGGCGTTTGCCCGATGCCGTGCGTGTATAAAACTTCGTTGACGCAAACCGTTCCGGCTTCGATTCGTTCCGCGACTCGCTTTCCTTTTTTCAAATCGCGCGTCCAGACGCTCGCCGTCAAGCCGAATTCCGAGTCGTTAGCGAGTTTGACCGCTTCGGCTTCGGTTTTAAAAGTCGCAATCGGCAGCGTCGGACCGAAGGTTTCTTCCCGCATCGCCCGCATCGAATTCGTCGCGCCGGAAATCACGGTCGGCTCGAAAAATAAATCGTTCGATTTGCCGCCGGTCAAGATTTTCGCGCCGTCTTTTTGGAAACTTTCAACGTGGTCTTTGACGATTTCGAGCTGCTTTTTTGAAGACATTGCGCCGATGTCGTTTGCCTGGTCATCGCCCGCGCCCTGTTTTAACTTTTTAGTCTTTTCGACGATTTTGCGAGTTAATTCCGCCGCCGCAGATTCTTCGACATACAATCTTTCGACCGATGAACACGACTGACCGGAATTGCAGAACGCGCCCCAAACCGCGCCGTCAGCTGCCAATTCGAGATTCGCGTCGGCGAAAACGACCATCGCGTCTTTGCCGCCCAATTCCAAAACCACGCTCGTCAAATTTTTCGCGGCACTGTCGGCGATTCGCTTGCCGGTAGCGACGCTGCCCGTAAACATTATTTTGTCGGGCGCGGCTTCGACCAACGCCGCGCCGGTTTCGCCCGCGCCGGTGATGATTTGCACGACGTTTTTCGGAATTCCGGCTTTTTTGAAAATTTCGCCGATCTTTAATCCGATGAACGGAGTCAATTCCGAAGGCTTTAGAACGACCGTGTTGCCTGCCATCAAAGCCATCGCCGTCTCGCCCAAAGGAATCGAAAACGGATAATTCCACGCCGGAATAATGCCGACCACGCCGAGCGGCTGATATACGATTTTCGACGCGCGACCGAGCAACCCGTAAAGTCCGATGTTGATTTTGCGAGGTTTCAAAAGTCTTTCGGCTTTTTTAGCGAAATACTGCATTAGATCCAAAACCGGCGCGATTTCCATCGAAAGTGCTTCGGCAATTGGCTTGCCCGATTCGTTGGAAATAAGCAGCGCGGTTTCGTCCAATTCATCCAAAATTATTTCACGCGCTTTCATTACTAATCGTTTGCGCTCGGCAAAAGAAGTTTCACGCCAACTTTGAAACGCCAACCGCGATTTTTCGACGGCGATTTCGACCGCTTCGGCTGACGCGCTTTCGACGCGCCCGATTTCCGCGCCAGTTGCCGGATTATAGGAAATTATTTCGTTTTCAGTTTTCGGAAATGACAGCACCGCGCTCATTTTTTTTGACTCCATTCATTAACAATTTACCTCAGTTCGGGTTAATAAATTTGAAAGAAATATCGTTTTTGAACATCTGCAAATATCAAAACTATCAACTGTTCACTGTCAATTATTCACTATTAAACAAAGAATCTTCCCGTTTAGCAGTGAATAGTTGACAGTGAACAGTTGATAGTTTCATCAGCTTTCCGTTACTTTGTTTTAACCCGAACTGACTTTAAGAATTATCAGATTAACACAGAATTTTAGTCACTAACGTATTGCGGTAAATTTTATTTGGAAAGACTAGCGGAATTATCCTTAATCAAAATCAAATCGTTGTTGGTGATACCGCGTACGATGAAGAGGTTTTTGCCATCGTTCGACCACGCGAAATTTAGGATTTTGCCGGATTTTAAATCGGTCAAAGGTTGCTGTGCCGACCCGTCGAGCGGCAGGCGGAATAAATTCGGAACGCCGTCTTTGCCGCTTAAAACGGTCAGACTTCGGCTGTCGGGCGACCATAAAAGCGAGTTTATCAAATTGAATTCGAGCGTCTTTTCGATCTTCCCGAACGCATCGCCGTCGAGCGAACCGATGATAACTTTTTTGTTATAACCGCGAGCCGAAAATTAAAAAGTTAAAGATTTATCTTGACAAACGATTTGCCGACGATTATTCTTTTAATAGCAAGAAAAACAGAATGATAAATGATATTGACAAACAAATACTGAACATTATTCAGCAAGATGCGCGAATCAGCAATGCGGAAATCGCGCGGCAGGTCGGGCTTGCGCCGTCCGCCGTTTTAGAGCGCGTCAAAAAATTGGAAGAGCGCGGCACGATTCGCGGTTACGCGGCGGAACTCGACGCGGCGCAGATGGGTTACGGTTTGACGGCGTTTGTGGCGGTTCGCACGAACGAATGCGGAGGCGAAACCGACAAATTTCTGGCGGCGATTCCCGAAGTGCTGGAAGTTCACGATGTCGCGGGCGAAGATTCTTATCTACTCAAAGTCCGCGCCAAAAGCACGGAAGATTTAGCCAGGCTGCTGCGTGAACGCTTAAAAAACGTGCCGAACGTCGTCTCGACGAAAACGACGATTGTTCTGCAAACGAT
>CAXTMQ010000158.1:3759-10607 GCA_964245305.1 uncultured Pyrinomonadaceae bacterium
TAAAAAACGTGCCGAACGTCGTCTCGACGAAAACGACGATTGTTCTGCAAACGATTAAAGAAACAACCGCTTTGCCGATTGGACAAGTGGTTAAAAGAGACAACGCTCTGCCGGCGAAATCGAAAAAAAGCGATAAAAACAACTGAAATTCAGCGAAAGAACAAGAGGTGTGAAATGCAGAAAGTAAAAGCATCGGAAACAAACACGAATCGAAACGTAATTTTATTAATTGCGGCGTTCGCGGCGGTTTATATTCTTTGGGGTTCGACGTATTTGGCGATCAAATACGCGATTGAAACTTTGCCGATGTTTCTGATGGCTGGCACGAGATTTTTAACGGCGGGCGCGATTCTGTTCATCGCGGCAAAATTCACCAAAGATTACGAAAAACCGACGTGGGCGCAGTGGAAAACGAGCTTCGTCGTCGGAACGCTGTTGCTTCTGGGCGGCAACGGTGCGGTCGTGCTTGCCGAACATTACATTTCATCCAGCCTCGCCGCTCTGCTCGTCGCCACCGAACCGTTCTGGATCGTGCTTTTAAGCTGGCTTTGGCTGAAAGGCGCGCGTCCGAATTGGAAGGTCGCGCTCGGCTTACTGCTCGGTTTCGGCGGCGTTTATTTATTGGTCGGCGGACACGGCGGCGCGAACGACAGCAATTCAAATCAACTCTACGGCACGATTTTAGTTGTCATCGGAACGATCTGCTGGGCAACCGGCTCGCTCTACGGTTTGCGCGCGCCCGTTTCAAAATCTTCAATTTTGGCTTCGGGAATGCAGATGCTCGCGGGCGGTTCGGTTCTTTTTCTGGTCGGAACGCTCTCCGGCGAATGGACGAATTTTAACGTCGCCGACGTTTCGCTGAATTCGTGGCTCGGACTCGCTTATTTAACCGTTTTCGGCTCGATCATCGCGTTCACGGCATACAGTTGGCTTTTGAAAAACGCCGAACCTTCGATAGTCGCCACTTATGCTTACGTTAATCCGGTCATCGCGGTTTTCTTAGGCTGGCTCATCGCCGGAGAATCCTTCACGACGCAAATGCTGGTCGGCGCGGCAGTGATCGTCGGCTCGGTCGTGCTGATAACTTCGCACGATAAAGATGCAGAAATTGAAATTCACGAATCGAATACGCCGACGGGAAACTGCAAGACTGTTTCGGCTTCGGCATAAAAAAATAAACCACATAGAAACATAGGACACATAGAAATTAAAATAAAATCTATGTGTCCTATGTTTCTATGTGGTTCAAACTCACGCGAGCATTTGTTCGACCGATTTATAACTTGCTTCCAAAGCGTCGTTCAATCTGCTCGCATCCGTTCCGCCGCCTTCTGCCATATCAGCTTTGCCGCCGCCGCGTCCGCCGACGATGGGCGCGATTTGTTTGACGATTTCGCCGGCTTTGACTTTGCCGGTCAAATCGTCGGAGACGCGCACGATGAACGAAACTTTGTCTTCTTCCATGCGGGCTAAAATCACCACGCCGGATTTAATGCGCGCCATCAAAGTATCCGACAAATGCCGCATTCCGCCTTTGTCCAAGCCTTCGACCGTTTTGGCAATGACTTTTACGCCGCCGACATCCTTCGCTTCGTCGCCGTTTGATATTGCCGAGCCGATTGCGCCGGTAGCGATTTTCATTTTCAAGTCGTCGTTTTCGCGTTTCGCTCGTTTTAATTCTTCCTGCAATTTTTCGATGGCGTTCGGCAGATTGTCGCGTTGCGCTTTCAAAACATTGAGCGAATCGGCGATTAATCGTTCGTCTTCGCGGAATCTTTCAAAAGCGTCAAAGCCGGTGATGGCGCGGATGCGGCGCACGCCGGACGCAATCGCTTCGTCGGACGTGATTTTGAAAGAGCCGATGTCGCCCGTCGCGCGGACGTGCGTGCCGCCGCAGAGTTCTTTGGAAAAAGTTCCGCCGCCGACCGATAAAACGCGAACCGCCGAGCCGTATTTTTCACCGAACAAAGCCATCGCGCCCGTCTGCATCGCTTCTTCAATCGCCATCACATTCGTCGTAACGGGTTCGTTCTGCAAAATATAATGATTAACCAAATCTTCAATCTGCCGAATTTCGTCCGCCGAAATCGGTTGATAATGCGTAAAATCAAATCGCAGATAATTCGGCGCGACGACCGAACCGGCTTGCTTAACGTGCGTTCCCAAAACTTCTCTTAAGGCAGCGTGAACCAGATGCGTCGCCGTATGATTGCGCCTGGTTGCATCGCGTTTTTCGACATCAACCGTCGCCGTCAATTCGTCACCGACTTTTACCGAACCTTTTTCAACCTTCGATTTATGCAAAATTAAATCCTTGACCGGCGCGAAAGTGTCCTGCACTTTGATCTTTGAATTCTCATTCGTCAAAAATCCCGTATCGCCGACCTGCCCGCCCGACTCGGCGTAAAAAGGCGTTTCCGACAAAACAATCAAACCTTCTTCGCCTTCGTTCAATTCGCTGATTTGCTGGTCGTCTTTGACGATTGACAATATTTTCGAGCTTTCAAAATCCGTTCGGTCGTAACCGTGAAATTTATTCGCGCCGATTTTTTCAAGAAGTTCGTGATAAATCGGGCTGATAACGGATTTGCGCTCGGTTTTTCCAACCGCGCTTTGTTGTTGAAGTTCTTGTAAAGCAAAATCAAAAGAACGGTTAAAATAATCTTCTTCTAAAACTATTTCTTTTTCTTCTAATTTTAATCTAATTAAATCTCGCGGCGTTCCATAAGTGTCATATAAGCGAGCAAAGTCTTTGAAGTTAGGAATCAGATTTTCATCTTTTCCTGAGTAAAATGAATCAAGTTCAGCAAACAATCTGTTCATTTTATCTACTCCTTGAGACGAAATACTCATCGCTCTTGAATCAAGAGATTTCTCTTCAGGAGTTCCTTTGAACAATAAGTCAGATATATAAGTTGCAAATAATCCTATGTCAAACTCGTCATTCTCATTCATTGGAATTAGATTATTCTTCAACTTACTTATAATTCTAAAAGGAGGAAATTTATAAAAGTAAACGAGATTTGCTAATTTCAAGTCAAGCCTGTAACTTACTCCGAATTTTTGGTCGTAGTCCTCTTTGGTTAATTTATAGGCTTTTAATGCAGTTTCTACTTTCGATTCATCAGTTTCAAATACAATCAGTGAAAGTATTTGTGAAAGCATACGATCATTGGTGATAAAATCTTGGAAAACCTCTTCAAATCTGTCTAAACCAACCGTCATCGTTGTGCCAAATCTTTCTTCCTCAAGCCGCACCATTTTGCCGATGAATTCGCGCTGCGTTTCGAGTTCGGGATAAGCGTCTTTCATCCGGTCAACGACGAAATCGCAGACTTTGTAGAAAAACGAATCTTTAAAATTGAGATGCTCGCGCCCGTGATAAATCGCGCGGCGCATAATTTTTCGCAAAACGTAAGCGCGTCCTTCATTGCCGGGCAAAATCCCGTCGGCGATGGAAAACGCCGTCGTTCTCGCGTGGTCGGCAATCACGCGGCAGGCAAATTGTTTCTGTTCGTCAAATGTTTCGTAAACGCTCATAAAATCTTTATCTTAAAATTTCAATGTAATTATTCAATCGGCGGAATATCTTTTAAGTGTTTCCACGCTTCATTTTCGCGCGAATTGTTCCAATCTTTCGCGAGAGATTTTTCGCTCAACAAAGCCGTTTCGGAAATCTCCCGCGCCTGCATCAAATTGACGCTCAATTCCCAAAGCTGTTCCATCATTTGCAGGCGATTCGTCACGGCTTCGGGCGACATATCAACTTTCATTTTCAATTCTCTCAATGTCCGCCAAATCCTGTAATCTGCCGCTGATTTGCTTCAGAAAAATCAATCCGTCTTTGGAAACGCTCGACACGATCCCGCGATTCCATTTGAAGAGTTTTCGATTTTGCCAGACTTCTTTTAACGCTTCGGTGACGAGTAAGAAATCAATTGTGATAAGCGATTTCGTTTCCTTATCAATCTTTGAAATTCTCCTGATTTCGATTTTCCCGTCGTGAAAATGCAGCGGCAAGCCTTCGACATCGTAACCGAAACTTTCGGCGATTTTCCAAACCGTATCCACGTCTTCCGACAAAATCAGCAAATCAATATCAATCGTCGCTCTCGGAAAACCGAGAATCGCCATCGCCCAACCGCCGCAAACGGCATATTCGATTTTGCGCTTGTTCAAAGCGTTCGTGATATTCGTGAACTCGTCGAGCAAAGTCGGCATTTAATTATTACTCGCCAACTGCGCCGTGAATTCGACAATCGGTTTGATTAAATCTGTTTCATAAACCGAATCAACGCCCTGCATCACGGTCGTGAATCTTTCCAAACCCAGTCCCGTATCAACTGACGGCGCGGGCAAAGGCTCTAATTTATAGCCGCCGTTACCGTCTTCTATGCGGTTATACTGCATAAAGACGAGATTCCAGATTTCCATCGTGATGTCGCCCTCATCGGCGTTCACATGTTCGGCGCGGTTTTTCTCCGGGTTTTCCGGCTCGCCGCCGAGGTAATAATTGATTTCCGAATTCGGTCCGCACGGTCCGGTTTCCGCCATTTGCCAGAAATTATCCTTCTTGCCGAACGGCAAAATTCTATCGGGCGACGCTCCGGCTTTAATCCATAAATCACGCGCTTCGGTGTCGGCGGGAACTGTCGCGTCGCCTTCAAAAACCGTGAACCAGAGACGATTGACATCGAGCTTTAATTCGTTGACGAGAAAATCCCAAGCGAAATTGATCGCGTCTTCTTTGAAATAGTCGCCGAACGAGAAATTCCCCAACATCTCGAAAAACGTCAGATGTCTCGCGGTTTTGCCGACTTCATCGAGGTCGTTATGCTTGCCGCCCGCGCGGATGCATTTTTGCGAACTCACCGCTCGGTTGTAATCGCGTCGTTCGTTGCCGAGAAAAACGTCTTTGAACTGGTTCATTCCCGCGTTCGTAAACAAAATCGTCGGATCGTTCGGCGGATAGACGGGGCTGGAATGGACGATTTTGTGTCCGCGCTGTTTAAAATAGTCTAAAAACTTTTGTCTGATGTCGCTGCCTTTCATAAACATATAAATTTCAAAAGATAGATTTTAGCACGATGTCAGAAAGTTAAAAACTTTGCGGCAAACGGGAAACATTTTTCGCGCTCTACCGAAAATAGTTGATAAGGATAAAGATAAATTCAACAAAAGGACACAAAAAATTATGGCAAGCACAGCGAGCGTCAGCGGCGGCTCGATTAACCCGGCACTTTACGGCGGAAAAGACGACCTGACGAATCTAAATTTCACAGGCGCGGGCGGCGACCATTTAACTTCGCAGAATTACCGCGAACGAATCGTTTTCAGCCACGCCGCGCTGACGCGGAAAAGTTTGGAAGCGAAACAGATTCCGCGAATGGACGCGGCTTCGGAAGTTCGTTTGGCGAAAGTCAATCCACAGCTTGCCGACCGCATCCGTTTGATGGCGGCGGATTTGAAAAAACAGGGTATTCGGATTATGGCGGTCAGCGGTTTGCGAACTTTTGCCGAGCAGAACGAGCTTTACGCGCAGGGGCGGACGAAACCCGGCGGCATCGTGACGAACGCGCGTGGCGGGCAGTCGCTGCATAATTACGGTTTGGCGGTTGATGTCGTGCCGGTTAATTCAAAAGGTCAGCCGAATTGGGGCGCGAGCGAAGCGACATGGCAGAAAATCGGCGCGGCGGGCAAAAAACTCGGAATGGAATGGGGCGGCAATTGGACGAGCTTTAAAGACCGACCGCATTTTCAGATGACCGCCGGCAAAAGTATCTCGACTTTGCTCGCCGAATATCACCACAACAATGGCAATCTGCACAAAATCTGGGACGGCGTTAATAAAAAATATCCGCACATTGACGGCGCGAGCGGCACGACCGCGCCGTCGAATTCAAACGGCATCAAAATTAAAGATTTGCCGAATTACAGCCAAGCCGACCGGCGTTGGGGAAGCGAACCGTATAAAATCAATCCGTTGCTCGGCAGCTTCGCGGGCAACGGCTGCACGGTGACGGCGGCGGCAATCGCGGCTTCATGGGCGAGCGGGAAAACCGTTACGCCGCACGACGCGAACGCTAATTTCGGCGCGACGATCAGAAAGTTTGAATATCAAAACATCGGTCCCGGCGGAAAAGTCGCTTTCGGCAATACGTTCGGCGCGATTGATAAAGATTCGTCAGCCGCGAAAAATTTGATCGCAGAAGTCAAAAGCGCGATCAAAAACGGTCATCCGGTCGTGTTGGGAATTTCCGGCAGTGTGCGAACGCCCGACGGCAAACATTGGTCGCGGCATACGGTCGCGGCGACGGGCATTGATAAAAACGGCAACATTCTGGTCAACGATCCGGCGACCGGAAAAACACAGCCGCTTTCCGCCTTCAAATTCAGCAACTTTGATATGGCGCAGAAGATCAGTCGGAACGGCGGCAAAGGCGGCACGGTCGTTGGCAACGCGCCGACTTCACCGAGCAATCCGACCACGCCTTCGACTTCAAATTTGCGAATCGGTTCGCGCGGCGAAGCGGTCGAAAAACTTCAGCGCGATTTAACAGGTCTCGGTTACAAACTCGCGGCGGACGGAATTTTCGGATCGAAAACCGACGCGGCGGTCAAGCGTTTTCAGCGCGATAGAAATCTGGGAGCGGACGGCATTGTCGGACCGAAAACCCGCGCGGCGATTGCGCTGGCGAAAAAATATTCGTCAACGCCCGTGCCGACGGCGTTTCTACAACGCGGCAGTCGCGGCGGGCAGGTCAAACAACTGCAAAACGCGCTCGTCAAACTGAAATTTATGACGCAGGCGCAGATGAACACCGGACCGGGAATTTTCGGACCGCGCA
>CAXTMQ010000159.1:0-1989 GCA_964245305.1 uncultured Pyrinomonadaceae bacterium
ATCCTGAGAAAGACTTTCAATGTCTAATTTTTCATAAATAACTTTACAAAATTCTTGTGGAGTGTAACGCCGCAAATCAATAAATCCGACTGTTAGCGGTATTCCTTCTATTTCAGTATCGTCAAATTTTGCGGGTAAAATATATTCTCTAGATTCGGTAAAAGCGCGTGCTTGAGCCATTTTTCGTTCGTGATTTGTCCAAAGTTTTTTTGCGTAATACTGTGAAATAAAAATCACGGTATATCTAGCTTGATGTTGATATACATCTTGCAGATGAGCATATAAATCCTTTCCCCAAAGATTTGCGGTTTCAAAACTATCGTAAAAAACACGAACGTCTTTTGACTTTAATTCTTTGGCTACTTCTTCAACATAATTTCTATCTTCCCCTGCGAATGAGAGTGCAACATCGTATTTCATACCTATTTATTTTTCACTTCGGGTATTACTTTGGGCGGTCTGCCCGTTCTTCTTTCACGGACAAGTTCAAGGTCTGACTTTTTGATTAAATGCTCGCGCCCGATTTGTTGAGATGGCAAACGACCATCTTCAATCAAAGCCCGAACGCGCCGCAAACTCACGCCTAAAATTTCCGCCGCTTCCGTTGTCGTTATTAAACCGTAGTCAAAATCATAGGCAATATGGCAACTATAAAGGGTTTTCATACATAGTTTGAACTTGCTGTTCAATGAATTCCTTATGCGCCTTAGATAATTCCTTAATAAGGGGTTCTAGCTCGTTTTCCATACTAGGCTCTAAATACGATTTTTGAATCTCTTGTTGAAAATTAGGTGAACTTACCCTTATTGAGTAATCAAGACTGTTAAACTGAAAGTCAATATGACTACTGTATTTTATATCGGCAAATTTAAAGGCTTCCAACGTATTATATCCATAATGCACTCCGATTCCCGTAGTTTCATCTTGTAACGCATCCTTTATAGAACGGAAATCGGCAGCGGAACTAAATGAAATACCATTTTTGTCATCATATACCGCTATTGAAAAAGAGGTGTTTTTATAAAAACGGTCAAATTTTTTAGCGGTTTTATAGAACTCTTTAATAGTGTGATGTAAAAGTTCAACGAATAAAATTTGCAATGCTTCTTGACTACGAGTAACTTCAACAGGAAAATTACTGCTCGCAATTTTTAATTTCTGTTCGAGTAATGCAAGTTCCTTATCCAAATCCTCTGGCTCTTCAATGTTTTCACCTTTTGCACCCTTAATCATTATTTCAAGCGAGCGTTGCAGATTTTGCGCGATGTATATGATAAAAGGTTCAAGAATACCGTTGTCAGCTTGGCGCAAAACAGCGATGTAATTTTCCTTATCGTCATTTTTTATAATCACAGGCGGAAAGCCGTTTTGCATCAAAATAAAATTCATCAACAGCCTTGCCATTCTGCCATTGCCGTCATCAATTTGAATAGAGTCAAAGTAACGGATTTTCCGCGCGTCAGCCAATTCCGAACCGTGCGCGGTTTGTTCGGAGACAGCGCGTAAGTTTTTACCGCCGTCCCGATTTACGATAATTCTTTGGCGCATCTCGGTATATTATCCGGCGATATTTTGGTTGTGAAAGTTACGAAACATTTCAACGAAGCGAATCTTTACGTTTGGCGAACACCGAGCGGGCAGATGGCGCGATACGGTGAAACGACTTGCGCGGAGATTGTTTTGTCGAACGGTAGAGGATTGTCTGAAACCTTTTTCCGTTCCGAAGTCGAAATGCTCGGCGTGGTCGTCAGAGTCGAGCGGGATTTGAAGGTGAAAAGATAAAAACCGAAGTGGCACTTAAAAATTACAAATTCAGAATATATCCCACAAAGCGTCAAGTTGAAAAACTTAACACTTGGCTCGCCCTTTCCTGCGAACTCTATAACGCCGGTTTGCAGGAAAGGCGAGACGCTTGGAAACTGAATAGGATAAATATTTCATATTATGACCAAAACAAACAGCTAACCGATATTAAAACTATTCGCACCG
>CAXTMQ010000159.1:1999-10580 GCA_964245305.1 uncultured Pyrinomonadaceae bacterium
GTTTTGCAAGATGCTCTGCGAAAATTAGATCGTTCTTTCAACGGATTTTTCTCACGCATCAAAAAAGGCGCAAAAGCAGGATTTCCCCGCTTTAAATCAACAAGCCGTTTCGATTCTTTTAACGTTTCAAGATTCCGCTACAAACTAAAAGACGGAAAGTTTGATTTATCGCGCCTAGGAAAAATCAAAATAAAACAAACCCGCGAGATTGACGGAATGATGAAAACTGCTACCGTCAAACGCGAAGGCAAAAAATGGTTTGTTTGTATTCGTGTTGATTTTAACCCGATTGTTTTACCACCTTCAGATAAAAAAGTTGGGATTGATGTCGGTTTGAAATCCTTTGCGGTTTTGAGCGACGGAACAAAAATTGAAAACCCACGCTTTAGTGAAAATTTGCAGAAAAAGCTGAGAACTGCCCAGCGGCGTGTAGCTCGTCGAAAGAAAGGCTCAAACCGACAAAGGAAAGCGGTTTTTCAGCTTCAGAATATTCACTTAAAAATCAGAAATTCGCGTTCCAATTTTCAGCACAATTTATCTTACAATATAGTAAATAATTTTGGCTTTATTGCTATCGAAAAATTAAATATCAAAGGTTTGGCTTCAAGCGTATTAGCCAAACAGATCAATGATGCCGCTTGGCGCGGCTTCTTTGAAAAACTTGTCTATAAAGCTGAAAACGCTGGTAGAAAGTTAATTGAAGTGAGTGCCAGAGGAACATCACAAACTTGTCTTTGCGGTGAAAGCGTTCCGAAAAATTTAAAGCAAAGACGGCATATTTGCGAGGCTTGCGACATTGATATTGATAGAGATTTGATGTCGGCGCAAATAATTTTACAACGTGCGGTTGTTCAAACCGTTCAAGCGTCAACGTGAATCGTTAGATTGTGCGTAGCTTGAGAATCTTAAATGTATGAGAATGAAAAAATGGCGCGACCCGGAAGGCTCGATCATCCGCCAAACAGTAACGCGCCGTGACCGCTTCGGAAAATTGAAGGAAGTCGAGCAGATTTACGCCCGCGTCCGCTACACCGATAAGAGCGGCAAAAAGCGCGAGAAAAAACGCCTCGTCGCCTCCGCCGGCGATGCCGTCATCGTGCGCCGGCAATTAAAACACGAGATCGAGCGCGAGCTTAATCCGCCGCCCGAAGAAAAAAAAGCGGAAGTCGAATCGTTCAGCGACCTGCTCGATTTTTACGAAAAGGAATTCGTCAAAAAAGCCGTCTTCTCGAACGACTCGAAAATCGAAGGCTACAAGGAAAATCTCGACATCATTCGCCATCAAATCAAATTGTTCCGGGCGGAGTTCGGCGGCAAATCGATCAATGATATTTCCTACGACGACATCCGCAAATTCAAAATCAAACGATTGAGCGCGCCGGTCGTCGTCGAGTACTGGGAAAAAATACCGCTGACCGACGACGAACGCGCCCGACTTCCCGCCGGGAGCCGTCGCCGCTTCCGGCGAGAAAAACGCCGCCGGGAAACCGAGCGCAAATTCGCGTCCGTTCACCGGGAGCTCGCGCGCCTGCGCCGCATTTTCAATATCGCCGTCAGGCAGGGATGGCGCGCCGGCAACCCGTTCGCGCAGGGCGAGACTTTAATTCAGCCGTCTCTGGAAGTTGAACGCCTGCGGATACTGCTCGTTCGAGGAGGAAAAGCGTTTGTTGGGCGAATGCCGCGCGAAAAGAACGCATCTGAAACCGATCCTCGTCTTCGCCATCGACACGGCGATGCGGAAAAGCGAGATTTTTAAACTTTTGTGGAAGGACGTGGATTTTAAAGCCGGACGCATCCGCGTTCTGGCGACGAACACCAAGACCGGCAAGGAGCGGTACGTTCCGATGACGGCGCGCGTCGTCGAAGCCTTGAAACCGCTCTCTAAAATCGGCGACGAGAGCTCGCGCGCGTTCGGCATCGCCACCGACGCGGACCGCGGCTGGGAAACCCTGCTCGAGAAGACCGGCATCGGCGATCTGCGGTTTCATGATCTGCGGGCGACGGCGATCACCCGGATGCTCAGAGCCGGACTGCCCGAAGCCGAAGTGATGAAAATCTCCGGTCACACGCAATATAAAACCTTTCTCAAATACGTGCGTCAGGATGCCGCCGGCAATCGAATTTCCGCCGATAAATTGAACGCCTATCTCGAGTGTAATTCGGAGGCTTAGGGGCGCGGCAAGGGTTTCTGAATCGAAAATGACGAACAGGGCGTTTCGATTGAATTAACGAAACGCCCTGTTTTATTGATTGATATTGAATACACTCGGCATGATTCGAACATGCGACCCCTTGATTCGTAGTCAAGTACTCTATCCAGCTGAGCTACGAGTGCATAAAGCGAATAGATAAACTACAAATCTTGCGCTTTGGTGTCAAGTTTATTCGCATAAAATCATTTGGCGAAATAGCCTTGACGGGTTCTCGAAATCAATTCGGGGTTGCTCGTTTCGAGTTTTATTTCGCGCCATTTGCCGTCGCGTTTCGCGTTAGCCGGTTGATATTCGATTGTGTAAAGCGCGTGTAATTCCGCCGCGACCGAGGCGTAAAGTTTGCCCATTTCTTCGAGGCGATTGATGGCGTTCATTGTTCCGCCCGAGCGATCGGCGAGAATTTGCAGGCGACTGCGGGCGGCTGAAAACATCGCAATTTGAATCGGTGTCGGATCGGCGAGTTTGAACGGATCGCTCGTCGGCAGAGCGAGCGGATAAATCGTCACGCCTTGCGCGTCGGCGCGATTCAAAACGCTGTTTAAAATCGCGCTCGTCTCGGGTTTGAGCGCGGTCGAAATTTCCGAATCTTTTATCTTACTTAAAAAATCGCGGTCGCCGTCGCGCATCGTCGTGTCCACGCCGTCGGTTAAAACGATAATCGCTTTGCGCCGTTTTCCTTCGCCGGAAAGTTTGTCGAGCGCGACATCGAGGGCTTTATAAAGCTGGGTTTTGCCGCGACCGTTGGCGGCGGCAATCGAATTGGCGATTTTGCGGCGGTCGGTCGTGAAATCGTTTCGCAAATTTACCTTATCGTAAAATTCGATGACGGCGATGCGGTCGTCGGGCGCGAGCGCGTCAACGAAGCGATATGCCGATTGCCTGATCGTTTCGCGGAAACCGAGCGTCGAGCCGGACATATCCAAAATCATTACGACCGAAAAAGGCGCGACGGTCGGCTCGAATCTGGTGATATTCTGCTTCACGCCGTCTTCGTAAACGGTGAAATTATCTTTGTTCAAACTCGTAATCGGTCGTCCTTTATCATCAACCACGCCGACGTTGAGACGAACAATCGAAGTATCAACTTTAATCACGTCGTCGTCCTGCGCGGCGACTTGTAAAACGCCGAAGATACTCAGTAAAAATAAAATAAAGACTTTCGGAAATCGCATAAATAATTATTATTCAATCAGACGCTTCGCCGCGCAAGGCGGTTGCATTCGGTTCGCCCGTAAAATTTCACTTTAATTTTTCGGCAAATATGATTTATAATGCTTTTTTCGTCGAAACATTCAAAATAAAACAAAAAAATAATCTCAGGAACGGGTGAAATTATGTCTTACAAACCCAAGTATTGCTGTCAATGCGGGGTAGATATTGATAAAATTGACCGCAAATTTTGGGCAAGTCCCAGATTTTGCGAACTCTGCGAAACCGAATTCGGAATTTATGATAAAGCGCGTCGCGGATTCGTCGCGCTCGGTTTGATTCTCGGCTTGTTCGGTATCGGAAACTTTCTGGTGAAACCTGAGAAAACTCCGCTCGTCGCGCAAAATCAATTCGCCGTCGGCAATTCAAACGGCAAAAGCGAAATTGCCAATCAAAAAATAGTTTCGCAGATATTGCGGGACAATGACGTTCAAATGAAAGCGCAAACCGGCAATTCCGTCGCTCAATTAAAATCTCAGGGCGCGTCGTCTCCGACGGAAGCGAAAGGAAGTCGAATCGAAAACACTTCCGGCGATGCTTCCGAAGCGGTTTATTTCTGCGGCGCGGAAACGAAAAAAGGGACGCTTTGCTCGCGGCGCGTGAAAGGCGGCGGACGCTGTTGGCAGCACGCCGGACAACCGGCAATGCTGCCGCAAGCCAAATTAATTGCCGCGCGATAGATTTAATCATTTAATTTCAAGCGTTTCTTTGGTATAATTTTAAGGTTATTTTAATAAACTTTCCGCGTTCCAGTCGCGTCGAAAATACCGGAAGTTAAATAAACACATAGGCAAAGAGAATGAAACCCGTAGCCCCTAATACTTTAATTCAAAACCGCTATTTAATCGTTCATTTAATCGGCAAAGGCGGAATGGGCGAAGTTTATCTGTCGGTTGACCAGCGTTTAGGCAGCGCGGTCGCGTTAAAACGCACGTTCTTCTCCGACGACGCGACGCTCGGCAATGCTTTCGAGCGTGAAGCGAAAACTCTTGCAAGGCTTCGTCACCCGGCTCTGCCGAAGGTCAGCGACCATTTTACCGAAGAAGGAACGCAGTATCTCGTGATGGAGCATATCTCCGGCGACGATATTTCAAAACGTCTGGAGGCGACCGATAAACCTTTTCCGCTCAACTGGGTTTTGTTCTGGGCGGATCAACTGCTCGACGCGCTGACTTATCTTCATTCGCACGAGCCGCCGATTATTCACCGCGACATCAAACCGCAAAATCTGAAACTCACCGACGAAAATCATATCGTTCTGCTCGATTTCGGGCTTTCCAAAAATTCTTTGGGCGAAACGCGCGTCACGACGACCGGAAGTATCGTCGGCTATACGCCGCATTACGCGCCGATGGAACAAATTCGCGGCACGGGAACTGATGCGCGAAGCGATCTTTATTCGCTGTCGGCGACGCTTTATCAAATTATGACAAACGTCGTGCCGCCCGACGCGCTTTCGAGAGCCGACAGTTTGATCAACGGAATGCCCGATCCGGTCAAGCCGATCAGCGAATTGAATCCCGAAGTTTCCAAAGCCATTTCGGATGTCATCGTCAAGGGAATGGCAATCAGTCAGGAACAGCGTTATAAAACCGCGCGTGAAATGCAGAAAGCTCTGCGCGACGCTTATACGCAGCTTCAATCGGGAATGTCCGCCAATACGGTCGCTTTTACGACCGAAAGCCAGCCGGAAATTTTGCAGTCGCAGCAGAAAACCGAAGTTTTATCGGGCGTTCCTTCGATTTCTCCGCCGCCCGCCGGAATTCCCGCCGCGCCCGTTAATTCCGGTTCGCTGGCATCGCAATCAAAGGCTGATGTCGTCAGCGCGCGGGCGATTACGGAAACGGGCAAAAACGTCGAGCCGAATTTCGACGCGACGCTTCGCTACGACTCGGACGAAAATGCCGCGAAACAATCCGACATAAAAACCGAAGTTTTATTGGCTGGCTCGACACCGGCAATCACGGCGGCGCAAAACGGCAATTTCGGACGCGCCGAAGAATCCGTCGCGCCCATCGAACCGGAAACCGGCGGCAGAACCGAAAATTTTGAACAAAGCGAGTTTTTCAAGTTTGATGAAAATCTCGAAACGCCGAAAAACTTTTCGCCCGACGCGACGACTCCTTTGATTTCTTTTGACAGTCAAAACAGAGGAGCGGCAAAAGATCAAACGGCGACTTCTTTCGATTCGCTTTCCGGGCGCGAAGAAAATCGCGCTAACGACGGCGCGACTTTTGTTCCCACGGAAAATGTTCGGGCGCGTGAAGAAACTTTCAAGCCCGCGCCCGTCGCGCCGAAAAAATCTTCGGGCAAAGGTTTGGCAATCGGCGGCGGAATTGCCGCGCTTTTACTACTCGTCGTTGCGGCGGCAGGCATCGGCTGGTTCTTTATGCGTGACGGCGGCACGACCGAAAATATTACGCCGACACCGACTGCATTTCCGACCGCGACAATCGAACCGACCGTCGCGCCGATTTACGATGTGGCGGGCGAGACGAATTCTTCGACTAATTCGACGAACAGCGAGACAAACAGCGATGCGGCGAATACCGAGACAAATAGTTCGACCGGCGGCAACGTAACAATCGGAACGCAGACCACGCCGAATCGTCAGCAGCAACAGACGCAAAACACGCCGCTTCCGATTAGAACGCCTACACCGAGACCGAATCAACAAGTAACGACCGTGAAAACGCCGCAACCGCCCAAAACGCCCGTTCCGACGAGTACGACCAAGAAAACCAAAACAGATATTGAGCAATAATTTTAGGAGTCTAGAGATGAAAAGGAATATATATATCGCATTGAAAACCTGCTTTTTAATGCTGATGCTTTTCTCGGCTATTGCCGTCTCAAGCAACGCGCAGCCGAAACAGAACAAAAGCAAACCCGACGGCAAAGCCAAAAAATTGGTCGAGGCGGGCAATCAATTATTCGTCAAAAAGGATTTTCGCGGCGCGATTAATAAATACGCCGAAGCAATTGTTATTTCGCCGAGTTACCCGGAAGCGCATTTTTGGAAAGGCGGCGCGCATTATTATCTAAACGAATTCGAGCCAGCCGCCGAAGAACTCGACAAGGCATACGACCAAGGCTATCCGCCGGACAAAATTTACCCGTGGCGTTGGGAAGCCAACTATAATATTAAAAATTATGACGCGGCGTTGAACGACGCTCAAAACGGATTAAAAAAAGACCCGCGCAATGTTCAAATGCTACTCGGCACGGCAAATATCTATCGCGCCAAAGGCGATAATGCAAAAGCCATTGAATCGTATAAAAAGGTTCTCGAGGTTGACCCGAAAAACGCGGACGTTTATTACTTTATGGCGGCTACTAATTTCGCCCTCGGCAACACCGAGCAGCAGGAAGTTTTGGCAAATGACGCGCTCAAGAGAAATACTTATTATGTTTATGAATCGTATCTTCTGCTCGCCGATGCCGCGCAGAAATTGAAAAAACCGGATGAAGCGATTCAGGCTTACGAAAGAGTTTTGAATCTCAAACCCGAACAGCCGCCGACAATTTTCGTCGCGCTTTCGGATTTATACCGCAGTCAAAGCCGTCTGTCCGAAGCGATTTCGACGGCGCGTAAAGGCATTAAACTTCATCCGAACGACGGAAGTTTGTTCGTTTCGCTGACTTGGTATTACAGTTTGGCGGATCGCCCGAACGAAGCGGTAACCGCCGGTCAGCAAGCCGTTAAATACGCGGCGGACGCTGATAAACAAATGGCAAATACGAACCTTTGCCGCGCTTACAACGACGCGAAAATGTATCCGCAGGCGATTGCCGCCTGCAATAGCGCGCTGAAAATAAATGCGGATGACGGCGAAACGAACTATTATCTCGGACGCGCCTATGATTCGCAGGATAAATTCGACACCGCCAAGCCGTATTACGTGAAAGCGGTTGCCGGATTGCTCGAAACGGTTCGCAACAATCCCGAATATTCGGACGGCTATTATCTGCTCGGAAACGCATACTATTCGACCGACCAGATTGACAAGGCAATCGAAGCCTACAAACAATGCCTGAAATTAAGCCCGAATTTCGCCAAGGGAAATCTTAATTTAGGCATAATGTATGTCAAGAAAAAGAATTTTGTCGCTGCGCGTGAACAATACGCGACCTTGCTCAAAATCGATACGACTGCCGCCGAAAAATTGAGACAGGCGATAGACGGAAAATAATTTTTACTCCAAATAGAAAAAAGCCGCGATGTTTGAAATCAAACATCGCGGCTTTTTTCTATTTTATTTAACTGAAAAATGATTTTGACGGAAACTCGAATTGATTGCCCATCAAAAAATACGCGAGATTCGGGCTGTCGTGCGAGCGGTCGTAGCCGACGAGTTCGACATACGCTCGTCCCGAAACGTCCGCGTCGCCCGCTCTGCCCTTGACTTCGCACGCGCCTTCCCAATAAACGATCATCGTCGTGCCGCGCGTGTCGAGTTCCTGATCTTCCGTCACGGGCGTAACGGTTAAATTCAAATTGTATTTCGGAACGCTGATTTCCCAGCCGCTCGGATACGTCGCGTTCGTGCGCGGACTTTTCCAAAAGCCACTCGGTTTGATCGTAAAATCCGACTTGCCGAGCGGCGTAAACTCGCCGTCTTTGGCGACGAAAGTTCCGCTCGAAAAATCCGAAACGCCGCCCGCGCTGTCGCGCAATTGATAACACATCAATTCGGTTTCATTATTCAACTGGATCGAAAACCAATCCCAGCCTTTCTGTTTTTCGGTCGGTGTCCAGGTGCCGAATTCCCTGTCCATCCACGCCGCGCCGTTGAAATGTTCGGTTTCGCCGTTCCAGATTAAATCGCCTTCCATTTCCATCCGTGAATAGGAAAAATAACGCGACGCTTCGCCTTCGTCCTTGAACGAAACGCCGTCTTTGGCAATGCCGTTCAGGATCGCTTTTTTCGACGGTTTCAAAGTCGCTTCAAAAACCGTATCGCCGACAGTCGCCCGCAAAACGTGCGCGTCTTTCGCCTCACGCAAAGACCAATCGCCCAGGCGCAGATGAAAATGCTTCTCGCTCGCCGAAGCCGGAGAATCGAAAAATCCGTTCGCGCTTTTGCGGTGCGCGTAACGAAAAACTTTATCGTTGACATCGGTCAGAGCGAAATGAGCGAAATAAATCGGATTGCCGA
>CAXTMQ010000160.1:0-4018 GCA_964245305.1 uncultured Pyrinomonadaceae bacterium
TGATTATAAAAATAAAACTCGAAAAATTAATTCATGAACTCCGCTTACTTTGCATTCTTGCGAAACTCTCCAACCTATCTCTGCACTTGGTATTGCGACGAGGTCGCTATCAAATAAATCGCCGTTTTCGCGCGGGTCAGCGGATCGGTGGCGGCGACGGCGTTGACCGCCGTCATAATCGTAGATTTGTTCTGCGCCGTCATCGTGCCGTGCATCAGGCGCGTGTTGAGCGTGTCGAGCAGACGATTGCTCGTCGTATCAGCCGCCGCCAACGCCTGCATTTCCGCCAAATTAATCGCCGTCCCGAGCGGCGCGTTGGTCGAGCCGCCGTTGATTTTGCCGAAAACCATCGTGTTCATAAAATTGGCGCGGGCGATTGCCGTTCCGGTCGTCATAATCGCAAATTCCGGCGCGTTCAAACCGGGTCCGGGAACGACATATTCGGGCGGATAATAATTGAAAACCGTCGGCGAATAAAACGTATTTTGTCCCATCGGCGTAATGTTCGTCCAAACATAACCGTCGCTCTGCGTCGAAAGATCGGCTGATTCGACATCAAACTGCCGCAAGATATTCGTCGCCAACTGAACCGGCTCGCGCAGTTTTCCGTAATTCACATCGGTCTTGACGTTGCCGCGTGCTTCCGGGTCGAGCAGAATGGCTTTGACAACGGCTTTCATATCGCCGCGAACGCCCGCGCCGTTATCATTGAAAATCGCCGCGACGCGACCGACATAAGCCGGTGTCGGATCGCTCGTCACCATCTGCTGAATCAAATAGCGACTGACGAACGGCGCGACATTCGGATGATAGAAGATATTATCTAAGGCGAGTTGCAGTTCGGTATTGCCGCTTAATCCGGCGGCGATATTTTTGTTGACCGCGTTCGGATAATCGAGCAGAGTTTTCGCCGTTACGTCGTGGTTGTTCTGATTCAACAACATCGGGTCTTTATAATTCGGACCGAGCGTCGAGCGATTCGGACACGAAGCTGTAACTTCGCAAGTCGTCCAACCCGTAAACACTTTCGTAAAATTATTGACCGTCGTTTGATCGTAAGTCGGAATCGGATTGTTGCTAGCGTCGAGCTTTAAAGTTCCGTCCTGATTGAGCATAAACAAACCGATGTTGAAAAGCTGCAAAATCTCGCGGGCGTAATTTTCGTTCGGACTGCTTTTCGTGCTGCGAATCATATCCAGATAATTGCCCATCGCCGGATTAAGCGTTACGTCCGTCATCAAGTTTCGGTAATTCCCGAAAGCATTTTTTGAAAGTTGTTGATGATACGCAATCATATGGCTCGACTGTTGCGTATCAACGCCGGAGACGACCCATAATTGACTCAAAGCCCACGAAACGCGGTGTTTTAACTGAGCATTACCGTAAAATGCTTCTTGATAAAACCAGTTTTGCAGAGGATACATCGAGTATGTGTCCCGGTAACAATTTATGGGAACGTCAACCGTATTGGTTGTATTATTGCCGTCGCAATCGAGCGGTGCCGCGTTCGTCGGTTTTAACTCAATATTGGGATAAGCGAACGTCGGATACGGCGCGTCGAATTGTTCGGCGAGCCACGTCCGCAAACCGATGCGGCGCAGGCGGTCGTCCAAAGCGGTCGTCGGACCAAAAGTCGCTTGCTCCATAAAGCGCGTGCGGTCGCCGGAATATTTATAGCCGATGTAAGAGGGCGCGTCGAGACCGCCGGTTTTGTCCGTCGCTATAACCGGCGGCGACATCGGGAACGGTGTCGGAACTGCGCCTTCGTCGTCTTTTATATCACCGCCCATTCTGCCGAGCGCGAGTCGTGCGCGATTGCTTGCCAAACCGCGCCAGACGACGCTGATTAAAATATCGCCGTCGGCGGCTGGCGGTTCGGCAAAGTTGAGTTGATCGCGCAGTTCGATGGTCAGCGCGTAAACCCATTCTTTACCCGCGACCGGCTCGACCGATAAAACCGGAAAACGATATTTTCCGCCCCGCGCGTCTTCGACGTTAACGCGAAACGCGCTTGCGTCCTCGCCCGGCATCAATTCTAAATTCGTTACATAAATCGTTACTCTCGAATTCGGCGCGAATCCGGTGCTTTTCACACCCGGCAATCTTCTTTTTCCGAGACCTATTGAGTTGCCGCTGAAATTCGGCAACGACGTTAAAGCCCGCAACGAATCATTTTCGCTGATTAAAACCGGTGTCGGTGAATCCGGGTTCGGATCAGTTTGCGCCAATCCCGAAAACGCCAACAGAAAAATCACACAGCTAACGCCTGCAATCTGCCCGAACAGACGCGACCATTTGCACATCATAGCCCTTCCTCCTAAATCCTTTCTTTGCTGAAACTTAAATCTAAATTGTGTTTGAAAATTGCCTTAACGACGGGTAGGTTGGCAGCCGTTAATCATTGTTTTACAGCTTTCAGTTATAAAACATTCTGTGAAAAAATACAAGCCTATAAATTTTTAATTTTTCACATATTATCAAATAAATCCGTTTTGTATAATCGTTAGATTCGCCTTGATTCGATTTAGCCGAAAAATTTACGAAAAATTTATATGCCAATTATAATAAATCTTGATACGCCCCGACATTTCAATTTTCGTCAAGTAATTTACGGACACGGCTGGAGTCAGCTTTTACCGTTTGAAATTGACAGAGAAAATCTGCGCTTAAAATATGTTTTCGGCGATTTGGAAAAAGAGTTGCCGCGCGTCGCCACGATTTTTGAAGAAAACGAAAAAATTAAAATCGAAATTCACGGAAAAAAACTCAAAGCTGAAAATATCCAAAAAATTTCGCGCGACGCGCGGCATATTTTGCGGCTCGACGACGATTTGCAGGAATTTTATCGAATCGTCAGCGAACGCGAAGAATTCTTTTGGATCGCCGAGCAGCAAGCGGGCAGACTTCTGCGCTCGCCGACGGTTTTTGAAGATTTGGTGAAAACCATCTGCACGACGAATTGTTCGTGGGCTTTGACGAAAAAAATGACGGCGAATCTGGTCGAAAAACTCGGCGAAGCGTCGGTGACCGGAGAAAAAGCGTTTCCGACCGCCGAACGAATGGCGGGCGTTTCGACGGAATTTTACCGCGACGAAATTCGCGCCGGTTATCGCTCGGCGTTTTTCGCCGAATTAGCCGAAGCGGTAGCGAGCGGAACGATCAATCCCGAAAGATGGCTCGACGCGGATTTGCCGACCAAAGAATTGAAAAAGCAAATGAAGCAAATCAAAGGTGTCGGCGATTACGCGGCGGAAAATCTCCTAAAACTCGTCGGACGTTACGACGGTCTCGCGCTCGATTCGTGGCTGCGGGCGAAATTTTATCAAAAACGCAACGCCGGAATGATTTGTGCTGACAAACAAATCGAAAAATTCTACGCGAGATTTGAAAGCTGGCGCGGTCTGGCGATCTGGTTCGATATGTCCGAAAAATAATTTTCCGCGCGTGTGTCTCGCAGAAGACTCAAAAGTTTTTAAAATCACGAAAGTTTCGTTTATTGCGCTTAAAAACTGTGGCAACTTTGTCGGCAGGCGCAAAAAAGTCTCAACTCACACGACCGTAATCTTTCTCATAAATTTTCATAAACCGCCGTAGTTATTGCTTTTAATCGGAGTTTTCAGTTTTGGCATATCGCTTGCGAATATCCGACACGTGGATGCGGAAGAGTTAAAAAGCGCAACATTAAAATTTAATTCTTCCTTAAGCTAACGAAAATTTATAAGAAACAGGAAAAATAAAGAGCCAGAAATAGGAGTAAATAAAAATTATGAAACAGAAATTAGGAATTTTAGCCGCTTTAATTTTGAGTTTGGCAGTTGCCGGTTCGACTTTTGCCGCGGGCGCGAAGCCGAAAGTAAAACAAAATCAAACGACCGCGCCGGCGCAAACGAACACAATGGCGAAAACTACCAAAGCGAAATCAAAGTCGAAGAAAAAAGCCAAGAGCAAAAAGAAAATGGCGAAATCAACCAAAATGAGCAGCAAAGCGGCGACCACGAAAAAGTAGTTAAAGTGAGTC
>CAXTMQ010000160.1:4028-9544 GCA_964245305.1 uncultured Pyrinomonadaceae bacterium
AGTGAGTCGGCTCTCATAAGGGAAACGTAAATTTCAAGGGGGATGAGCAGAGGTAATTCTCTTCTCTGGTAAACGGGCGCAACTCGCTGGGCAAAGAGTTACGCCCGTTTTTTTCAAAGATTTTAACGATAACAATGCGAATCAAGGCGATAAGAAACAGAGCGATGCGAACCAAAGCCGACGAATTAGATCGAATCTTTTTGTGGATTCTTCTGACCGGCGGCTTAATCGCTTTGCTCGCTTACGGCTTGACTTCGTTTTTTGCCCAACCGACCGTCGAGACGATTACAACGCACACTTCCGCCACGCCGAGCGCAACCGTCAGTTCGGCAAAAGAAGTCAATTATCAACCGCGCAAATCCAAATAATTCTTCAACTTAATCCAACTGAATGCCGAAACGCTCAGCCATCCGATAAAGCGTTCGACGGTCAACGCCGAGAATTTCCGCCGCGCGCGTGCGATTGCGGTTGGTTTTTTCGAGAACGCGCAGAAGGTAACGCTTTTCGAGCTCGTCGAGGCTCGGCAAATCTTCGTAAAGTTCCGCCAAATGCGAACGCACGGTGTTTCGTTTGAAATCTTCGGAAAGAATTTTGACGGGCAAATCTTCGGCTAAGATTTCGTTGCCGCGAGCGCGTAAAGCGGCATATTCAATCGCCGCCTCGAGTTCGCGGACATTTCCTTTCCATTCATAAACGGCAAGCGTTTTTAAAGCGTCGTTTGAAAACCGCAGATTTTCCTTGCCCGTATTATTTTTCGCTTTGTGCAGAAAAGTTTCGGCGAGCAGCGCGATGTCCGCCGGACGCTCGCGCAGCGGCGGAACGCGCAAAGTTACGACGCTTAAACGATAAAACAAATCTTCGCGGAAATTTCCCGATTTCACTTCTTCTTCCAAATTGCGATTCGTCGCGGCGACGATGCGCGTGTCAACGCGGCGATTAACGCTGGAACCGACGCGGCGAATTTCGCCTTCCTGCAAAGCGCGAAGCAGTTTGACCTGCATCGCAAGGCTCGTTTCGCCGATTTCGTCCAAAAACAAAGTTCCGCCGCTCGCTTCTTCCCAAAGCCCGCGCCTGTCGGCGTTCGCGCCGGTAAAAGAGCCTTTGGAATGCCCGAAAAGCTCGGCTTCAAGCAAAGATTCGGTCAGCGCGCCGCAATTGACGGCGACAAACGCATTGGTCGCTCGCGGCGAATTTTGGTGAATCGCGCGGGCGACCAATTCTTTGCCCGTTCCCGATTCACCTAAAATCAAAACCGTCGAACGGGTCGGCGCGACGCGGGCGATTTCCTTGTAAAGCTCGATCATCTTTGGCGAACTGCCGACCATCGCGCCGGGCGTAAAGTTATTTTTTTGAACAGTTTGCCTTTCCGCCGTTTGTTCAAGAGCGCGTCGCGCCGTCGCTAAAATTTCGTCAACTTTAAACGGTTTCGAGATAAAATCCCACGCTCCCTCGCGCGTTGCTTCGACCGCCGATTCGAGCGAGCCGAAGCCCGTTACCAAAATCACCGGCGATTTTTCGCGCAGACGTTTCAGCAAATCAACGCCCGACAAATCGGCTTCGAGATTGATGTCGCTGATGACGAGATCAAAATTCTTTTGATTCGATAAAATCAAAGCCTTTTCGGGCGAATTCGCCGATTCGACCGTCCATTCTTCACCGCTCAAAATCTCGCTCAAAAGCTCGCACGAAGCCTTGTCATCGTCAACCACCAGAATTTTTTTCATAAATTTTATTATTTCAGAATAGAACGAAAACGACGAGAATTTTCCTGTAGTTTTAGCAGATAGCTGACATTTGATAGCGGGCAGTTGGCAAACTCGCCGCTGTCCGCTATCAAATGTCAGTTATCCGCTTTTAAAAAGGAAAATCATTTTAACTTTGAACTTCAGCCGATTGCTCCGAAACATTCACCGTCGGAAAAATCAATTTGATTTTCGTCCCTTCGCGCGGTTTGCTTTCGACTTCGATTTCGGCGTTGTGATTTTGCAGAATTTGTTTGACGACGACCAAGCCCAAACCCGTTCCGCGACCGCGTTCTTTGGTCGTAAACAGCGGCTGAAAAATCTGCGCGGCAATTTCTTTGGTCATTCCGAGACCGTCGTCGATAAATTCGACGATTACTTTTTCGTTTTCGGCGACGGTTGAAACTTGCAGTTTGCCGCCGTCGGGCATCGCGTCGAGCGCGTTTTTGACGAGATTGAAAAAAACCTGCTGAAGACGCTCGGCATCGCCGGAAATTTTCGGCAGATTTTCATTCAAATCAATCGCTAATTCAACGCGCGATTCCTGCAGAGTCGGCTCGACCGCATCGAATATTTTGCTCAAAATTTCGTTGAGATCGAGCATTTGATGTTCGGTCGAACCGAAACGGGCGCGGTCGAGCATTTCGCGGACGATGTTTTCGATGCGCTCGATCTGCGATGAAATCGTTTGCAGTCGCGCGGCTTCTTTTGAATTTTGGGGATTCGTCTGCAAAAGCTGAACGTGACCGCTGATTAAATTTAGCGGTGTGCCGACTTCGTGCGCGAACTGCGCGGCGGTTTGTCCGGTCGCGGCGAGCCGTTCGAGTTCGCCCATTTTGCGCGTCGCGCGAAAAAGCTCGAAATTCGCCGTTTCCAACTGCTCGTTTTTGCGCTGCAGCTCGCCGGTCGCCGAGGCGACTTTTTCATTCAGAATCTCGTTCTGTCGTTCGCGTTCGTCAGTCATTTCGCGGATTTGACCGATCATCGAATTAAATTCGCTCGCCAGTTTGCCGATTTCGTCCGCTTTATCCTTTTCGGCGACCTCGACCGCCAAATCGCCCGTTTTCGCCGTTTCCATCGCCGATAAAAGACGTTCGAGCGGCAGATAAACGACGTTTTGAAATAAGAGTTAAAATGACTTCGTCATAATTATAATCGTCGCCAGCGCGATCCACCATAAATTGGCGATGTAGCGCAGCGCGATGCTTGAAATCGTGTCGAGTTTTTCGACGATTTCGACCGCGCCGACGACGCGGTTTTTAATTCTAATCGAGGCGAAAACACGAAACAAAGAATTCTCTTCGGCGTTTTGCGGTCGGCTGACGATTTGCGAAGCCTCGCCGCCGCGCAAAGCAATTTTCGTTTCGGCGGGAATTTCTTCGGGCGGCAGACTATCGTCCGAGGCGGCTTGTTCGATAAAATCAACGCCGTCTATCTGCCAAACGCGTACGGTCGTCAAATTCGGGCGCGAGCCGCTGATTAAATTTGCCAATCGGGTTAAATCATCCGCGTCGTCCTGCGCCGGAAAAAGCGAAAGATGCTCGGCTAAATTGTCGGCTTCGAGCTGCGCGAGCTGTTTCTGCTCGTCGCGCACCTGATTTGCCACGCGCGCGCTGATCAAAAGCAAAGCGACAGCAAGCGCGACGAGCGCGACCGCCGACGCGAGCAGAGCGGTTTTAATATGAAGTTTAAAAGGCGGCATAATGCTAATCGAATTTTGGAAATTGTCAGAGCAATTTTCAAGCCGCGCCGCGCGATAAACAAAGCGCGACGAGATTATTTTTAAAATTCATCGGAAAAAGAACAGAGAAATTTGTTCGACTTTTTCCAAAAACGCCGCGTCATATTCAAGAAGCGTTCGATTGAAACGCTTGAAAATGCGGTGCAAGCGATGCTCTCCTCGAACAATCGCCGCCGGAAAATTAAATTTTTACGGAGAGAAAAAAAATGAATAAATATATCTTGAAAATTACAACGGGTTTGGCGGCATTGTTCGTCGTTTTGGCTTTGGCGGACGCGAGTTTCGCGCAGCGTCGCGGTCGCGGCAGAGAATATACGAAAGCGCAGGTTGACCGTCTTATCAAAAACGTCGAAGAGCGTACCGACCGTTTCGTGTCGCAGTTCGACCGTTCGCTCGACCGCTCGCGGCTCGACGGATCGCGGCGCGAAGACAATTTGAATCAACGCGCTAAAGATTTGGAAGCGGCGACCGACGAGCTTCGCAGCGAATTCGATAGGCGCGACCGCTGGATTGAAAATAAAGCGGAAGTTCAGCGTTGTTTGGATATTGCGGCTGATATAAATGTCGTGATGAATCGTCGCAAATTAGGCGGCGGCGCGGAAACGAATTGGGCGAACGTACGCCGCGAATTAAACGCTCTGGCGCAGGTTTACAATTTGCCGCAAATCGGTTCGGGCGCGTATAGATAAACTTTTTTCCGACAAATTACGTTAAAAATAGAAGCGGGCTGATACGAACAGTTCGCTTCTTTCGCTTTAATTAATAACTGATGACGGGTTATAGTAATTTGAACGCACAAAAAATTGCCGTTGAAGTCGAGAAAAAGTAATGATCGAGACAGGAACAGTTTTACAAAATCGTTACCGCATTGACAAACAAATCGGTCAGGGCGGAATGGGCAAAGTTTATGTCGCCACCGACGAGCGTTTCAAAAGCACCGTCGCCATCAAGGAAACCGTTTTTGAAGACGGAAATCTTCGCAAAGCGTTCGAGCGCGAAGCGAGACTTTTGAACAGTCTCAAACACACGGCTCTGCCGCGCGTCAGCGATCATTTCAGCGAAAACGACGGGCAGTTTCTCGTAATGGAATTCATCGCGGGCGAAGATTTAGCCGAGCGAATGGAGAAAAACGGCGAAGCGTTTTCGCTCGAAACCGTGCTTGATTGGGCGAACCAGCTTTGCCACGCGCTCGAATACCTTCATAATCAGGACATTATTCACCGCGACATCAAGCCGCAGAATCTAAAATTAACGCCGAGCGGACAAATCGTTCTGCTCGATTTCGGCTTGGCGAAGGGAAATCCGACCGACGCGCAAAATCAAACCGCCGCCAAAAGCATCTTCGGTTTTTCGCGCAGTTACGCTTCTCTGGAACAAATTCAGGGCGCGGGAACAGAGCCGCGCAGCGATTTATATTCGCTCGCCGCGACGATTTATCATCTGCTGACCGGAATTCCGCCGGCGGATGCGCTGACGCGGGCGATGAATGTTTTAAACAAGCAATCCGACTCGCTGATTCCGGCGAATCTGGTCAATCGCCAGGTTCCGCCAGGCGTGGCGGAAGTTCTGCAAAAAACGATGGCGTTGAATGCCGACGAACGCCCGGCAACGGCGGCGGAAATGCGCGAGACGCTCGACGAATGCGATAAAACGATTGATTTGTTCGCGGTAAATTCAGCCGGCGGCGGTTTATTGACGGCGGATTTCTTAACGCAGGACACGAAAATTATCGGCGCGAAAACTAACGTCGGCGCGGAGTCCGAAGTTCAAACGAAAGTTGCGGCAAACGATTCGGACGCGCGGGAAAATTATCGAACGACCGTCGGCGGCGACGATTCGGAAGCGCAGACGACCGTTCTGCGCCCGATTGCCGCGACGCAAAGTCCGAAACGCTCGAAAGCGGTCGGCGCGACGATTGGAATTCTTTTATTCGGCGTTTTGTTCGCCGCCGGATATTTTTTGAATTCCAATGTCTCTTCGTCGAATAACGCCGCAGCCGATCCGAACGCGGAAAAAATGAATACTTTTGCCGT
>CAXTMQ010000160.1:9554-10579 GCA_964245305.1 uncultured Pyrinomonadaceae bacterium
CGCCCGCCAATTCCGCAATGACAAATGTTGAAACGTCCGATGCCAACCCCGTTTTAGCGGAAAAGAAATCGGATGAAAAACCCGTCACCGCCGCGCCGGTGCAGTCGGCTGAGACGATCAGGAACGACGCGAAAGAGCCGAAAAAACAAACGCCGAACGCCAAGTCAAACAAGCAAAACGATCAGACGGACGAAATCGTCGTCAGCGACGAAAAAATCGAAATGGGCGATATGATAATTGACGAAAACGGCATCAGGGATAAAAAAACGGGCAAATTGGTAGTGTCCGACGACGAATCGGACGAGCCGAAAAGTTTAACGCCGGAACAACTCCGTCGCTTACAAAAGCTCCGCGAAGGAATCGAAAACAAAAAAAAACGCATCGTCATTGTCAAACCGCCAACGCCGCCGACACCGGAGCAATAATAAGGATGAAGGATAAAAAATCCTGAACGCACGAGTAATAATTCCCGAAAACAACAAAAAGAGGCAAGTTAAAAAATTGACTTGCCTCTCTTTTCATCCTTTCGCCTTCATTCTTTCACTCCTTTGCCCTTTCCGCCGAGATTCTTTAACATTAAGCTATGGATGAAATTGAAGATTTCTCTGAGAAATTGGGCGAAGCCGAGTTCGGCGACCCGCAGACTAACATTCCGCCGGAATTGCCGGTTCTGCCGCTGCGCGACATCGTGATTTACCCGTTTATGATCGTGCCGCTGTTCGTTTCGCGCGACCGTTCGATCCGGGCGATTGACGAGGCTTTAAGCGGGAATCGGATGATTTTGCTGGTTTCTCAAAAAGATTTGGACAAGGAAGAACCGACGCAGGAAGATTTATACAAAGTCGGCACGGTTGCCGTCATAATGCGGATGTTAAAGTTGCCCGACGGCAGAATTCGTATTTTAATTCAGGGCTTGAGCCGCGCCCGCGTCGAATCGGTGACGACCGGCGGCGAATACGTCACGGCAAATCTCGTCCCGATTCCCGAACCCGTCGCGCCGAACCCTTCTTTGGAAGTCGAAGCGT
>CAXTMQ010000161.1:0-10573 GCA_964245305.1 uncultured Pyrinomonadaceae bacterium
TTCGCTTATCAAGTTGATAAGGCTTTTATTTAATAACTGGCAACTTGGGTTAAATAAAGTCCGTAGTTATTATTTTCTCTGTAATTGTGTTCGGTAAAAGAGGAAGCCGCGTCCGATAACGGTGCGATGCTTTCTTGTTCGCCTGATTTTTTGCGATAAACCTAAAATGCCTGCTTTTTATAAAGCCTGCTGGATGGGCGAAGTTGAATCTGACTTGCAAGCAAGGTCTTCTTAACAGGTTTTCTTAAGATTTTATACTAGTATGGGAGTAATTAAGTTCGGGGAGCAATAGTGATTTATGTTAAAATTTGTCGAATATGATTACTGTGTATGAGCGTTCTGACCTGATCCACATTATGAAGATGAATTGTTTTGCTCTAACCGATTCGGATACCGCGCATCTTGAGTTTGGCGGACAGGTAGGAGGGAGGGAGTATCAGATTACGATTCTTGTAGTTGAAGACTTGCCACAGATCTTTATAAAGCAGGATGGCAAATTGGTCCTGAACGAAATGTTAGAGAGCGTTGACGATTTAAAGATATTTCTCGAAGAACGTTTTTACAAATATCTGCAAGTGTAGCGTCTCCGTTTCTTCGCCGATTGTGGCGAGTCTTTTTTTTTGTAAGTGTTCTGCGTTCAATTAAACTTCTAGGTTTTTTGTGAGTTTTGAAAGAGAATGACCTTACTTTTGAGGGTCTGGTATATTAAAGTTTTAATTTCATTATCGGACGCAACTAAATTTCTTACCTAAATATCCCTATAATTACAAGCAATGGATTTGCGAACGCGTAATTTGATTTCGCTCCGCACTTGTGTCTTTGCTTCAGGGCATCGTTACCGGCATCGGTTTACGTCTTTTTTAATTGCTATAATGAAATTACAAAAAAATTAAATTGTATTCAGGAAAAAATATTTATGAGCAACGAACCGAAAACCGAAGAAACATTTGAAGCCGATAACGATGCTCTAAGCCTATCCGACAAAGGCGAACGCATATCAGTCGTCGAAACCGATGAAGAAGGCAACGAGCAAACTTACGAAGCCGATAACGACTCGTTAAGTTTGAGCGACAAGGGCGAGCGAACAGAAGTTTCTGAAACGCGCGAGGACGATGGCACGAAAGACACTTACGAAGCCGACAATAACGCGCTCAGTCTCAGCGACAAAGGCGAAAGAACCGAAGTTACCGAAGAGCGCGACGACGAAAGCGGAACGAGCGATACTTACGAAGCGGACAACGATCCGTTGAGTTTGAGCGATACGGGCGAGCGCACGGAAGTAATCGAAACCGAAGGCGGCGCGTCCGAAGAAGACGACGAAAATTCAGAGGACGAAGGAAACGGAGAAGATTCAGCAGAGGCAGAATCGGAAGACGAACAATCGGAAGACCAATCCGAAGAATCGGACGAGTCGGAAGACAGTGATGCCGGCGATGATGCGGAAAATTCCGATGACTCAACCGAAGACGATTCCGACGATTCGGTTGATGAGAGCAGCGACGACGATAATACCGGTGACTCCGATTCGGACGAAGCCGCTTCCGATGGCGACAGTTCGGAAGACGGAGCAGACAGCGATTCTGATGACGGAGATTCCGGTGACGGCGAGGAGTAACCGCGATTTAATAAATGAAATATGTATGTCGAGTCCGCCGCGCGATTAACTAAACCGGGTTGCGGACTCGAAAACGAATTATGGTGTTGGTTTATGTTCAATTTTCTACGACTCGCGTCAGCTTCTTGATGCCTTTTTTAATCTGCTCCTCATTGATTGCCGTATAGCCGAGAACTAAGCCGCCGCGCTCTTTTCGGTTCGTCAGCGAATATGATGAAACGGCGGATGCTTTGACTCCGAGCGCGGCGGCTTTTTCTGCAATTATAGTGTCCTTCACGTCTTCGTTGAGCCAGCCGATGACGTGCATTCCCGAAATCGATTTTTTAATTTCGAGAAATCCCGCAAGGCGTTTTTTCGCTTCCGCGATTAAAATTTCCTGCCGTTCTTCATACAGCCGGCGCATCCGGCGAATGTGTCGCGCGAAATGTCCTTCCGTAATAAATTCGGCGAGCGTCGCCTGATCAACGAGCGGCGAGTGCGAGCCGTTTAGAGCGCGAACGGCTGTAAAAACTTCAACCAAATCCTCCGGTACGACGAGACAGCCCAAGCGCAGCGCGGGGAAAATTGTTTTTGAAAAAGTTCCGATGTAGAAAACGCGCCCGTTGCGGTCGAGTCCTTGAAGCGACGCGAGCGGGCGACCCGCGTAGCGAAACTCGCTGTCGTAATCGTCTTCGACAATCCAGCTTTCCGCTGCGCGCGCCCATTCGAGAAGCTGCAGCCGCCGCGCCAAACTCATTGTTACGCCGAGCGGAAATTGATGCGACGGCGTAACGCACGCGAGCCGCGCTTTTAGATTTTTCTTCGGCGTTGCCGACAAATCGAAACCGTTTTCATCAACCGGCACGGGAACGAGTCTGGCTTCGAAAGATTGAAACGCTTGTTTCGCCCCCACGTAACCGGGATTTTCAACCAAAACTTCCGCTCCCGGTTCAAGCAAAACTCTGCCGATTAAATCGAAAGCGTGCTGCGCTCCCGTCGTGATGATAATTTGTTCGGGCGAACAGTTGACTGCTCTGGAGGATTTCAAATGAGCCGCAACCGCTTCGCGCAAAGGATAAAATCCCGCCGGTTCGCCATAGCCGAAACAATCACGCGGCAACGTTCGATAAACTTTATTCGCCAGCTTCGTCCAAACGTCGAAAGGGAATTCGTCAATCGCCGCGAGTCCGTGTTGAAAAGCAACGGCGGGTGTCAGCGGACTGTTTCGTAAAATTGTCGGGCTTTCCGCAAAAACATTTTTTCCGTAGCGAGACAATTTCAAATTGCGCTTCGGAGTTTCCGTTTGATTTTTTTGCCGCTGGATGTTGGGCGTGTTGAGAAATTCTTCGGGCAGATGCGCGGCGACGAACGTTCCCGCGCCCGCGCGACTTTCGAGATAACCCTCGGCGAGAAGCTGGTCGTAAGTGTTGACGATTGTCGTCCGCGAAACGCCGAGCTGCTGCGCCAAAAAACGCGAAGCCGGGAGCGGTTTGCCCGGCAAAAGCTCGCCCGACAAAATCGCGCCTCGAACGCCCTCGTAAATCTGCCGGTAAAGCGGAACGCCGGATTCTTCTTCGAGCGTAATGAATGGCGGGTAAGACATATTCAAAACGATTATGAATTGGTTTGATAAAATTGTCCAAAATTGGCTCTTTTTTTGATGCCAATTTTGAAATACAATTTTATTTCTTAAAAATGGAGAAATAAGAGTTTTAATGAAAACATTTAAAAATTTATCGGTTTGTTTTCTCGTCGGCATTGTATTTATCATCGCGCAAACCGCGCCCGCCGCGCCTGCTCAAACGAAGCCGGACGCATCAAAAACCGATTTCCGACTGCGCGACGGGCAGCACGATTTTGATTGGGAAATCGGCACTTGGAACGTCAAAATCTCGCGGCTTCAGAAACCGCTGACGGGTTCGACCGTTTGGACTGAAACAAACGGAACGGTCGTCTGTCGCAAGATTTGGAACGGCAAGGCTAATTTGGCGGAAGTTACGGTTGATGCTCCGTCGGGACGCTTGGAATTTTTAGCGTTGCGCCTTTACAACCCGCAATCCGGGCAGTGGACGAATACTTTTTCGAGCGTCGGTTCGGGAGCTTTGGGCGTGCCGATGTATGGCGAATTCAAAAACAATCGCGGCGAGTTTTACGACCAAGAAGATTTTAACGGCAGAATGATTCTTGTTAGATTCATTTTCATTCCTTTAACGGCTGATTCGGGTCGTTCCGAGCAGGCGTTTTCAGAGGACGGCGGCAAAACTTGGGAGACTAACTGGATAAATGTTTATACGCGAGCAAAAGGCGAATCAGTCAAGGCGCAGCCGATTGACGCGCCGATTGCACAGTCGTCGAAGACGAATCAGCTTTCTAAGGCAAGCGATGGACAATCGGATTTTGATTTTCAATTCGGCACTTGGAAGACTCACGTCAAACGTCTTCGCAAACCGTTAAGTGGCTCGACTGATTGGGTCGAATACAACGGCGTTTCGGTCGTCCGCAAAGTTTGGAACGGGCGCGCAAGTTTGATTGAACTTGAAGTTGACGGACCAGCGGGACACATCGAAGGTTTGGGATTACGTCTTTACAATTCCGAAACGCGCCAATGGAGTATTAACTGGGCAAGCCGTTCTGACGGCGTTTTGCAACCGCCAATGAGCGGCAAATTCAAAGACGGACGCGGTGAATTTTACGACCACGAATCGTTCGACGGCAAAGCTATTTTCGACCGCAACAGTTTTTTTGATATTACCCAGAATTTCATACGTTTTGAACAGGCGTTCTCGGAAGACGGCGGCAAGACTTGGGAAGCGAATTGGCTAATGACGTTCACACGAACGAAGGATGAATCGGATTAAATTTCAAACGGACATTTTAGTTTTCGGAGTAGTTGAACAAAAAAATAGAGAAATTTTAGTAATGAAAACATTTAAACACTTACCAACTTATTTTTTATTATCGTGTGCAGTCATCTTATTTCAGGCTCATCAGTGTTCCGCCCAATCAAATTCAAAGACGGCTTCTCAACAAACAACTAAAGAACGCGACGGGCAAAAGGATTTCGACTTTGAAATCGGGACTTGGAAAACAAAACTGAAACGACTTGTAAAACCGTTGAGCGGCTCAAGCGATTGGGTTGAATACGAAGGCACGACCATTGTCAGAAAAGTTTGGGACGGTCGCGCCAATCTGGTCGAACTCGATGTCAAAGGTTCGGCGGGACGCATCGAAGCGTTAAGTTTGCGGCTTTATAATCCCGAATCGCGTCAATGGAGTTTGAATTTTGCCAACGTCAAAGGCGGCGTGCTGGCGAAGCCGACCGTTGGCGAACTCAAAGACGGACGCGGCGAGTTTTACAATCAGGAAGATTTTGACGGGCGCGCTATTCTGACGCGGTTCATCATCATAAAAAGCAGTGCGGATTCGATACGTTTCGAGCAGTCATTCTCCGATGACGGCGGCAAGACGTGGGAACTAAACTGGCTCGCAACCGATACGCGCGTGAAAGATATTCCCGAAGTTCGAGATACGTCATTGCGGGATAATTATACTCAGCTTTCAGCGAAGGAACGTGACGGTCAGCACGCCTTTGACTGGGAGTTTGGCGACTGGAAGATCAATATCAGGCGGCTCAAAAATCCGCTTTCCGGCTCAACCGTTTGGACTGATTCGAGCGGCACAGCGTCGCAGCGAAAGATCTGGGACGGCAAAGCCAACCTGGTCGAGATCGTTACAAACGGACCGAATGGTCGCCGGGAATTTGTGGCACTGCGGCTGTATAATCCGCAAACGAACCAATGGACACTAAATTTTGCCGGCAGCGGCGGTTTTAATGTGCCGATGTTCGGCGAGTTCAAGAACGGCGTGGGCGTATTCTACGACCAGGAACAATTCAATGACCGCGCCATTCTGGTTCGATTTACATTTGCTGCCGCAACTTCCAAAGCAGGACGTTATGATGAACAGGCATTCTCGAACGACGGCGGCAAGACTTGGGAAGTTAATTGGGTCAACGACTATACGAAAGTCAATGATTGAGGAGATCGTTATTTATGTCAAAAGCAATTTTACAGGGATTTTTATTTTGCCTGTTGACGGCAGCCGCGTCGGGCGTAATCTTAGGGCAATCATTCGTCCTCGACCTGCCGCTTCGGAGTCAATCCGCAGAGATTACGCAAAGAATCGGCATAACTAATATCACTATTAAATATTCTCGACCGCTCGTGAATAATCGGAAGATTTGGGACGGTTTAGTTCCTTACGGAAAAGTGTGGCGAACGGGCGCGAATACCAACACGACAATCACGATCAGCGATCCGGTAACGATTGAAGGCAAAACGCTCGACAAAGGAATCTACGGACTACATACGATTCCGAACGCTGATGAATGGACGATTATTTTTTCAAAAAACTCGACCTCGTGGGGTTCTTTCACCTACGATGAAAAGGAAGACGCGCTGCGCGTGAACGTCAAGCCGAAACCGGCGGAGATGCACAACGCGCTTGAGTTTGATTTCGACGAGCTTCAGCCGGATTCAGCGACGGTTAAATTGAAATGGGAGAAAATCGAAGTCCCCTTTAAAGTGGCGGTAGATGTCCATGAAAGAGTGCGGGAAAGTTTAAAGAAACAGCTTCGCACGCTTTCGCGCTATACGTGGATGAGTTGGGACGACGCGGCTAATTATCTGCTCGCGGAAAAAATTGACCTTAACGACGCGCTGGCGTATGCGGAAAAGTCTATCGAGAATGAAGATCGTTTTGAGAACGAAATTACGAAGTCGAAAGTCCTAACCGCGCTCAATCGCCAGAGCGAAGCCGCCGCCGCGCAGAAACGCGCGTTGGAGCTTGGCACGCCGCAACAAGCGCATCAATTCGCCCGCGAGCTGTTGACTGAAAAACGCAGTGATGAGGCATTTTCGATTTTCCGCGAAAACGCGAAAAAGCATCCCGAACTATGGTTCACGCACGAAGGACTCGCGCGAATGTATAGCGCGCAGGGAAAATTCGACGAGGCGAAAAACGAAATCAAAGCAGCATTGGCAGCCGCGCCGAACGACCGGCAGAGCAATCTGAACGAGTTGCTGAAGCAGCTTGAAGCCCGGCAGGACATAAACAAATAACTTTAACAGCCAAGGCAAAGCCGTGAAATTCCTATCATTTACCGATGAAGAATTTACCGATAAAAATCTTACTCGTCGGAATAATAGCCGGAACGATAGACATTCTCGCCGCGATTATTATTTTGGCGGGCGGCAACGTCGTCGGAACTTTTAAATACATCGCCAGCGGCTGGTTCGGCAAAGCGGCTCTCGCGGGCGGCAATGAAATGGTCGTTTGGGGCGCGGTGTTTCATTACATTATTGCAATCTGCTGGACGGCGGCGTTTTTGCTGTTCTATCCGAAACTGCCGTTTTTGCGTTGGAATAGATGGTTGAGCGCAGTTGTTTACGGAATCTTTGTGCAAACCGTAATGAGCTTTGTCGTGTTGCCGCTCAGCAATATTCCGCCGCGTCCTTTTTCATTGTGGGGATTTGTGGAAAACGCGGTGATTTTAATGTTTTCCATCGGTTTGCCGGCGGCTTTGGCGGCAGAACTGTTTTATCAAAAGCCTGAATAGAATTTGAAGCGAGCAGTCGAAAATTTATGAACGAAATTATCAAAACGACCGAGAGAACAAAAATAAAGCGTTTGCCGAAACGCGGGAGTTTTGAACGCGAAACGATTTACAAAATTCTTGACGAAGGCTTTGTCTGCCACGTCGGTTTTGTCGTGAACGAACAACCTTTCGTTTTGCCGACCGCCTACGCGCGCTCAGGCGACCAATTGCTGATTCACGGCTCGTCTGCGAGCCGGATGATGCGGGCGATGGCTTCGGAGATTGATGTCTGCGTAACTGTTACATTGATTGACGGGCTGGTGCTGGCGCGTTCGGCGTTTCATCATTCGATGAATTACCGCTCGGTCGTCGTTTTCGGCAAGGCGAAAATCATAGAAGGCGAGCGGGAAAAATACGATGCGCTTAAGGCTTTTACCGAACACATCGTTCCTGAACGCTGGGCTGAAATCCGTCCGCCGTCAAAAAACGAACTCAAAGGCACGATTGTTTTATCGCTTCCTCTCGCGGAAGCGTCGGCGAAAATCCGCGCGGGCGATCCCATTGACGACGCGGAAGATTACGCGCTGGACGTTTGGGCGGGCGTGATTCCTTTATCTTTGAAGGCTGGTAAGCCGATTAGCGATGCGAGATTGAAAAACGAAATCCCGCTTCCGCCGTCAGTTGCCGGAGTTAAAATCGGTCTATAAAAAGGATGCGATTAAAATTACCGTTCTGCTTGTTGCTTTGCTCTGAATCGGCGCACTTTCGCCACGTTGCCGCAATCTTTCATCACGCACCACGCTCTTGTTCGATTACGGCTCGTGTCCAGAAACAGCCAGTTGCAGACATCGTTCGCGCACCGGCGAATTCTCGTTAAATCTCCGCTGACGAGCAAATTCGCCGCCGATTCGGAAATTTGCCAGAGCATCGCATCGAGGGCTTCGGCGCAACCAATCCATTCAAATGCAAAGCCGTTTTTCGCCGCGGACAATTTTTGATGACGGCGCGCGACGCTCAGTTCACGGTTCAGTTTTTCCAAATCTCCATTTAGCGGCTGCCAGCCTTCCGCTACCGATTTGAAAAGGCGATAAATGCTTTCCCGAAGATTAACGGCTCTCTTTAAAACCGCCTTCGCTGCTTGCGAGTTGTCTTCTGCAGCCTGAAGAAGTTTTTTCGCTTCTCTTTCGTTAATCAGTCCTGTTTTCAAGCTCCAGGCGATTAAGTCAGTGTAATTTTCCAGCTTGTCCGTCGGATATGCGTCATAATAATCGCGCCCGTTTTTTTTATTCGGGCTGCTCGTTCTGCCGTTCACGGTATTTACGAAATCAAGAGCGAGATTGCCGCCGATGAGCTTGAATTTACTCGTATTCAAATCTAAAGCCATAATTTTACAGAATTGCCTTTGACCATCGGAATTTTTAACGGGAAGCGCAACGGAAACCTTTAACGCTCGCGGCGGTGCGCGATTTTCTCTGAACCGGATTGTTTCGGCTGCGCGCCATTTCCGTCAAAATTTCGGTCAGTTTAACGATTCCGTTTCGTATCTGTTTTTCGTCGAACGCCGCGTAGCCGAAGACTAATCCATTGCGCCCGTATTCGTTGATGCTATGCTCGGAAATCGAGGACAATCTGATGTTTTCCGCCTCGGCTTTCCGCGCCGCTTCCCGGTCGTCGAAATCGTCGGGCAGCCAGCCGACGAGATGCATTCCGGCATCGGCGGCTTTCATCTCAAGCAGCCCTTTTAAGTTTCGTTCCACTTCCTCGACTAAAATCTGCTGCCTTTCTTCGTAAAGCGTTCGCATTCGCCGGACGTGCCGCGCGAAATGTCCTTCGGCGATAAACTCGGCTAAAATCGCCTGTTCAATTAAGGGCGAATGCGCGCCGTGCAGCATCCGCGCGGCGGCGAAAACGTCAACCAAATCCGGCGGAACGACCAGACAGCCGAGCCTCAGAGACGGGAAAATCGTTTTTGAAAACGTTCCGACATACAGCACGCGCCCGTTACGGTCGAGTCCCTGCAAGGATGCCAGCGGATGACCCGCGTAGCGGTATTCGCTGTCGTAATCGTCTTCGACGATCCACGCGCCCGCAGTTCGCGCCGTTTCAATCAGCGAAAGCCTCCGCGCCACGCTCATCGTCGCGCCGAGCGGATATTGGCGCGAAGGCGTTACATAAATCAGCTTCGGTTTTTTGCTTCGCTCAAGCGCCGCCCTAACGCTTAATCCGTCTTCGTCAACCGGAACGAAAATCAATTTCGTGCCAGAAAGCACGAAAAGGCTGCGCGCGCTCGTGTAGCCGGGGTCTTCCATCCAAACTTCGTCGCCTCGCTCTAAAAATACTGCGGCGATTAAAGAGAGCGCCTGCTGCGCTCCTGCGGTAATAATGATTTGTTCGGGTTCGCAAACTACGCCGCGAGCGGATTTCAAATGCGCGGCAACGCTCTGGCGCAGCGAATAAAATCCGGCTAAATCGTCGCTGCCCAGCGCAAGGGTCGGCGCGTGCCGATTCCAGCGAGCCGCAATGCGCGCCCAGGTGTCGAAGGGAAAATGATCAATCGCCGTCGAGCCGTTCCGAAAAGGGACGGGTTTGTTCGCGGAATGCTCGCGCAAAACGCTTTTCAAGGCACACGCCATTTGGCTGCCCTGCCGGGAAAGATTCAGCTCGCGCGAAAAAGCGGCGGAAGTTTTTACGGCTCTTATTTTCGGAGCTTGCAGCATTTTTTCGGGCAACACGGCGGCGACAAAAGTTCCCGCGCCGATCCGGTTTTCGAGATAACCTTCGGCGAAAAGCTGTTCGTAAGCATTGACGATTGTTGTCCGAGAAACGCCGAGCTGCCGGGCGAGAGCGCGCGACGACGGAACGCGCGATTTCGCCCCGATCTCGCCTCGAAGAATCGCCCGCCGCATTTTTTCATAAATTTGACGATGCATCGGAACGCCGGACACGCTGCGGTCGGACAGGGAAACAAACGGAAAACCGCCAATTTGCTTTTTCATATTTATTAACGGCTTTCGGAATCGTTGCGTCGGAAAATGCGTATAAAAATTATAAATTGCGCCGTTTTTGAAACGAATAAAAGTCAAACATTAGAATAATAGACAAACTTGTAACCGTCAATGCTTGGCTTGAGAGTTACAGCACTGCTTCATTAGACTATGGAAGATTCCTCGAAATTGGCGTCTGAAAGAGTGCCGCTCACGATTATGATAGATTTTACCGTTTCAAAAGCCGCTTTCTTATAAAAATCGCAGTCCGATTCGGCGAAGCAAATTTACTTGAAATGTTTTTTCTCAAAGAAACTCTATTCGCCTTTGTAAATTGGACTGAAAAATTAGTCGTAAATTGGCACTTGTTCCTATTCGACTCTATCTTAATATGTAAAT
>CAXTMQ010000162.1:0-10571 GCA_964245305.1 uncultured Pyrinomonadaceae bacterium
TTTCGGTCCCATATCGCGGTGCGTCAGCTTATACCACGCGCGGGCGAAAGCGTCGGCAAATTCTTCGGGATTTTCCAAAAATCGGCGCGAAACTTTTTCGTATTCCGGGTCCATTCTGAGCGCGAGATCGGTCGTCAGCATAAACGGCTGGTGAGTTTTTTCGGGGTCGTGCGCGTCGGGAATTAATCCCGCGCCGTCTTCGCCTTTCGGTTTCCACTGATACGCGCCCGCCGGGCTCTTGGTTAATTCCCATTCGTATTCAAACAGAAATTCAAAATAATCGTGGCTCCATTGCGCCGGAGTTTTCGTCCACGCGCCTTCGATGCCGCTCGTAATCGTGTCGCCCGAGTGTCCTTTGCCGAAAGAATTTTTCCAGCCCATTGATTGTTCGAGGATGCCCGCGCCCGCCGGTTCGTGACCGATATATTTTTGCGGGTCAGCCGCGCCGTGCGTTTTGCCGAACGTATGTCCGCCCGCAATCAACGCGACGGTTTCTTCGTCGTTCATCGCCATTCGCCCGAACGTCTGACGAATGAGATGAGCCGAACCAATCGGATCGGGATTGCCGTTCGGACCTTCGGGATTGACGTAAATCAAACCCATATGATCGGCAGCGAGCGGATTTTCGAGTTCCATACTTTCCGAATGGCGTTCGTCGCCGAGCCATTCGCCTTCCGCGCCCCAGTAAACAGCTTCGTCCGGTTCCCAGATGTCTTCGCGCCCGCCGCCGAAACCGAACGTCTTAAAGCCCATCGATTCGAGCGCACAGTTGCCGGTCAAAACCAGCAAATCAGCCCACGAAAGTTTTCTGCCGTATTTCTTTTTGATTGACCAGAGCAAAAGACGCGCTTTGTCCAAATTGGCGTTATCAGGCCAACTGTTAAGCGGCGCAAAACGCTGATCGCCCGCGCCGGCGCCGCCGCGTCCGTCCTGCACGCGGTAAGTTCCCGCGCTGTGCCAAGCCATACGGATAAACAAAGGTCCGTAATGACCATAATCAGCCGGCCACCAATCCTGCGAAGCCGTCATCAACTCGAAAATATCTTTCTTGACCGCTTCCAAATCCAGAGATTTGAATTCTTCCGCGTAATCAAAATCCGCGCCCATCGGATCGGACAGCGACGAATGCTGGCGCAGGATTTTCAAATCCAACATATTAGGCCACCAGTCGTTATTCGACCGTCGCGTCGAGGTCGTAAAATTGACTGCGCCGCCCGTGAACGGACATCGAGTTGAATCATTTGTTTCCCAAACCTTATGATTTTCGCCGTCTTTCAAATGCTCTGTGCCGCTCGGTTCACAGTTTTCCGCACTCGAATCATTAACTTCCAAAGCCTTATGATTTTCTGTATTATTTGCCATTTTTTTATTTTATTTTTTATTTTTTAGATTTTTGCGAAACGAACCGACGTTTCCGATTCGTTTCATTTCAAGATTTCTCTTCTGAATTCGCTGAAGTTATTTCTTCTAAAATCGCTTCGTTTATACTGTCGAATTCTCCTGACTTTTGCATTCGGGACACAAACCGCGCAGAGTTAATTCGATTGTGTCGGGCTGAAATTTCGAGCGGCTGGCTGCCTCTTCAAACAATTTGCGCGGAATAGACAATTCCAGATCAACCAGTATTCCGCAGTTGTTGCAGATCGCGTGGTCGTGCCTGTCCAATTTCCGGTCGTAAAGATTCGCGTCCGTGCCGAATCTGATTTCGCCGATTAAGCCTTCTTTTTTCAGGTAATTCAAAGAATTGTAAACGGTGGCAAATGAAATTCCCGGCAACAGCCGTCGCGCCGCCTCGAAAACCTCGTTCGCCGTCAGATGTTTTTCCGATTCACGAACCGCCTGTAAAACCGTCTGACGCTGTTTCGTTAATCCCAAACTTTCTATGTCTTGCATTGTTTTTTACTGCTCGAGTTTTGATTTAGAATAATTCTAATTCAAAGACGTGTCAAGCAATATAAAGTTGTCGGACTGCCGAGGATTTTATGTTTTGGGATAGTCTATTAATCGAACAAATGAAAGTATGAAACCACAGATTTTCACAGATCAACACGGATTTAAGCGGGATTTTATCTGTGTTGATCTGTGAAAATCTGCGGTTCTATTTTCTTATATAAACTTGTTTGGCTGCTTTCTATAAATAATTTGAAATAAAAAGCTCCGTGCCTTTTTGATTGGAATTTTCGGTAACATTTCTCATTCCGTAAACTGTTTCCCGGACAGTAATTTTAGCGAACGAAAACAAATCTCTGACATATTCGCTGTCGTTGTAAGTGATGAGCCATTTATGCCGGCAATTTTTCATCACGTCGGCAAATTTTTCGTGGTCGAACGATTTATGTAAATGCCCGTTTCTACCGTAAAGCGCGGATCGTTTCGCCGAATAATACGGCGGATCGAGAAAGATAAAAACATTTTCTCCGTCGCGCTTTATCAATTCTTCATAATCAAAATTGGTAATCTTTACGCCATCAGGAAGCGCGGCAAAATCTTTGAGCCACCGGATACTGCTTTCGGTAAATCTCCCCGCAAACGCCGCTTCGCTAAAACCGCCGCTCAAACTCGTGCCGGAAAACGTGATGCGGTTGTAAACAAAAAAAGCGGCAGCGATTTCCAAATCATCAAAGCGGGCGAGATTTAGATTAAGAAATTGAAACAATGCCTTTCCGACGGGAAATTGATTTCGCCATTCGTAAATTTTACCTGCGAGCGCGTCCACATCTTTCTGCGCCGTTTTCCAAAATTTATAAAGCTCGAAATAAAGATCGTTCACCCAAAACTTTTTATTCGGAAATTGCTGTTTCGCGTAAACAAAAACCGAACCGCCACCCAAAAACGGTTCTCTGAATTCGTCAAAATCGGGAATCAGCGTTGAAATTAATTTAACTGCGCGACTTTTTCCGCCGGGATAGCGAAGAGGACTTTTTATCATTTTGAAGATTAAGGCAGAATACAATGTTTATATCGTTGCTGCTTGGATTTTTTCTTCCGGCATTTCGTCCCAAGTTCTGCCTTCCAATAATCTTCCCGTCTTCTTTTTGTTTGTGCCGCCCCATTGCTTAAAGAAAAATGCGACGTTTTGATTCCGACATTGATGGCGAATTTCAGTTACCCATTCTTCTAAAATCGGGCGCGCGCCGTAACCGCTTTCGCCGCCGACAATCGCCCAGTCAATTCCGTCTAAATTGAGATTCTTTAATGAGCCGAGTAAAGGTTCTAGAGATAAAAATTTAATTGTCGCGCCTGTCATTCGCAGATCATCAATTCTGTGAACGTATTTTTGACTTTCCACCGAAACGCCCATCCAAATATTTGGCGACCAGTTGAGATACGAACTCAACTCTGCCAATCTTTCCGAGCGTTTTGTTAGAACTTGAAAACGATGCCAATGAGCGCGGTTCATCACATCGAAGACTTGCTGAATGTATTCAAGCGGAACGTTTTTGTGAAATAAATCGCTCATCGAATTTACAAAAATAGTCTGCGATTTTTTCCAGCTAAGCGGAAGTTCCAGCATTTGCGGCTGTAGGGTAAGCTTAAATCCATTTTTATAATTCGGCTGTCCCATTGCTTTTAATCTTTTGGCTAATCTTTCGGCGTAGCAATGTTTACAACCGGGACTGATTTTGTTACAGCCCGTAACCGGATTCCAAGTTGATTCAGTCCATTCGATAGATGACTTTTCACTCATGATTTTTCATTTCATATAAGAAACTTATAATATAGGTATATCATAAAAGCACTTATTTAGCTTGGAAAGGTTATTGGAACGCCTTCTGGAAAAGAACCTTTTTTCCGCTTGTCTCCATTAGCTTTCGTGGATGAGACCTGAATTTTGGGATATGATTCTCGTTCTTCATATTCTTTTAAAGTTTGCCTTGCGTGCTTTCCTAAGTACGGCGTTTCATCCTCAACGAATTTGATAATTGTTTCGGTTAAGACTTTCTGTCCTCGAAACTTTTGAAACAAATCGTTCCATAGAAAATCAGGCATGAAATTATCAAACATAATCTGCTGTTGCTGATTAGTCGCATCCGAAAACCGGAAATTACCTTGCGGGTCAACGCCCCACATTGCTTCCTTCATCTTGAGATGCCCTAATGGATGATTGCTTGCAAAAAATAAGTAGTATTGCGGCTTGTTATTTTCATCTCGCATTTCAAAATACCGAACAAACTTCGCGGTTTTCTTCAACTGCGTTTGATATAAGTCGCGCAATGCACCAACTCTATCCGAACTTTTGTTTGCAATTTCAAAACACTCTGTTGTCCCAAATATATCGCAAATATGGTTATGAATTGTTTCATCTGGATGCGTCAACCAACGATTTATTGAATCAACCATAAAATTAATAAAAACTTCGCTTCTTGGTTTTTGTAAAGCTCGCTCAATTAAATCGAATGGAACACCGGAAAAACCAAAAGGGTCAATGAAAATAAATGTAGGAGTTGACATTTGCTTTTCATCAATCCGGTCAAGTATTTGTTTAAAGCGTTCTGCGAACTCGCCATCCCATGTTCTAACTGTAAAATTAGAAGGAAGAATGAGGTTTTTGATTTCTGATCTTAAATGTTCTATTCGGTCAATACGCTCTTCAATAAAGAAAAAAATAATTTCGCCTCTCAGTTTTGTAGCGTGATTTACAGCAAGGTCTAAAACAACAAGTGGCGAACCTTGTTCACCACCCTCGTATCTTCCCGGACCGCAAAATCCGTCAATGTAAATTACTTTACTGTAAGATGACTCAAGTATAGGAAACCAACGCTGTAAATACCGCCTTAAAATTTCGTGTTTAGCAACTGTGTGTGAGTCAAGTTTCCAAATTGTTTTTGAAGGAATAGCCATAATTTTAAGGAATTTATGGTTTCAAGATACTGACATTTGCTTGTAAAAGCAATGTTTATTACAAACAAAATAAAAAAGAAGGACGAAGCCGAAACTTCGTCCTTCATCCTTTCTAACTCACCTTTCAAACTTACGCCGAATAGCCTTTCGCGCCGTCGCGCGTTGTAGAACTTTTCTGTTTTGCTCACGTCTAAATTGGCATCGTTGAACTTTTGGAGAAGTTGGACGACAATGAATATATTAATTTGAAACGAAAATAATCAATAAAATCTGAGAAATGTCAAAAATTTATTACACTTTAACCGATGAAGCACCGCTGCTGGCGACGCATTCTTTTTTGCCGATTTTAAAGGCTTTTACGAAAGCCGCCGATATTGAAATCGAAGTTCCCGATATTTCGCTCGCGGGAAGAATTTTAGCCAACTTTCCCGAATACTTAGAGGGCGACCAAAAAATCCCCGACGCGCTTGCCGAATTGGGCGAATTGGCGACGAAACCGGAAGCGAATATTATCAAGCTGCCAAACATTTCGGCTTCCGTTCCGCAGTTGGAAGAAGCGATTGCTGAATTGCAAGCGCAAGGTTTCGCCGTGCCGAATTATCCGAGCGAGCCGAAAACGGACGAGGAAAAAGCGATCAACAAAAAATACGCGCGCGTTTTGGGAAGCGCGGTCAATCCCGTTTTGCGCGAAGGCAATTCCGACCGGCGCGCCCCGAAAGCCGTCAAAAACTATGCGAAAGCAAATCCGCATCGAATGGGCGTTTGGGCTTCGGACTCCAAAACTTTCGTCGCGCATATGAATTCGGGAGATTTTTACGGAACGGAAAATTCGACGACCGTTGAAGCGGAAGGAAAGTTCAGAATCGTTTTTTACGGCAATGATAATTCCGAAAAAGTTTTGAAAGATTATGCGCCGTTAAAGTCGGGTGAAGTAATTGATTCTTCTGTTATGAATCTTTCGGCGTTGAAATCTTTTGTCGGGCAAGCGATTGAGGAAGCCAAAGAAAAAGACGTTCTGCTTTCCGCGCATTTGAAAGCGACGATGATGAAAATTTCTGATCCGATCATTTTCGGGGCGATTGTCGAAACATATTTTAAAGACGTTTTTGAAAAATATAAAGACACTTTTAAAGAGTTAGATATTAATCCAAATTACGGATTGGCAACGCTTTTCGAGAAAATCGCCGGACATCCGAAAGAAGCGGAAATAAAAGCGGAGATCGCCAGGACAATCGAAAACTCGGCGAAACTGGCGATGGTCAATTCGGACAAAGGCATTACCAATTTCCACGTTTCTTCGGACGTGATCGTTGATGCTTCAATGGCTTCACTCGTTCGCGGCGGCGGGAAAATGTGGAATACGGACGGCAAGGAAGAAGACAGCGTTTGCATAATCCCTGACCGAACTTACGCCGGTTTTTACGATGCGATTATTCAGGATATGAAGCGCAGCGGAGCGATTGATCCGAAAACTTTCGGTTCGGTTCCGAACGTCGGTTTGATGGCGCAAAAGGCGGAAGAATACGGCTCGCACGACAAGACTTTCCAGATCTCAAGCGAAGGAACAGTGAAAGTCGAAGACGAAAACGGGACTGTTCTGCTCGAACAAAAAGTTGAAAACGGCGACATTTTCAGAATGTGCCAGACCAAAGACGCGCCGATTCAGGATTGGGTGAAACTGGCGGTCAACCGCGCGAAACTTTCCGGCACGCCCGCGATTTTCTGGCTCGATAAAGACCGAGCGCACGACGCGCAGATCATCAAAAAAGTAGAAAAATATCTGCAAAATTATGATTTAAGCGGTTTCGACATTCGCATTATGGATGTCAAAGACGCGATGACCGAAACTTTGAAACGCGGACGCGAAGGTAAAGACACGATTTCGGTTTCGGGCAATGTTTTGCGGGATTATCTGACAGATATGTTCCCGATTTTGGAACTCGGCACGTCAGCGAAAATGCTTTCCATCGTTCCTTTGATGAACGGCGGCGGATTGTTTGAAACCGGTGCGGGCGGCTCGGCTCCGAAACACGTCGAACAATTTGCACAGCAAGGATACTTGCGATGGGATTCGCTCGGAGAATTTTTGGCTTTGCAGGCAAGTTTCGAGCATCTGGGAAACACGCAAAATAATAAAAAAGCGCAGATTTTGGCGGACGCGCTCGACGAAGCGAACGCGAAATTTTTAGCGACCGACAAATCTCCGGCGAGAAAAGTCGGGCAGATTGACAACCGCGGCTCGCATTTTTACTTAGCAATGTATTGGGCGGAAGCGTTGGCAAATCAAACGACGGATTCTGAAATCGCCGCAAAATTCGCTCCCGTTGCCAAAGCAATGCAGGAAAACGAAGCGAAAATCAATGAAGAATTGATTGAGGCGCAAGGAAAATCACAAGATGTCGGAGGGTATTATCATCCAAATTCCGAAAAAGTTTACGCTGCGATGAGACCTTCGGCGACGCTGAATGCGATTGTGGACAGCATTTAAGATTCCAGGTTTAAAATTCATAAAAAAGCTCCTGACAAGTCAGGAGCTTTTTTATTTTATACGGCGGTGGTCTTTTAATCAGTCTTTAGATTTTCAATCTCTCGCGCCAAATCGAAATCGTTCTGCGTTAAGCCGCCTGCGTCATGCGTCGTAATCGCAAATTCGGCGTAGCCCCAGCCGAAGGTGATGTCCGGGTGATGATCGAGTTTTTCGGCGATTGCGCCGACGCGGTTGACGAAATTTAATGCTTCGGCGAAATCTTCAAAAGTGAAACGCTTTTTGATTTTTTCGTCTTCGTTAATCCACGTATTTACATCGCTCAAACGCTCGGCGATTTCCTCCGCCGACAGTTTTTTTCGCGCCATCTGTTTTTAACTCCCTTTGTTTTTGGTTATACTTGGCTTTTTAGTATAGCGATTTTAATTACAGTTTTTCAAAAATGCGCTTTTTTCATAAATCAATCATTTTAATTTCAGCCGCGATTTTTTTCGCCTCGTGCGGCGGCGCGAATAAACCGTCCACGCCGCTCGAAACTTTGAAAGCATACACGACCGCCATCAAGCAGAAAGATACGATTGCGATGAAATCTCTTCTGTCGAAAGATTCGCTCAAAATGGCTGATCAGGAAGCCAAATCGCAGGGCGTTTCGCTCGACGAAATTATCAAGCGCGAAACTTTGTTTAATGAAAATCAGGACACTGTAACTTTCCGCAATGAAAAAATTGACGGCGATAAAGCAACGATTGAAATGCAGGATTCTTTTAAGACGTGGAACGTCGTGCCGTTCATCCGCGAAAACGGCGCGTGGAAAATTGACAAATCGAGTATCGCCAATCAAATGATGCAGGGATTCGACGAAAAAAATAACGAACTCGACAACAAAATCAACGAAGGCAGAATTCCTTAAAGTGGTTTTGGTTTTTGGAAAATGAAATTCTTAAAAATAAACCCGAATAAAATTCTAAAAAAAAACAATGTCAACGATTAAACCTTTTCGCGCTCTGCGACCGGCTGCCGACAAAGCGGAGAAAATTTCGTGCGTTCCATACGACGTAATTTACGACGCGGAAGTGCGTGAAACGATTGGGAAAAATTCGCTCAGTTTTTTGCGCGTCACTCGTCCCGAAGGCGAATTCTCGGAAAACGAAACGATTTCCAGAAAACAAATTCTCGTCAAAGCGCGTGAAAATCTGCAATGGTTTATTGACGAAAATCTGCTCGCGCAGGACGACGAGCCGGCGATTTACGTTTACCGTCTGACCGATGGCGAACATTCACAGACAGGCATCGTCGCGTGTTGTTCGATTGACGAATACGAACAAGGATTAATCAAAAAACACGAAAAAACGCGCCCCGATAAAGTCGAAGACCGCACGACTCATATTCTCGCTGTTCAGGCGCAAACCGGATTGATTTTTCTCGCCTTTCGCAACACGGATAAAATTCGCCGACTGATTTCCGAAACAACCGAAACCGCGCCGCTGTATAATTTTTCGTGTCCGAACTGCATTCAAAATACGATCTGGCGCGTCGAAAAAACCGATGAAATCGTCGAGGCTTTTACAAAAGTTCCCGCGCTGTATATCGCCGACGGACATCATCGCGTCGAGAGCGCGAATCTGGCGCGAACGAAAATGCGCCAAATGAATCCTCAACACGACGGAACGGAAGAATATAATTTTGTAATGGCGGGAATTTTTCCGGCGGAAGATTTGAAAATTCTCGCCTACAATCGCGTCGTTAAAGATTTGAACGGCTTGAGCGAAACGGAATTTCTCGAAAAAGTTCAGCCGACTTTTACCGTCGCGGAAACAATGGAAAAGTCGCCGAAACAGCGCGGCGATTTTTGCGTTTATCTCGGCGGCAAGTGGTATCAACTGCGTTTTAATCTGCAAAGTTTGCGCGCGCTCGACCCGATTGAAAGATTGGATGTCAGCATTCTGCAAAATTATCTTTTAAGACCGATTTTGAATATTGACGATCCGCGCACGAATGAAAGAATCGCTTTTGTCGGCGGCGCGCGCGGAACTGACGAACTCGAAAAACTCGTTGACGAAGGCGCATACAAAATCGCCTTTTCGATGTTTCCGACAACGATGAACGACCTTTTCGCCGTCGCCGATGTTGGCGAAATTATGCCGCCGAAATCAACCTGGTTCGAGCCGAAACTAAAAGACGGTTTGCTGATTCATCTCGTTTAATTCCAAATTTCAGATTCCAAATTCCAAATTAAAATCTGGAATTTGGAATTTGAAATTTGGAATCTGAAATTTATGCTCGAAACCGAAAGGCTTTTTTTGCGGCGGATGAACGACGCGGACATTGACGCGGTGTTTGCGATGCGTTCGGATGCCGACGTAATGCGTTTTATCCGCCCGCACAAAATCGAACGCGGCGAGGCGGAAAGTTGGGTGAAATTAACTTCCGGTCGCTGGGAAACCGAACGAATCGGTTTTTGCGCGGTCGTCGAAAAAGCGTCGAACGAATTCGTCGGCTGGTGCGGACTTTGGCGTTTGACGGAAACGAATGAAATCGAAGTCGGCTACGCGCTTCGCAGGGAATTTTGGGGAAAAGGTTATGCGGTCGAAGCGTCCGAAGCATTTCTCGAATACGGATTTGCGACACTCGAACTCGCCGAAATCGTCGCCGTCGCCCGACCGGAAAATACAAATTCGCGGCGCGTGATGGAAAAGCTCGGAATGCGCTACGATTACATGGGCGAATTTTACGGGCGCGATCTGGTTCATTATTCGATTACGAAAAAAGAATTTTATGCTCGAAACAACCAGACTTTTAATGCGTAAATTTACGCTCGATGATTCGGACACGCTCATCGCGCAGCGTTCCGACCCGGAAGTCAATAAATATCTCGGCGGAATGCGAATGCAAAATCCCGAAAAATTGGCGGCGCGGCTGCGGTTTTATATTGACTGCTATGACAGGTACGGCTTCGGAACGTGCGCGATTATTTGGAAGGAAACCGGCGAAATCATCGGTTCGAGCGGTCTTCAGCCGCTCGACGACACTTCGGAAATCGAAGTCGGCTATACTTTAATCAAACCGTTCTGGCGCAAAGGAATCGGTTTTGAAGCGGCGAAGGCGTGGCTCGATTTCGGATTTAATAAAAAAAATCTGCCGAGAATCGTCGCCGTCGCTTATCCAGAAAATACGGGTTCGTGGCGCATTATGGAAAAGCTCGGAATGAAGCACGAAAAAAACGCGATTTTTTACGGCGCGGAAT
>CAXTMQ010000163.1:0-10503 GCA_964245305.1 uncultured Pyrinomonadaceae bacterium
GGGTAAATCAACGGCGAATAAAAAATCTAAATAAAACGAACGAATTTTTATTTAGATTTCGCTCAAATTAATTCTTTTCAAAATAAAAAAAGTTTTGAGTTTTGCTTCAGCAAAACTCAAAACTTTTTTTATTTTGAGATCATTGTGTTTCAAACAACAGTTTTAAAAATCATTAAAACGGCGAGTCTTCGTCATCGTTATCAAAAACAATTCTTCGCTTTATTTGCGGCTCAAGTTCTTCGCGCAAATTCGTCGCTTCGATTGATTGCAGAGCAGGCATTCCGTTTTCGTCTTTCAGCAAAATCTCAATGCGGCGTTCGGCTTGATTAAGTCGCTCCTGACATTCACGCGAAAGCCGAATGCCGTCTTCAAACAACTTCAAACTTTCTTCGAGCGACGAATCGCCTTCCTCCAATCGCCGCACGATTTTTTCCAATTCTTTCAGCGAATTCTCAAACGTCAATTTTTTCTCAGCCATAAATTATTTAAAGATGCCTTCAGAGCGTTTCAAAATATCTTCGAGATTCTGTACGCCAAACTGTTCGCCCGCTTTTTTCACTCCGTTTTTCTGCGCGTTGGCAATTAAATCCTGCCCGATTTTTTCGGCGACACGGCGCGCCAGAACTTCGTCCCTGATGGCAACGATCTGCCATTTGTCGCCGCTGCGTTTCATCGTTACTTCGAGCGGTCGGTCGGGAATTTTGCTTTTGACAAACGCCGTTTGACTTTCGGTCGTGATGTCTAAAAAATTTCCCGCGCCGACGGCGATTGTCCAAAACGGATAGTTATTAAACTGACTCGTTTTTTCACGAATCAAATTCGGAACTTCCAAACGCGCTCGCTGTTTGACGGCGGGCAGAAGCGGCGCGGCGGCTTGCGCGATTTTTTGAATCGTCGCCGGAGCTAAACCGCGCCCGTAAAGCTCGACGGCTTTGTCGGTAATCTGCGGCATAAAATCGTCAACCACCGCGTCGGTGTCAACAAGTTCGTCAACTGCTTTTTGATCGCCGCGCCGCGCCGCGTCAACGAGCAGCGCGAGCGAATACTGCGGCGTTTGTTTGAGACTGCGCCAGTAAAAAAAGCCGCCGATGCCGCCGCCGATTAAAATTAAAAGACAAATCGCGGCGAAGATTTTCAAGAATTTGCGAAAGCCGCCGCGCTTCGGCGGCACGTCGTCATCAACATAATCTTTACGTCGAATTATACTTTTCGCGTCGTCAGCGCGCGTATCTTTTTTGTCTTGATCGTCGTTTAGATTTACTACAAAGTTTGTCATTTTTTACAGCTTAAAATTTTCGGCTAAATTTTCGCATCGCTCTTTAAAACCCGTGCTTCGATTTCGCCTCGAGAGAGCTTAATTTTCACTTTATCATCTTGCCTGACGTTTGCGGAATCGCGCAAAATTTCGCCCGTTTCGGTTTCCGTGATCGAGAAGCCGCGACGCAAAACCGCGAGCGGCGAAAGCGCGTCGAGCGATGCCATTTTGATGTTTAATCGCTCGCTTTTGTCGCCGATTTTTTTTTCGATCAAAGAATTTTGCTTTTGCCGCAAAAGCGCGAGCCGCGTTTTTCGCTCGTTCAATTTCGCCGACAGTTCGAGCGGCGAAATACGATTCGTCAAATTTCTCAAACGAGCTGATTTTTCATCTAATTTTTCCGAAAAATTTTCGCGCAGACGATTCGCTAAATCTTCGATTCCATATTTCAAATCGCGGACGCGGCGCGGAAATTCGGTGAACACAGGCGACAGCGCGAGCTGTTGGAATTCGGAGCGCGAATGCAGAATTTTATAGTTAATGGTTTGAAATAAGTCCGCACGGCGGCGCGTGAGAAATTCGGCAATCGCGTCTTCGCTTTCGGCGACAATTTCCGCCGCCGCGCTCGGTGTCGGCGCGCGTCGGTCGGCGATAAAATCGGCAATCGTTACATCAATTTCGTGACCGACGGCGGAGATAACCGGAATCGCGGAATTTCTGATCGCGCGGGCAACTCGCTCTTCGTTGAACGCCCACAAATCCTCAGACGAGCCGCCGCCGCGACCGACGATCAATACGTCAATTTTCGAGGCGGAAATTTTGTTGAATTGATTGGCGAGTTTAATTGCCGCTTCGATTTCCTCGCCCGCCGTTTCGCCCTGCACGCGCGTCGGAATCAAACAAATGTCAACGGTTTTCGTGCGGCGTGAAAGCACATTCAAAATGTCGTGAAACGCCGCGCCGTTCGGCGATGTAACGACTCCGACGCGACGCGGAAAAAACGGCAGCTCGCGCTTCAAATCTTCGTCGAACAGATTTTCGCGGGCGAGTTTCGTTTTGATTTGTTCAAAGGCGACTTTTAACGCACCTTCGCCGACGGGTTCGAGCGATTCGATTAAAATTTGATATTCGCCCTTCGGCTGATAAACCGAAAGCTTGCCGCGCACTCTGACCTGCAAACCGTCGAACGGCTCGAAGCGAATTCGCAGATTATTGCGAACATAACACGCCGCGCGAAGATGCGAATCGCCGTCGTGCAGAGTGAAATACCAATGCCCGGAGTGCGCCGCTTTGAAGTTGACGATTTCAGCTTCGATCCAAACGGACGCGAAACTTTTTTCGAGCTGATTTTTCACCTGCTCGTTCAATTCGGAAACCGTCAAGGGGCGCGGTTTTTCATCGTCGAAGAGCGATTGTAAAAGTTGAGATTTCACAAATTTGTTTTCCGTTATACTATCAAATTGAATTTGAAATCGAAAAAGTTTCGATTTTGGATTTTAAGATTCGGTAAAGTATATTCGATGATTTGAACTCGTAATGACGGAATTCAAAAGACTTCTCAAATATCTTCGACCGCATTCGGCAGCGTTCGCGCTCGCGTTCGTGGCGATGATTTTCGGTGCGCTGTTTGAAAGCGCGACGATGGCGATGCTCGTTCCGCTGTTCAGTCAATTCCAGCCTTCAACCGCAGTGCCGCAAACTTTGTTCGGTTTGCAAAATTTAATTCCGACCGATAACTGGTATCGCGCGTGGCTGATTATTTCCGTTCTGCTCATCGCTTTTACAATCTTAAAAGGCATCGCCGAATATTTCTCGTCGTATTTGATGGCGAAAATCGGGCAAGCCGCCGTCCTCGATTTGCGGCAGGAACTTTACGCGCATCTTTTAAAACAATCGTCGCATTTTTTTGAGCGACATCGCACGAATTATTTAGTGTCGAGATTGGTAACGAGTTGTTCGGCAATCGAGATTTCGGTCGCTTCGAATATGCGCGACGTTTTGCGCGAAGGCTTGATGCTGATCGTTTTTCTCGGCGGCGCGTTTTATTACAATTGGCGTTTGATGCTCGGCGCGATTGTGACCGCGCCGATTATCGGTTTGCTGACCGCGAAATTCTCCAAATCCTTGCGACGGCTTTCGGAAGAATTTATCGAAAGCAACAAACTGCTTTCGGACACGGCGCAGGAGACTTTGACGAACCAGACAATCGTCAAAGCGTATTCCGCCGAACCGCGCGAGCTTGGCAGATTTACCGAAGTCGCCGGACGCATCGCGCAAACGCATTTGCGTTCGGGAAAAGTCGCCGCGCTTTCGCCGCCGATTATTGAATTTGTCGGTGTAATTGCCGTTGTCGTCTTGCTTTATTTCGGTCTTCTGGAAATCAATTCGGGCAGAATGGAAGCGGCGCAGTTTTTCACGTTTCTCGCTTTCCTGTTTCGCAGCTACGATCCGATGCGAAAACTTTCGCGCCAGCATAATCAGATTATGCAGGCGATTGCCGCCGCCAAAGACGTTTGGGACGTTTTGGACGAAAACGACGCGCTGCCCGAAAAACTAAATGCGATTGAACTGCCGCTTCTGCGCGAAAAAATTTCGCTTGCCGACGTTTCGTTTAATTATCAAAACGAAACGAAAACGGTCGTCAAAGATTTGAATTTAACGATTCCGAAAGGCGAAATGGTCGCGCTCGTCGGCGAATCGGGCGGTGGAAAATCGAGTTTGATAAAATTAATTCAGCGTCTTTACGATCCGACCGGCGGCGCGATTTTTTGGGACGAAACGGATTTACGCGACGCTTTGACGGCGAGTTTGAAAAAACAAATCGCGCTCGTGACGCAGGAAACGGTTTTGTTCAACGACACGGTTCGCTATAACATTTCTTACGGAAATCCGAACGCGACAAATAAAGAAATCGAAGAAGCGGCACGTGTCGCTTTTGCACACGATTTTATCGGCGAACTGCCGAACGGTTATGACACAATCGTCGGCGAGCGCGGCATTTTTCTGTCCGGCGGACAACGCCAAAGAATTGCTATTGCCCGCGCGGTTTTAATCAACGCGCCGGTTTTGATTTTAGACGAAGCGACCTCCGCGCTCGATGCGGAAAGCGAAAGATTGGTGCAGAAAGCTCTGGCGAATTTGATGGCGAATAAAACTTCCATCGTCATCGCGCATCGCCTTTCGACTATTCGCCGCGCCGACAAAATCGTCGTGATGGAGCGCGGAAAAATCATTCAAATTGGAACTCACAAAGAGCTTTTAGAGGCGGGCGGAATTTATAAACGGCTTTACGAACTGCAATTTGCGGAAGAGGAAATTTTAGAAACGACAAACGTATGAAATCAATGACCGGCTTCGGACGCGGCGCGGCGACGGGCGAAAACTTCGCCGTTTCCGTCGAAATAAAAACTGTCAACAACCGATTTTTAGATTTGAATTTGCGGCTGGCAAACGAACTGCAAAATCTGGAAGCGAATTTAAAACGCTCGATTCAATCCAGGCTTTCGCGCGGTCGCGTTGATGTTTTCATCAATTACGAACGCACGAGCGAAATCGTTTACGAACTAAATCGCCCTTTGATCGCCGGTTATATTTCCGCGCTCAAGCAGATGCAGGATGAATTTTCTTTAACGGGCGAACCGGATTTTAATTTTATCGCGCGTCTGCCGAACGCTTTACAGCCGAAGGCGGAAGATTTGAGCGAAGATTTTTCAAACGGCGTGGAAACGGCGGTCAAAATCGCGCTCGACGAACTCGAGAAGATGCGCGAAGTCGAAGGCGAATCGCTGAAAATTGATTTGTCGAATTTACTTGCATCAATCGAAAATCATCTGCCGAACATCGAAGCCGAAAGCGCGACGGTCGCCGATGAATATCGTCAAAGATTAACGAAACGCATCGAAAATCTGCTGGCGAAAAGCGACGCGCAAATCGAACTCGACCAAGCGAGACTCGCGCAGGAAGTCGCGTATCTCGCCGACAAAAGCGACATCGCCGAAGAAATCGCGCGTCTGAAAAGTCACATCGAACAATTTCGCCAGATTATGAACGAAGAAAAAGAAGTCGGCAAACGACTCGATTTTCTGACGCAGGAATTTAACCGCGAAGCCAACACAATCGCCTCGAAAACGCAGAATTTGACAGTCAAAGAATCGGCACTGGAAATAAAATCGGCGATTGAGAAAATCCGTGAGCAGGTTCAAAACGTCGAATAGTTCTTAGCTTTTGGTCTTTAGTTTTTTGCGGCTAAAAACCAAAAAGTAAAAATCAAAAACTAAAATGATCGGAAATTTAATCATTATCAGCTCGCCTTCGGGCGGCGGCAAAGGCACTTTGATTAAGGAAGTTTTGAAAACTTTGCCGAATATCGGTTATTCGGTTTCTTATACGACCAGAAATCCGCGTGTCGGCGAAACGCACGGCAAAGATTATTTTTTTGTCAGCCGCGAAGAGTTTAAAAATCTTATCGGACAGGGCGAATTTTTAGAATACGCGACGGTTCACGATAATTTTTACGGCACTTCTTTAAATCAAGTTAAAGCGGAAATCGAAGCCGGACACGATGTAATTTTGGAGATTGACGTGCAGGGCGCAGCAAGCGTCAGGCATAAAATTCCCGAAGCCGTCAGCATCTTTATTTTGCCGCCGTCGTTTGAAATTCTGCGCTCGCGGCTTGTTGCCCGCGCGACGGAAAAAGGCGCGCATCTCGCTTTGCGTCTGCAGAATTCTTTTGAGGAAGTCAGCCGTTTTGAAGAGTTTGAATATGTTGTGATTAACGACGAAGTGCTGCGAGCATTTACCGATTTGCAGACCATAATTTTAGCCGAAAGACTCAAGCGCGTTAGACAAAGCCGTGCGATTCAAGGTATTTTAGATAGTTTCGAGCAATCGAAAAATTAAAACCACCGGAGACAGAATTAAATTTATGGCTGAAAAAACCGAACAACTCGTCGAAGAAACCGAAAAAAACGCGCGCGTCAATCCCGAAGTTGATTCAAAATACCGCAAAATTATTTTAGCCGCCCAACGCAGCAAACAGCTTCAGCGCGGCGCGAATCCGCGCGTTGATATGGACTCGCGCAAAAGCAAAGCGACGCGCATCGCAATGAAGGAATTGGAAGAAGGCAAAGTTGATTTTGAAACTATTCCTTCAACGATACCGACCGAAAATTCTTAACTATTGCCGAACCGTCCTTTCGCCGATTGCTTGACACCTATCGAAAGGATTGGGTATTTTAGAAGTTCGCTTTTCGAGAAGAAAAGCGCGAGATAGTCAGTTAGCTCAGTGGTAGAGCACTACCTTGACACGGTAGGGGTCAGCAGTTCAAGTCTGCTACTGACTACCATTTTTATTTTTAACAATATAACGGTCGTAACTTTGCTTTCAAATACTAAGCTCAGTTAGCCGTTATTTTTCTTTGCAGTTCAAATATCAATATATTTCCTTATTTTCCTTTTTACTATCTTTAGTTATTTCAATCGAAATCCACTTCGGATTTTCCCGATTTGATCGAACCCGAAAAAATCGGCTTGCGAAAATAAGCGAAAAAATGTTAGTCTTTTTGCTTGTCAAAATACTTTTGGCACGGTAAAGGCGACAGTCTAAAGCTGTTTCCGGCTACCGATTTTAACTTTTGATAAGATGCTAACGAAGAACTTTGCATTTACGACACGAACTACTACGACGCGCTTCTAACGGCGCGTATATCGGCGTTTTTTAATTATAAAACGAACGCCAAGGCAAAGTCGCTCTTATCAAATCAAATCTTTTTCAGTAGTAGTTATTGTTAATCATTAATTGTTAATCGCTAATCGTTAATTGATTTTCTTGATTTGAATGCGAATTTCCCGCAAGGCGTTCGTTTCAAAAAAGCGAAATAATTAACCGTTTATTATTGACGAAGAACAAATAATAATTAACAAAAATATGAGCGAAATAAACGTAAAAATTGGCGAAAACCAAAGAAGTTTTCCCGCGTCCGTGAGCGTGGCTGAAGTCTTGAAATCCGTTGACCGCGATTTGGTGAAAAGATCAATCGCCGCGAAAGTCAACGGCGAAGAAAGAGATTTGTCTTTTCCGCTCGACCAGACGGATGAAGTTTTATCAATCGAACCGATTTTGCCGGAAACCGACGACGGTTTGGAATTGATACGTCATTCGACCGCGCATTTGCTGGCGGCGGCGGTGCTTGATTTGTTTCCCGGCACGAAGCTCGGCGTTGGACCCGCGCTGATGGACGATCCGCGTTACGGCTATTATTACGATGTCATCGCGCCGCGCCAATTAACCGAAGCGGATTTGCCGATCATCGAAAAAAAAATGCGCGAGATTGCCAAGCGCAATCTGCCGTATCGCCGCGAAGTTCTGGCGAAACAGGATTTGGTCAAACTTTTCGAGAAACGCGAAGAGCCTTTGAAATGCCAGTTGATTGACGAGAAAGCCGATCAGACCGCGACCGCTTATTATATTGACGACACCGCGTTTGTTGATTTTTGTCTTGGTCCGCACGTTCCGAACACGAACAAATTAAAGGCTTTTAAATTGCTCGCTCTGTCGGGCGCGTATTGGAAAGGCGACGCGAACAACCAGCAAATGCAGCGGATTTACGGAACTGCTTTTGCGACGCAGGAAGAATTAGACGCTTGGCTCAAGCAGCGCGAAGAAGCCGAAAAACGCGACCACCGGCGTTTGGGCAAAGAACTCGATTTGTTTTCGATTCAGGAAGAATACGGACAAGGCTTGATTTTTTGGCATCCGAAGGGCGGCGCGATCCGCACCGAGATGGAAAATTATCTGCGCGCCGAATTGCAGAAGCGCGGCTACGGAATGGTTTTCACGCCGCACATCGCCAAACGCCAGCTTTGGCAAACCTCGGGACACGAAGAAAATTACGCCGACTCCTTGTTCGAGCCGATGAAAATGCCGGAGAAATTCGGCGAAGACACGGAATTTCGTCTGAAACCGATGAATTGTCCGTTTCACATCGGCATCTACAAATCACACCCGCGTTCTTATCGTGAACTTCCGCTTCGTTACGCCGAATTAGGAACGGTTTATCGCGCCGAATTATCGGGAACTCTGCACGGCTTGATGCGCGTGCGCGGATTTACGCAGGATGACGCGCATATTTTCTGCACGCCCGAACAGGTTGAGACGGAAGCGGGCGACTGTGTTGATTTCGCTTATGATGTTTTCAAAACCTTTGGTTTCGAGAAATTCAAAGTCGAATTATCGGTGCGCGGCGGCGCGGACAACAAAGGTTATCTCGGTTCGGATGCGGATTGGGAGAATGCGGAAAAAGCTTTGGTTAATGCTTTGAACAAACGCGAAATCGGTTACGAACGCATCGAGGGCGAAGCGGCTTTTTACGGTCCGAAAATTGACATTAAGGTCGAAGATTCAATCGGACGCTTGTGGCAGCTTTCGACCGTGCAGTTCGATTTCAACTTGCCCGAACGCTTTGAACTCGAATTTATCGGCGAGGACGGACAAAAGCATCGCCCGATTATGGTGCATCGCGCTTTGTTCGGCTCGGTCGAAAGATTTTTCGGCGTGTTAATCGAGCATTACGCGGGCGCATTTCCCTTCTGGCTCGCTCCCGTCCAAATTGCAGTTCTGCCGATTACCGATAGAATTAACGAATACGCCGAAAGCGTCATCAAACGATTAAAAGCCGAAGGATTCAGAATTGAAAGTAACTTAAAGTCTGATAAAATCGGTGCGAAAATCCGCGACGCGCAGTTGCAGAAAATTCCCTTTATGCTCGTTTTGGGCGATAAGGAATTGGAAGAAAATAAAATCGCCGTGCGCGAGAAAGTGAAGGGCGATTTGGGCGCGATGACGCTCGACGAATTTATAGAAACGGCGCGAAAATTAAAGGAAAACCGCGCCATCGCAAGCGGCTGAGTTCGAGTTTTGCTTTAAGAGTCGGCATTGCCACTCTTAAAGCAAAACTCGAACTCTAAAAATTAAGGAGAAACAAATATCGCTACAAGATTTAACAGAAATCGTCCCGTCCGCCAGCGCGGACCGCTTCATCGAACCAATGAACGAATTCGCGTTCCGTCCGTGCGCGTGATTGACGAAGACGGCAACCAATTAGGCGTGATGGATTCGCGCGATGCCGTTCAGCGCGCCCGCGATGAAGGCAAAGATTTGGTCGAAGTCGCGCCGAACGCGAAACCGCCGGTTTGCCGGATCATTGACTACGGCAAATTTCTTTACGAAGAAAAGAAACGGGCGCACGAAGCCAAGAAAAAACAGGTTACGGTCGAAGTCAAAGAAATTAAATTCCGACCGGGAACCGACGATCACGACTATAGCTATCGAATGGAGCGTGCGCGGGGTTGGATCACCGGCGGCGACAAAGTTCGCGCCACCATTGCCTTTCGCGGACGCGAAATGACGCATAGAGATTTGGGCGCGAACTTACTCGCCAAACTGCGCGACGATTTAGCCGACATCGCCGATGTCGAAGTTTCGCCAAAGATGGAAGGCTATCAGATGTTCGTGATTTTCGTGCCCAAGAAATCGGCGAAACTATAATTTTGAAAACAGTTAATTGTTGATGGCTAATCGTTAATCGTAAGACAACACTACCGCCCAATTAACAATTAACAATCAACGATTAACAAACAAGGAGTTAGAAAAATGCCAAAATTAAAAACACATAAAGGCGCGGCAAAGCGTTTTCGCTCGACGGCGAGCGGCAAATTCAAACGCGGACACAGCCACGCGCGTCATATTTTGACGAAAAAAACATCGAAACGAAAACGCAATCTCGACATTGATGCGTTGGTGTCCGAAGGCGATCAAAAGCGCGTTGAAAAAATGCTGCCATACGGAAGAAATTAATTACGAATTTCAAATTACGAATTACGAATTGAAAATCCGTTTCGTAATTTGAAATTCGTAATTCGTAATTGAATTTAAGGAGTGAAGAAATGCCAAGAGCAAAACGTGGTAACAAGCGCGTCGAAAAGCGCAAAAAGATTTTAGCCTTAGCCAAAGGCTATTACGGAACGAAATCGAAATTGTATCGTTCAGCCAAAGAATCGGTTGAACGCGCACTGAATTTCGCCTATACGGGCAGAAAATTGAAAAAGCGCGATTTCCGTAAATTATGGATCGTCCGCATCAACGCGGCGTGCCGTTTGAACGAAATGAAATACTCGCAATTTATACACGGCTTGAAAGTCGCCGGTATCGAATTGGACCGAAAAGTTCTCGCCGATTTAGCCGTCAAACA
>CAXTMQ010000164.1:0-10421 GCA_964245305.1 uncultured Pyrinomonadaceae bacterium
ATTTGGTCTTACTACTATGCAAAGGATTTAAGATAAGTAATATGCACAATTCCTTCTTTGGTCTGGTATTGTGCAAAAGACTTAAAGTAAAAAAGTTTATATAAAAAATATCTTGATCCTATATGGTTTAACAATGCCTTCTAAGGGCTGATCCGCTGACATCATCAACGAACATCAAAGACCTGCAATCGTTCGTCTCGAATTCATCATATGAGAAGTTTCAATTAACTGAATTTATTAATCTTTGGTCAAGATAACTATTTAGTCTTAAAGCCACATTGTTCGCGGTTTCCGAAGTGATATTCAAATACCGCAAAAAAGTTCTAATTTGCGAATGCCCTGTAATTTTCATCACTTCCGTATGGGGCGAACCAGAAGCAATCATTCTGGTTGTCGCGGTATGACGGCAATCGTGAAAACGGAAATCTTCAATCTCAGCTAACCGGCAAGCTGTTTTCCACGCTGTTTTTATCGTATCGGTAATACCGAAAACAGTTTGTTCTTTATCCTTAGGCGACACAGCCCAAAGATTTTCAAGTGCTTCCGCGAGGCGCGGAGTCATTCCGACCGTTCGAGCATCTTCGGTTTTCGTGTTCGTCAGCGGAATATAAATCTCATTCTTTGCAAAGCCAACGTCGCGCCATTTCATTTTGAAGATTTCACCGCGCCGCATCGCCGTGTCCAAAGCGCAGATGAGGATCGACTTGAGGTGAGCTCGTTTATCAATGCAAACGGCAAGCAGTCGCGCTTCCTCGTCAAAACTCAGAACGCGGTCGCACTCGACTTCGGCGGCTTTGGAAATCACGCTTTTGGTCAGCGTAAACGGATTTTTGAGGATCCACTCGTTTTGCAGGGCAAAGTTAAGCATTGCCCGCAAGACTTCAAGTTCGCGGTTGACCGACGCGATCTTACGTTTATCGTCGCGCTTGGTGATACCGTTCAATTTGAAAGTTTTGAAGGCTTCCAGGTCGCGTGGTTTGATAGAGCGAATCTGCCTTTTGACCATTGGATCGTAGGTTCGAGTTTTTCTCGGATCACCATTATTTTTAATAAGTTAGGGCATCCGTAAAGGATGCCCTAACTTATTTGTGTGTCTGTTGAGTGCCAAATTATTGATAATAGTTTATTTGTCTCAGAAACGATTTATTTCTCTACTTTTTACAGACACTATTAAATCTTTTGATAAACGGTTTTGCAAATTTCTGATTTTTGTTACTCTCAAGCCAAAGGTTAATGCAAGAGAGAATAAAAACACGAAATTGGATTTGTCTGATTATTAATCAACTAACAGCGATGCTTTTATTATGGGCATTGCTGACAGTCGTGTTTGCGCCTGCTCTTTCTTCGGCGGAAAACGGTAAAGCACCGACGGGAATGGTTTACTGTCCGCTATCCCGAAAGTTTCAACCGACTAATCCGCCCGAGGAAAAGAGAAAATTCAAACCATTCAGCACTATTTGCGCAAGCCGAGAAATAAAAGATTTTCTCGTTCAGGCAATTTTTATCAAAAATCCTTTCAAGCGTGTTTCTCTCGACGAAAACAAACTCGATGACCTTGCCTTTGATTTTTTGGCACACGGCGAATCGGCGTTAAAAGAACTGCCGAATTTGCCGAATATTCCCTCTGAAAGTTTAATTAAGAAGATTGGTTCAAGTCTGGTTATTAACGATAATTACAATCATCAGTTTGTTTGGAAACAACCCGCGCGGTATTATTCGCCGGCACTTCTTGCGCGTCCGCCGACGGCAGAAATTACCGGCATTTTTGAAAACAATTTAATTCATCAATCCGGTGAATTATCCCGCCGCATCGCGCCCCGCGCTCCGCCCGCTCGTTCATAAATAAACCGCAGCTAAAAACCAAAACTCGAGGCAAAAGCAACTTGCTTTGAGTTCTGAAGTCATTGTTTAAATCAAAAGCCGGAAATATATTTTGAGGCTTTTGAAACCTCGAATTTCCTTTTAGAAATTCAGCGGAGATTTATGAAAAGCATCTATAAATTACAAAAAATCATTCTACCGGCAGCCGTATTTTTTCTGAGTCTTTCAACTTTCAACGCCCAACAAAACATATCCGCCGCGACTTTAAGCGGCACTATTGAAGATTTAACAGGCGCAAGTATTAAAGGAGTTTCCGTTGTCGCAACGAATCTTGATACAAACCAAGCGCAAACGACGATCAGCGACGAAAGCGGGCGTTTTCGCTTCGCTTATTTGCCGGTCGGTAATTACGAAATCAAAGCGGAAGCAAACGGCTTTACGCCACTCAAACAAAATCTGACGGCAACCGTCGGGCAGGCTTTGGAGATAAAATTACAACTGCAAATCAAAGAAGTGTCGGCACAAATCGAAATTTCGGGCGATACGCCGCTTATTGAAACAAATCGAACGCAGATCGCCGAAACTGTTTTGCCGAAGGATATTGAAAATTTACCTTTAAACGGCAGAAATTTTCTCGATCTGGCGTTGCTTTTGCCCGGAGTTTCGCGCACCAACACCGGCAGCGTTCAAAGATTCGCGGAAACTTCCGCCGTTCCCGGAACAGGAATTTCGGTTGCCGGTCAGCGCAATTTGGCGAACAGTTTTATCGTTGACGGTTCGAGCGCGAATGATGATTCGGTCGAGCTTGCCGGAACTTATTACAGTCAGGAAGTAATCAGAGAGTTTCAAGTTGTTACAAACGGCGCGGTCGCCGAATTCGGGCGCGCTTCGAGCGGCTTTATTAATATCATTACCCAATCGGGAACGAACAATCTACGCGGCAAAATTTACGGCTTTTTGAGAAATCAAAAATTCGATGCGAGAAATCCGCTTGCGCCGACCAAAGACCCATTAACCCAGACGCAATACGGCGGAAGTTTCGGCGCGCCGATTGTCAAAAACCGCACTTTCTTTTTCGGAAATTTCGAGCAGACGCGCCGGAACGATTCAAATGTTATTACGATTTCATCTGCCAGCGTCGCGGCAATCAACAATCGTTTAACGGCAGTCGGCTATCTGGGGTTTTTAATCAGCACCGGGCTTGTTCCGGGCGGTTATGACACGACCAATTTCTTTGCGCGAATTGACCATCAAATCAATTCTAAAAATGCTTTCACGGCGACTTATAATTTTTACGACATCAGCGCGATTAACGCCCGAACGGTCGGCGGACTAAATGCCGTCGGTCGCGGAACGAATCTCGATAATAAAGACCACACCGTTAATACACAAAACATTACAACCATCGGCGCGGCTTCTCTTAATGAAGCGAGATTTCAATTCCGGCGCAGCCGTCTTTCCGCACCGGCGGTTGACCAAATCGGCGCAGCCGTCAACATTTCCGGCGTGGCGAGCTTCGGGACGGCGACGAGTTCACCGACCGAGCGGGATATTGACCTTTACCAATTAACGGACAGTTTCAGCACTTCTTACAAAAAACACAGCTTGAAATTCGGCGCGGAGTTTCTCTGCAATGATCTGAATATCGGATTTCCCGGCGCGATTCAGGGCGTTTATACGTTCACGAATTTGGCTAACTTTCTTTCGGGAAATTACAGCCAGTTTCAACAGGCTTTCGGCGCGCCGACGCAGGCGCAAAAGAATTTCAATTTCGGATTTTTCGGACAAGACGAATGGAAGCCGTTTGCGCGTTTAACTTTGAATTTCGGCTTGCGTTACGACTTGCAGTTTTTACCCGATCCTATTGAAACCGATAAAAACAATATCGCGCCGCGTTTGGGTTTCGCTTATTCGCCCGACAAAAAAACCGTTATTCGCGGCAGCTTCGGGCTTTACTATGACCGCATCCCGACCCGCGCCACCTCAAACGCTCTGCAGCGCGACGGCTCAAAATATATCGTCGCCATTCTTTCCCAAACTTCACCGGGCGCGCCTGTTTTTCCGAACTTTCTGACCGCGCAGCCGTCAGTTTTGACGACGAAACCGAGCATTACCAGAATCGATCCGAACATCGAAAATAATTCGAGCCGGCAGGCTAATTTACAAATCGAAAGAGAATTGCCGTTTGATGCGTCCGTTTCAGTCGGTTATTTATATTTGCGCGGGCTTCACTCGATACTTTCGAGAAACGTCAACGTGCCGCGCTGCGCGGCAGCCGTTGACTCAAATCTTTGCCGACCCGATCCGAATTTCGGCAACGTCTCGCGCTATGAAGGTTCGGGCGATTCTTACTATAACGGCTTGGTCGCCTCTTTTAATAAGCGGCAAGGCGATTGGGCGACGACTCGCGTTTCTTATACGCTCGCCAAATCCATTGATAATTCAGGCAATTTCTTTTTCTCCGCGCCGCAGGACAATTTCGATTTGCGCGGCGAGCGCGGGCTTTCCGACAATGATCAACGTCATCGCTTAACAATCAGCGGAACATTCAACACGCCGAAAACGATTGATAACGAATTTGTCAGGAAAGCCTTTGGCGGTTTTCAAGTGAGTTATATTTTTACTTACGCTTCGCGCCTGCCGTTTAATATTCTCGCCGGAAGCGATCTGAACGGCGATTCCAACAATAACGACCGACCTTTCGGATTAGGACGCAATACAGGGCGCGGCTTTGATTTTGCCTCATTCGACTTGCGGCTTTCGCGTCGTTTCCAATTGACGGAACGCTTCAATCTCGAACTGCTGGCGGAAGGCTTTAATCTTTTTAACCGCGCTAATTATTCCGTGCCGAATAATACGATTACTGCGGCGACTTTCGGAAAACCGACCGCCGCTTTTGATCCGCGCCAAATTCAATTCGGATTTAGAGTGAATTTCTAAACAGAAATTCACCGGGAATACGGAACTGCTGAAATATAATAATTCCGCTTTTCAAGCCGGTAAATATAAAAAAAGAAATTAAATTATTCGCATTCACGACAAAATGAGGGTGATTAATAAACCGAAAATTGCGAATTAAATTCGTATCAAAAAAAAGAAGCGGCGCATTTTTCGAAAAATGCGCCGCTTCTTTTCTTTTCGGGAAGCAAAAATGAAAAATTGTGAGAAGAAAGAAGTCTGATTGGAAGACTTCTTTCTTTTAAAAAAAGGCGTTCGTTTAAGCAGCAAAAGAATCGAACGCCCCAACTGTCATTTTGAAACGGTTAAACGATTCGCGCTTCCAGAAAATTTTCGGCTTTTAACGCGCGACGGCAAAAAAATGCCAACGCCGATGATGGAAGACGCTTCTAAACGCGAGATTTATAATTTGCGAAAAATCGTTTATTATCTTTACTTAATCCGAAAAATTAAAAAAATAGTATGAAAAAGTTTTCCGTTTTGCTTTTAATGATGAGTTTTTTGAGCAGTGTTGCGGTAGTTCGCGCCGACGAGGGAATGTGGACTTTCGATAATCCGCCGCTCAAGCAATGGAAGGAGCGTTATAATTTCGAGCCGACTAAAGAATGGATGGAAAAAGTTCGTCTGGCTTCGGTGCGTTTGAACGACGGCGGTTCGGGCAGTTTCGTTTCACCCGACGGTTTGATTATCACGAACCAGCACGTCGCCGGTTCGCAGCTTGCGAAACTTTCGACCAAAGAAAAAGATTTGATCAAAAACGGATTTTACGCCGCGACGCGCGCTGACGAATTGAAAACCGCCGATCTCGAAGTCAATATGCTCGTCTCGTTTGAGAATGTTACGGAGCGCGTTCAATCGGCGGTCAAGGCAGACGCGAGCGACAAAGACGCGAACGCGCAGCGACGCGCTTCGATTTCCGCGATTGAAAAGGAATCAAGCGACAAAACCGGCTTGAAAAGCGAAGTCATCTCGCTTTACAACGGCGGCGAATACTGGCTCTATCGCAACAAAAAATTCACCGATGTCCGCATCGTTTTCGCGCCCGAAGAACAAGCCGCGTTTTTCGGCGGCGATTACGACAATTTCACTTTTCCGCGCCACGATTTGGACATCACATTTTTACGCGCTTACGAAAACGGCGTTCCGGTGAAAACGCCGCAGTATTTCAAATGGTCGGAAACGGGACCGACGGACGAAGAATTCGTGATTGCGACCGGCTATCCCGGTTCGACGGCACGGCTTCTGACCGTCGCGCAGCTTGCCTATCAGCGCGAGGTCGGCAACCCCTTGCAGAAACAGGTTTGGACTTCGCGGCTGAACGCGCTCGAAAATTATTCAAAACTCGGCGCGGAGCAGAAACGACAGGCGGGCGGCACGATTCGTTCCTTAAACAATTCGCTCAAGCGTCTCGGCGGGCAGCAGGACGGCTTGCTGATGCCGCGAATGTTCGCCAAGAAAGAAGCGGAAGAAAAGGCTTTGAAAGAAGGTTTGGCGAAAAACGCCGCGCTCGAAAAAGAATACGCGCCCGCGTGGACGCAAATCGAAACGGCTTACACCGCGTTACCGGCGATGGCGAAACGGCTCGCGTTTTCCAATCTTTCACCGTCAAGACTCGGCACGATTGCTTCTTCAATCGTTCGTTACGGCGATGAAATCAAAAAGCCGAACGACCAACGCTATCCCGAATTCGGCGACGCGCGACTCGAATCGTTTAAAGCCGGTTTATTGTCGCCCGCGCCGATTTACCCGGAAATGGAAACATTTCTGCTGACCGCGTGGCTCGAAGAAGCAAAACAAACTCTCGGCGCGAACGATCCGTTCATCAAAGCGGCAATCGGCGACGCGGAAGTTTCCGAAGTCGTCAAACGCGCCGTCGCGGAAACGAAATTGGGCGACGTTGCCGCCCGTAAAGCTCTGCTCGACGGCGGCGCGGACGCGATTGCCAAATCAAACGATTCGATGATTACTTTAGCGCGAAGAATCGAGCCGATCATTCGTGAATTACGCGCTTTTAACGAAGAAAAAATCCTGAGCGTTGACGCGCAGGCGGGCGAAAAAATCGCCAAGGCGCGTTTTGCGGTTTATGGTCGCACGATTGCGCCCGACGCGAATTTTAATTTGCGAATCACGTTCGGCAGAGTCAAAGGTTACGAGGAAGACACGACGCTCGTACCGTTCAAAACGACGTTTTTCGGACTTTACGACCGCGCGGAAAGTTTCGGCGAAAAACCGCCGTATGATTTACCGGCGCGATTCAAGGAAAGACGCGACAAATTAGATTTATCCACGCCGCTCAATTTCGTTTATTCGGCGGACACCATCGGCGGAATGTCCGGCTCGCCGATCATCAACCGCAACGCCGAATTCGTCGGCATCAACTTCGACAGCAACAACCAAAAACTTTCCAACCGCTATTGGTATATCGAAGAAGAAGAAGGCTCGCGCGCCGTCGGCGTTCACAGCGCGGGAATTTTGGAAGCGTTGCGAAAACTCTACGACGCGGAAAATCTGGCAAAAGAATTGACCGGAAAATAAAACGGACGACAATTAAAAACAGCAAGCCGCAGATCATTGATTTGCGGCTTGCTGTTTTTGCGTTTAAATTCGATTGTATTATTTGTAACTTTTCAGCGTTAAATCACGTAAATAATTTCAGTCTTATCTTAACAGCTTTTTTCGGAGGAAAATCGAATGTTCGTACGAGTCTTTTTCAAGGCTATTTTTGTTTTTGCATTGTGCGCTCTGCCCGCGTTCGCGCAGACGAAACTTTTGCGCTTTCCCGATGTTTACGGCGACCGCGTGGTTTTCAGTTACGCGAGCGATTTGTGGACGGCTTCGACCGGCGGCGGGCAAGCCGTGCGTTTGACGGCGCATCCTGGAATGGAAGTTTTCGGAAAATTTTCGCCCGACGGAAAATGGATCGCGTTTACCGGACAATACGACGGCGACGAGCAGATTTATGTCGTTTCTGCGAACGGCGGCGAGCCGAAACAGCTTACTTTTTATCCGGCGAAAGGTCCGTTCGCGCCGCGTTGGGGCTACGACAATCAGGTTCTCGGCTGGACGAACGACGGACAATCAATCGTTTTTCGCTCGCAGCGTGATTCTTACACTTTGCCCGTTTCCAAACTTTACACCGTGCCGATGACGGGCGGCGCGCCGACCGCGTTGCCGATGCCCGAAGCCGGTTCGGGCGATTTCGCGCCCGACGGCAAGCGGATGGTTTATTCGCCGCGCACCAGAGATTTTCGCAGCGAAAAACGCTACGGCGGCGGGCAGGCGAACACGCTTTACATTTACGATTTGCAGACGAACGACGCGAAGAAAATTTCCGAAGGCGTGCGTCCCTGGCGCGACGCGATGTGGATCGGCGATAAGATTTATTTTAACTCGGACAAGGACGGAAAATTCAATCTTTACAGTTACGATGTCGCATCGGGCAAGACGATTGCCGCGACGAATTTTAAAGATTGGGAAGTGCGCTGGGCTTCGAGCGACGACGCTTCGCGTGTCGTTTATGAGCGCAACGGCGAGCTCGAAATTCTCGACACGAAAAATAATAAATCGCAGAAATTAAATATCAGCGTTCCCGACGACGGCGTTTATAAACGCCCGCGAACGGTCAACGCTCTTCAAGTTTTGGAAAACGTCGCGCTGTCGCCGAAAGGTGAAAGAGTTTTGTTCGGCGCGCGGGGCGATATTTTCTCCGCGCCAGTCGAAAAAGGCGCGACGCGCAATTTAACGCATTCGTCGAACGCGCACGACAAATTTCCGCGCTGGTCGCCCGACGGTTCGCGCGTCGCGTTTATATCGGATAGAAGCGGCGAAGACGAAGTTTGGGTTGCCGCGCAGGACGGAATGAGCCAGCCCGTGCAAATCACGAACGGCGGCGTTGCGCCCGCGCAGAGATACGCGCCCGAATGGTCGGGCGACGGCAAGCGCATCGCATTTTCGGATAAGGACGGCAAGATTTTTATTTATACTTTTGCCGATAAAAGTTTGAAGCAAATCGTTGACGCGGCGAACGGTCAGATCGGCGATTACGAATGGTCGCCGAAAGGCAATTATTTGGCGTTTTCGATGAACGATAAAGCCGCGTCGAACAACGGCGGTTTCAGTTCGGTTTACGTTTACGATGTCGTCAACAATAAACTAAATCGCGTCACCGATCCGATGTTCAATTCGCAGAATCCGACGTTCGATCCGTCGGGCGATTATCTTTATTATTTGAGCGACCGCGAATTCGCGCCGCAGATTTCCGACAAGGAATTTAATTTCGCGGGCAATCGCTCGACGATGATTTATGCTTTGGCTTTGCGAAAGGACGTGAAAAATCCGTTTCCGCCCGAATCCGACGAAGTTACGATTGCGCCGCAAGCGTCGCCGACTCCGAACAACGATAAATTAACGCCGCCCGCCGAACCGAAACCGACTCCGGTTGACGAAAAACAACCGCAGCCGTCCGCATCGGTATTGCCGAATCCGACAACAACGGGAACGCCCGATCCGAGCGCGCCGAAGAAAAATGTTCCTGCCGCAAAGCCTGAAACGATTGATTTTGACGGCATCACGCAAAGAGTTACGCGCGTTCCTTTGCCCGCCGATAATTACGGCGGTTTAACGGCGAAAACCGGACATATCGTTTATTTTGTCGGCTCGGCGTTTTATTACGGCAGACAGAGCGACCGCCCGAATTCGGTCAAAATTTTTTCGATGAAAGATCGCAAGGAAACCGTTTTGATGGACGGCGCGAACAGTTATTCGCTGTCGTCGGACGGCTCGAAAATCATCGTCGGAGCAAGCGGCGCGTTCACCGTGATGGACGCGACACCGCAGGGCGCGAATTCCAAAAAAATTGTTTCGACCGCCGGTTTGACAACCGAAATTAACCCGCAGGAAGAATGGAATCAGATTTTCAACGAAGTCTGGCGGCGTTACCGCGATTGGTTTTACGTCTCGAATATGCACGGCTTCGATTGGGCGAAAATCCGCGACGAATATAAAACCTGGCTGCCGTATGTCGCGCATCGTTCGGATTTGAATTATGTGATTTCCGAAATGATTTCCGAACTTGCCACGCAGCATTCCTACATCGAAGGCGGCGATTTTAACGCACCGCCGCGCATTCGCGTCGCGCTCCCGGGCGCGAGATTTGAAACCGACAAAGCGGCGAACCGTTACAGAATTTCCAAAATTTACGAAGGCGAAAACGAGGAAGAAATTTACCGCTCGCCGCTTCGTGAAGTCGGCGTTGATGCCCGCGTCGGCGATTACGTTTTGCAAATCAACGGCGAAGATGTCACGGCGGACAAAGACATTTATTCTTACCTGCGCGGCAAGGCGGACGCGCCGGTCGTGATGATGGTCAATTCAACGCCAACGCTCGTAGGCGCGCGGCAAATTTCGTATCGCCCGATTACCGACGAATCGAATTTGATTTATCTCGATTGGGTCAACGCCAACCGCAACCGCGTGTCGCAGATGACGAACGGGCGCGTCGGCTACATACATATTCCCGATATGGGCGCGCCCGGAATTCGTGAATTTATCAAATGGTATTATCCGCAGTTGGATAAAGAAGGAATGATCGTTGACGTTCGCGCCAACGGCGGCGGCAATGTTTCGAGAATGATTATCGAACG
>CAXTMQ010000165.1:0-10326 GCA_964245305.1 uncultured Pyrinomonadaceae bacterium
TTGTAAAGGAGTATAAATAATATGATAAATCCAATTGGCAGTATGCCGCCCTTCGGTTCAGGAGATTTCGGTCCATCGCTTTGGCCGGCGTTTCAGATATTGGTTGCCAGATTTTGGCAATTGCTTGACGCAGGAGAACTTGTCGAGGCAGAGGCTGTTTTAGGGCAGATTTTTGCGATGGCGACCGGCAGAGCGGCAATGATGGCAATTTATGAATCTTGTCTTACCGCTTTGGAAGCCGCGCTCGCCGCCGCTGTCGGTACGGCTGAGGTTGTCGGCGGCGCGGTTGTTCTGCCGGAAGGCGGCATAATTCTTTGCGTTGCAATAATTGCTATTTACGCAATAGGCGGCGGCTCTCAGCCCGCTTATGCCGAAGGCGCATCTGCAGCCGGCGGTTCGGCAAGCGTGCAATGGCGACCAAAGCCCGTTAAAAGAGCCGAGGAATTTGACCGGCTTGAAAAGTTATTGTTTAAGAAACCTTATCAAGCCGGAGGATTAGTTACTGCGCCTAAAGCCAACTATCTTTCGCCGAAAGCGCAAAAAGCGGCGGCGAGTATATTGCTAAAAACAATCAAAGCATTCAGAGGGAAAATATCAACTAAATGATAACCGCAGATTTTTGACTGTTTCGATCTAGCCCTTTGCCTTTTTGATTTCTTCGACCAAAGCCGGCACGGCTTCAAACAAATCGCCGACGATGCCGTAATCGGCGATGTCGAAAATCGGAGCTTCTTTGTCTTTGTTGATAGCGACAATCGTTCCGGCATTTTTCATTCCGACGATGTGCTGAATCGCGCCGGAAATTCCGAGCGCGATGTAAACTTTCGGCGCGACGGTTTGCCCAGAGCTGCCGATTTGACGGTCAATCGGAAGCCATTCGGCATCGCAAATCGGACGCGACGCGGCTAAATCCGCGCCGAGTGCGTCCGCCAATTGCTGCGCGACGGCGATGTTTTCCTGCGATTTGATTCCGCGTCCGACCGCAACGATGATCGAAGATTTCGACAAATCAACCGACGCTTTCGCTTCCTGAAACGGTTCTTCGGGCGACATTCTGATTTCGCCGACTTCGACCTCGACGGTTTCCGTTTGCGCCGTTCCTTTTTCGGCATTGTCGCCGCGAAACGCGCCCGATTGAAACGTGACGAAATACGGCGCGTCGCCTTCAATCGTTACGTCAGCGTCTAATTTTCCAAGGAAAATGCGGCGCGTAAAGATTAATTTTCCGCCGTCGTTGCGATAGCGAATGCAATCGCCGACGACTTCTCTGCCGAGCCGCGCGGCGACTTTCGGAGCGAAATCGCGCACTTGATAAGTGTGCGCCATCACAATGTATTGCGGATTCGTTTTTTCGATAATCTGCTGCCAGGCATCGGCGTAACCGTCGGGCGTGTAGATATTCAGTTTTTCGTTTTTGGCAACGACGACTTTTTCCAGATCATACTGCGCGATTTCCTGCGCCAGAGCGCAATCCTTATCGCACGGAATCACCGCCGTAACCTTTAAATTCAAATCCTTCCCGATGCTCTGCGCCGCCGCAATCGCTTCGAGCGAAATGCGGTTAAGTTGGCAATCTTTATGTTCGATGAAAACTAAAATGCTCATAAGTTTGTTTTTGGTTTTTAGCTTTTGGTTTTCAGCATTTTTACTTTCGGTGATTTTGTCGTTTTATTAAGAGAAACAATTAAGAACAAAATACCAAAAACCAAAAACTAAAATCAGATCACCCGAACCTCCGTTTTTAACTTCTCGACCAGTTCCGCCGCGCCGCGTTTCGCGTCGCCGTCGCCGAGCATCTGCGTTTGTTTGGTTTTTAACGGAAGATAAACTTTGTCAATTTTTTGCGCTGACGCGAAATTTTCGATTGTCGGCGTTACGTCTCGAATTTCCTTCTTTTTCGCTGCCATAATTCCCTTCAAACTCGCATATCGAATCTGCGAAATGCCCGATTGAATCGTCAAAAGCGCGGGCAGTTTGTATGTAAACCATTGATACCAGCCGCTTTCGAGTTCGCGCTTCAGGCGCAAATTTCCGTCGAGATTCGAGCGGTCAACTTCAATCACAATCGTCGCGTGCGGAATGCCTAAAAGTTCGGCTAAAATCACACCTGTCTGCCCGTAACTCGCGTCGTCCGACTGCAAACCCGTGAAAACGAGATCGGCATTTTCATCACGAACCGCGTCGGCAATCGCTTTAGCAATTTGATACGGCGACAAGCGATTTTCGCTTTCGTTGACGATGTGAATCGCCCGATCCGCGCCGCGCGCGAGCGCGTCTTTCAAAACCGTTTTCGCCGACTGCGCGCCGAGCGTGCAGACGACGACTTCGCCTTCGCCCTTCGCTTCTTTCAAACGCAAAGCCTCTTCGAGCGCGTAACCGTCGGATTCGTTCGTCTGATGCGAAATATCCGCCTCGTCAATCCATTTTTCGTCTCTGCCGATTCGTAAAACCGAATCTTTATTGGCAACCTGCTTCATTAAGACAATGATTTTCATAAATTCAATTCAATACCTTTCTCACTTTTCTGCCGATGTTATCGGAAACATTAAAAATTTTCCGCAACGGAATCGCGCCGAAAAGCGGATATTCGCCGACGGCGGCGAGACCTGCCGACGCGATGCAGCCGCACTGCGAACAATCGGGCGTTCCGCCGAATTGACACGGTATAACCTTTGTTTCGAGATTCGCCGTTAAATTCAGAGTCGTCCTGGCAAAAATACAGTCTTCGGGCGATTTCGGCGGATGGCGATAACCTTTGACGACCATTTTCGGCAAATTCAATTTCGGAAATCGGCGGCTTAAAGATTCGATTTCATCAATTGTTCTCGCGCGCGTTTCCGGTGTTAAAATCTCTTCGCCCGCCGCGCCGATCTGCGGCGTAAAAAGACTAAACCAGATTTTTTTAACTTCTTCGCGGGCTGACCAAAATTCGAGAAATTCTTCGTAGTAACCCGGACGATTCGCCGTCTGTCCGGTGATTGTGCAGTGAACCGTGATTTTCTGACCGCTGATATTTCGCAGGATTCTTTCGTAAGTCGCCGGTTTGCGCCGCGCGTCGTGTTCGGGCTGCAAGCCGTCAATCGAAACGACGAGATGCAGATTTTCAATTTGATTCCAGTTTTTTGGAATCTCGCGCACCGCGCTTGTTACGAGCTGCACGGCAATGCCCATTTCACTTAACTGCGGCAACAAAACGTCGAGTTCACGAAACCTGACAAGCGGTTCGCCGCCGACCAGCGAGAGATGCAGCGGGCGATGCTTTTTGACGATTTCCAGAATTTTGGCGATGAGTTCGTCGCCTTTGTAATCGCTGACCGTTCGTAAATTTTGTCCGAGCATTTGGAGATGTTCCGGTTCGTAAGCGTAACAGCCCGGACAGCGAAGCGGACATTCGCGCGTAATTTCAATCGAGAGCGACGGCTCTCGTCCGCTGAGAATACTTCCCCAAGCCTTTATAACATCCGACTTTTTCATAAAATCCCGTTGGTTCTGCCTTGATTTCGGCGAATACTTTCAGGATTTTACGAGTCAACGCAAGATTCTAAAAGTCTTAATAAATTATTCATCAAAACGCTTGAAAATCAAACAGGCGTTTGTTCCTCCGAAACCGAAGCTGTTCGATAAAACATACTCGACTTCCGTCGGGCGCGGTTCGTTCGGAATATAATCCAAATCACAGTCGGGATCGGGAAATTCGTAATTAACCGTCGGAGGCAGAATTTTTTCGGCAAGGGCGAGAACGGACAAAACGGCTTCGATGCCGCCCGCCGCGCCGAGCGCGTGTCCGGTCATTGATTTGGTCGAGCTGACCGCCAGTTTATAAGCATGGTCGCCGAACGCCTGTTTGATCGCTAACGTCTCGAATTTATCATTATACGGCGTGGAAGTTCCGTGCGCGTTGACGTAGCCGATTTGTTCGGGCGCGACTCCCGCGTCCTTCATTGCCTTGAGCATTACGCGCCGCGGACCCGAGCCGGTTTCGTCGGGCGCGGTGATGTGAAAAGCGTCGCCGCTCATTCCGTAGCCGACGATTTCGGCGTAAATCGTCGCGCCGCGCGCCTTTGCAAATTCGAGTTCTTCCAAAATGATGATGCCCGCGCCTTCGCCGCAAACAAAACCGTCGCGTTCTAAATCGAACGGACGCGAAGCGTGTTTCGGATCATCATTCCTAGTCGAAAGCGCGCGCATCGAAGCGAAACCGGCGATCGACATCGGCGTAATTGCCGATTCCGCGCCGCCGCAAACCATCGCGTCCGCGTCACCGCGCTCGATGTATCTGAAACTGTCGCCGATAGCGTGCGCTCCGGCGGCGCAAGCGGTCGCCGTCGCCGTGTTCGGACCTTTCAAGCCGTGTCTGATGGAAACATTTCCGGCGGCGAGATTAACGATTGACTGCGGAATAAAAAACGGCGAAACGCGGTCGGGACCGCCGAGCAGAAGTTTATCGTGTTCACGCTCAATCGCCCAGAAATCGCCGATGCCCGAACTGATATAAGTTCCGATCATTTCGGCGTTTGAGTCGTTGACTTCGAGACCGCTTTTTTTAATCGCTTCATCCGAAGCGGCAATGGCGAAATGCGTAAATGCGCCCATTCGACGCGCTTCTTTTTTATCGAGAAAATTAAGCGGATCGAAATCTTTGACTTCCGCCGCGATTTTGACCGAAAACTTTTCCGTGTCGAATTTCTTTATATAATCAACGCCGCTCTCGCCGCGCAAGATTGCCGCCCAAGTGGAATCAACATCATTCCCGCACGGCGTAACCAAACCGAATCCCGTTACAACTACACGACGTTTCATATTTCTAATGGTAAATGGTAAATGGTAAATGGTAAATGGTCTGAAAAATTAACCATTTACCATTTACCATTTACCATTAAATTAAGCGTTTTTGTGCTGTTCGACGTAGGCATAAGCGTCCCGGACGCTTTGAATTTTTTCCGCGTCTTCGTCGGGAATCTCGATGTCGAATTCTTCTTCAAAACGCATCACGAGTTCCACCAAATCGAGCGAATCCGCTCCTAAATCTTCGATAAAACGGGCGTTTTCCGTAACTTCCGCTTCATCAACTCCTAACTCATCAACAATAATCTGTTTAATTTTATCCTGAACTTCTGACATAATTTTCTCCTCAGTTTTTTATAAATTATTTAATGCTTCTTTCAAACTTACCGAATTTTCGACGTTCAAACAACGAACGTCCCGATTGATCTGACGAATCAATCCCGACAAAATTTTTCCCGCGCCGATTTCGACGAACGCCTCAACTTCTTCAATTATCAAATTTTCAATTGACTGCGCCCAACGTACGGGTTTTGAAACCTGCTCGATCAATGCCGTTCGCGCTCTTTCGCCGCTCGCATTTTTTTCGCCGGAAACGTTTTCAAGCAAAGGAAATTTGAAATCCTCAAAATCAATTTCCTGCAACTCCGCCGCCAATTTTTCTTGCGCCGGAAACATCAAGTCGCAGTGAAACGGCGCGGAGACGTTTAATTTTATCGCTCGTTTCGCGCCTCGCTCCTTCAATAATTCACAGGCGCGGTCAACTGCTTCGGCGTTTCCGGCGATGACGATTTGCGTCGGCGAATTGATGTTCGCGGGGCTGCAAACTTCGCCTTCCGCCGCTTCTTCGCAGGCGATTTCGACCGTTTCGAGCGGCGCGCCTAAAATCGCCGCCATCGCGCCGATGCCGACCGGCACGGCTTCCTGCATATAAGTCCCGCGTTTTCTAACCGTTCGCACCGCGTCCGCAAAACTAATCGCCTCCGCCGCAACCAGCGCGGAATATTCGCCCAAACTGTGTCCGGCGACGAAATCCGGCGCGGGAAAGTTTTCTGCCTGCATCGCCCGCAAAGCGGCAATCGAAACCGTCAAAATCGCGGGCTGCGTATTCGCCGTCAACTGTAGATCCGCTTCGCTGCCGGCGAAACACATTTCCGACAACTTAAAACCGAGCGCGTCGTCGGCTTCTTCGAAAATCGCGCGCGAAGCGGCAAAATTATCAAACAAATCTTTGCCCATTCCGACCGCTTGCGAACCTTGTCCGGGGAAAACGTATGCGATTTTTGGCATATGGTCTTTGGTTTTTGGTCTTTAGTTTTTGACCGACACTTTAGATGAGCCAAAAATCAAAAACTAAAATCTAATAACGGTTCCGCCCCACGTTACGCCGCCGCCGAATGCGGTTAATAAAACTAAACTTCCTTCTTTGATTTTGCCGGATTCGATACATTCGTCCAACGCAATCGGAATCGAAGCCGACGAAGTGTTGCCGTGTTCGGCGATATTTGAATAAACTTTTTCTTCCGTCACGCCAAGTCTCGAAGCAACTGCGTCAGTAATTCTTTGATTCGCCTGATGCGGGATGACGAGATCAACGTCTTCGACCGTGTAACCGGCTTTGTCGAGCATTTCCTTTGAAATATCCGCCATCGAACGCACGGCGACTTTGAAAAGCTCGTTCCCTTTCATCTTGAAAAAATGGTCGCGGTTATCAATCGTTTCGTGTGTCGTTCCTAATTTCGTTCCGCCGCCGGGCGCGTAAAGCTGTTCTTCGTAGCGACCATCGGAACGAATTTTCGTCGCTAAAATTCCCTTTCCTTCTTCGACGGGCGCAAGGACCGCCGCGCCCGCGCCGTCGCCGAAAATGACGCACGTCGAGCGGTCTGTGTAATCAACGTATTTGGTTAAGATTTCCGCGCCGATGACGAGCGCGTGTTTGATTTGTCCGGTGCGAATCATTGATTCGACTATCGTGATGCCGTAAATGAAGCCGGAGCAAGCCGCGAAAACGTCCATTCCGGCGGCGTTCGTCGCGCCTATTCGGGCTTGAATCAACGCGCCGGTCGAAGGCATTATCTGATCGGGCGAGGTCGTCGCGCAGATAATAATATCAATGTCTTCAGACTTCAAATTAGCTTTTTCCAAAGCTCTCTGCGCCGCCAAAGTTCCAAACTGCGAAGTATATTCGTCGGCGGCGGCTTTGTGGCGTTGTTTGATGCCCGTGCGCGTAGTTATCCATTCATCGGAAGTTTCGACGATTTTTTCCAAATCGGCATTCGTTAAAATACCGCTCGGATAAGCGTGTCCCATTCCGACGATGCCCGCGTTTTGCTTTGTCATTAAATTGAATTAGAACTCAAAATTTGAAAAATTTCAAAAAACTTATTCTGATTCTTTGACTTCGATAATTTGCCGACCTTTATATATTCCGGTCTTGCGGTCAACTTCGTGCGGTCGCATCGCTTCGCCGGTTTCTTTATCAATATAAAATTGCGGCACTTTCAGCGCGTCGTGAGCGCGTCTCTGGCGTGTTCTTGAATGCGAATGTCTTCGTTTCGGATTTGGCATTTTTTTACTCCGTAATTCCAGATTAAATTTGGAATCTATTTTAAGTTCTTCAGAGCCGACCAGCGCGGGTCAATCTCTTTTTCTAAACAATTACAATTTATCAGATTTCGGTTCGCGCCGCATTTCCGGCACAAACCTTTACAATCTTCGCGGCAGAACTTTTGTTCGGGCAAATTCAATAAAATCTGCTCGCGGACAAGCTCGCCGATGTCAATCTTATCGCCCTCGAAAACGGCAATCTGCAAATCGTCCACGCCGATTTCCGTTTCCTTTTCTTCCGTGTAATATTCCGGCGTAATATAGCTGACGCTGAACAAAATTTTCAATTTTTCATCAACCGGCTGCAAACAACGGCTGCATTCTATTTTAACGTCGGCGGCGATTTCGCCATTTACATCCGTCTGCGCGATGCGTTTATTCAATTCGCCGGAAATTTCGGCGTTCGTTTTCAACCGCGCCGTTTCGTCTTCCAAATCAACTTCTTCGGGCGAAACGGAAAACGCAAACGGATACGGCGTTTTTTTGATAATGTTTAAATCGAGAAACATTGCTTCACAGAACGAATTTGCACTTCAAACAGCGCGAAACGCAAAGGATTTATTATAGCTTTTGCAAGAAAAGTGTCAAACCGGATTTTATCTTCAGCGATGGTACGAGCCAATGGCTTCGTCTAAATTTTTAAAATCTTTATCGCGTAAAATTTTCGTCAAACCTTCGTTAACTTGTTTCGCAAACGAAATTCCCTGATAAACGAAGCCCGTGTAAGACTGCACAAGCGACGCGCCCGAAACGATTTTGGCGAATGCGTCTTCGGCGGTAAAAATGCCGCCGACACCGATGATCGGCAGATTTCCGTTCGAGTATTGATAGATTGTTGAAATGACTTCATTTGAACGATTTCGCACAGGCTCGCCGCTCAAACCGCCGCTTTCCTTGACGTTCGATTTCAGATTTTCTCTTTTCACGGTCGTATTCGTCGCAATGATTCCGGCTAAATTCAATTTCAACGAAACGTCAACGATCAATTCGATTTCAGCTTCGGACAAATCCGGCGCGATTTTTACGAGAAGAGGTTTGGTTTGATTACTTTTCGATAATTCCGCGTTGCGCTTTTGCAACGACGAAAGCAATTCTTCGAGATTTTCCGCTCTTTGCAGTTCGCGTAGATTCGGCGTGTTCGGCGAAGAAACATTGACGGCGATATAATCGGCGACTTCAAAAGCCGAATCGAAACTTCGCAAATAATTTTCAATCGCCGTTTCGTTCGGAACGTCTTTGTTTTTGCCGATGTTCACGCCGAGAACGCATTTCGGATTGATCTTTTTTAATCTTTCGACGACTTCGCGCGCGCCTTCATTGTTAAATCCGAGCCGGTTTATCAAGGCTTTGTCTTCGGGCAAACGAAATAATCGAGGCTTTTCGTTTCCCTTCTGCGGATTAAAAGTTATCGTTCCGACTTCGACGAATCCGAAGCCGAGCGCGGCTAGTTGATTAACGACTCGCCCGTTTTTATCAAAACCGGCGGCAACGCCGAGCGGATTTTTGAATTTTAACCCGAATCTTTCAATCGCGCCGAACGCATTTTCACTTAAAAATCTTTTCGCGGCAATTTTTTGCGCGGCTTCAAAACGCAAACCGACGCGCAACGCTTCGATGCCGATTTCGTGCGCCTTTTCCGGCGACAGCTTAAAAAGAATCGGGCGTAAAATTGATTTATAAAAAGACATCAGGCGGGAAAATCAATTAAGTCGTAAAGCTCGGCAAGCGCGATTTCGCATTCGATTGAATCAATTTTAAGAACGGCGTTCAAACCGGAAAACTCTTTTCTTTCCCATTGTCCGTTCGATTGTTTTTGAAAATGTTCGACCAAAGGCTTGTTTTGCGAAATTAAAACGTAGCTTTCCAGCGTTTCGATTTGATTCGTATAGCGCAGATATTTTTCGCCGCGATCATAACTTTCGGTCGAAGGCGAAAGCACTTCAAAAATCGCGGTCGGATTTGTAATGACATCTTTTTTATAGTCGTGAAATTTCGGGTCGCCGCAGATAATCGCCAAATCGGGGTAAGAATACAAACCTTTTTCGTTGGTCGCAATTTTCATATTCGGTGAAAAACCGCGACATCGTTTTCCGCGCAATTGCAGACCGACGATGACGCTTAAATTAAAACAAATCGTGCTGTGATTCGGACTTTCGCCCGCCATCGCGTAAACGCTGCCGTCGAGAAATTCGTGCCGCTCGGGTTGCAGACGTTCGTATTCGAGATAATTTTCGACGGAAAAAATCGGATATGCTTTTGCCAACTCCATAATTTTTAAACTCCTTTTCAACCGCCTAGATTTTAATCGAAAAACATCGAATCCTGAAACTTTGAACCTTTAACTTTGAACTTTGAACCTGTCTTTGCTACGATTTCGGCAGCAGTTATGGCAGATGAATTCGGATTGGTTGAAAAAGCGCGGATTATGGACGCGGCGCGGATGAAACGCGCTTTATCGCGGCTCGCGTCGGAAATCGTTGAAGAAAATCAAGGCGCGACGGATTTGTATATCGTCGGCATTCGTCGGCGCGGCGTGCCGCTCGCGGAGCGCATCGCTAAAACAATCGCCGAACTCGAAGGCGAAAAACCGCTTTACGGCATCATAGACATCACGCTTTACCGCGACGATCTTTCGACCGTCGGCGCGAATCCGATTGTCAACCGCACCGAACTCGACACCGACATCGAAGACAAACGCATCGTTCTCGTGGACGACGTTCTCTTCACCGGCAGAACGATTCGCGCCGCGATGGATCAGTTGATGGATTTCGGTCGCCCGCGCAAAGTCCAGCTCGCCGTGCTTATTGACAGAGGAAAAGAACACCGCGAACTGCCGATTCAAGCCGACTTCATCGGCAGAACCGTCCCGACCAAAAAAGCCGAAATCATCAAAGTAATGCTCAAAGAATACGACGACGACGAAGCCGTCTGGATTTA
>CAXTMQ010000166.1:0-10287 GCA_964245305.1 uncultured Pyrinomonadaceae bacterium
GGTCTTTATATTTGTGTCTTCCGCAGAAATTTTCGGGCAGGTCGTTCCTGTTCGCCCCGCGCCCGCGCCTGCGCCGAAGGAAGATTTTACGTGGTGGTATGCGACGCTTTTTATTTTAATACTCGGTTTGCTCGGCACGGTTTTCTGGTGGATGAACAATAAAAAAACGAACGGCGCGACTGCCGCCTCTAATCCCAAACCGAATGAAGCGAAAAATACGAGAGCGAAACTTGCGGACGAAAACGATTTCGATGCCGACAAGGAACTCGAATGGCTTCGGAAAAATCAAAAAATAGTCGGTAAAAAAGCCAATCCGAAAACAGCGGGCAGAAAGCGTCCGGCGAAGTTGCCGAAAACCGAAAAAGTTTCGGAAGCGGGCAAAGAGACGATTGAAGAAAAATTCGCAGCGAAAATCGCCGAAAAGTCGAGCGAAAAAGCCGCGGCGGAACTGCCGATTTTTTCGTTCAAAAAACTCGAACTCGCCAGACCGTTCGCCGATCTGCCGATTTCAAACGACGAATCTTTAATGAACGCCGTCGAGCAGATGCACGAAGAATTTGAGGAAGACGAAGCGGTGCGCGATTTGACTCTGCGCGTTCTGGCGGCTTTCCGCACGAAAAACTCTATCGAAGCTCTTTCGCAAGCCGCGCTCTACGATTTGTCTTCGGGTTTGCGCTCGAAAGCCGTAACGATTTTAGCCGATTTCGATCACGAATCGGTTTTCGAGACGATTCTGCTCGCCAACGCCGATCCGACGCGCGAAGTTCGCGCGGCGGCGGCGCGCGGATTGTCGAAATTAACTTTCGACCGCGCCGACGCTTGGACGCGAATCGCGGAAAACGAAGACGAAGGCAGAATTTTGCAGGCGGCACGCGCGGCAATCGAGAGCGGCTTTGTTGATATGTCGTTTGACCGGCTCGTTCATCCCGACCGCAGATACGCCTACGAAGCATTCGCGCTGATGGCTTTGCTGATAAAATCCGGCGAAACCGAAAAGATTTTTAACGCGCTCGAAAAAAACAAGGATATGAACGTCCGCAAAGCGGTTTTGCACACGATCAAAATTACAAGAGACCAGAAGGCTCTCAACGAACTTTATCTGCTGCTCGAACAAAACAGCCTGCCGATTGAATTTCAAGAAGAAATTGACAAAACGATTGAAGAAGTCGGTTTTGTGACGGCTTAAAACTATTTTCAAATTAACTCGAAAACGAAAATCACCGCGAATTTTTAGATGAAGTTCGCGGTGATTTTTATTTGGACTGAAGAAAACGATAAAACGACGCGCCTTGATTTTAAGATTTACTCAAAATTTTTTTCGCCGCCGCGACTTCGGGGATTTCCGCGTCGGCTTCGTTCCATATTTGCAGAAATTTTTGATAAGCGTCGAAGGCTTTTTCCGTCTGTCCCTGACGCTCGTAGATTTGCGCGAGATGAAACTGCGCGAGCGGATAATTCGGATTCAGACGCAGAATGCGCTCGTATTCGGCGGCGGCTTCTTCAAGCTGATCAAGCCGCGAATAAGCGGCGGCGAGACAATCTTCGAGCGCGTCGGCTTCGTAAGTCGGCGGCGATTTGCCAATCGCTTCCTTAAAATTTTCCAAAGCCTCGGCGGGCTGTCTGTTCTCGAGCGCGCGAACGCCTTTGAAATAAAATTTGTAGCGCGAAAGAATCCGCTTGCCGCGATTGGTCATCGAAGGTTCGGCAAAAAGTTTTTCTTCGAGCGCGTTTGCCGTCGCTTGATCGCCGCGCTCTGAAGCGATAAGCCAGAGTTCGTCAATAGTAAGCGCATTTTCTCTGTTCGCCTGTCGCGCCGCTTTTGCTGCCGCGTCGAAATTTTTCAAACGCCGATCAACTCTGGCGATTGCCGAAAAACCTCGTGCCCGTTCAATTTCCGACGGCGCGATTTCAATGTATTTTTTGTATAAATCAATCGCCGCCCGATAGCGTCCGGTTTGAAAATTGGCGTTGGCGAGATGTATGACGGCGATTTCAAATTTCGGGTTCAGCTCGCGGGCGCGGCGAAATTCGTTGATCGCATCGGCATACAAACCAGCCCATTGATAACTCATTCCGAGACTGTCGCAGGCGTTCGCTTCCTGCGGCGCGAGCGCGACATAGCGACGGTGTGCGGCAATCGCTTCGTCGTGTCTGCCCGAAATGCTGTAGACGTTTCCGAGAGCGTTGTAAAGCAGCGACGCGTCCGCGTCAATCGCCAAACCTTGTTTCAAAACGGCAATCGCTTCGTCGTTTTTTTCTTCGCCGCTCAATAAATTTCCGAGCCGCAGATACGACTCGGTTTCGAGCGGATATTGAGCGATGATTTGACGATAAAACCCGACGGCGTTCGGATAATCGAGATTCGCAATCGAATACCAGGCGTTAATTTGCAGACGGTCTTTTCCGGTCAGGCGGTCGGAAAGCGCGAACGCTTTTTCCAGAAACGGCTTGGCTTTTTCGGGAAAGTTCCACGCGACGGCATAGGTGTAGCCGATGCGGGCGTAAGCCATCGCAAACTGCGGATCGAGCGCGACGGCTTTTTCAAGCAGCGCGATTGCTTCTTTATTATGAAAAGCCTGCGCTTCGTCAACCGCCAGCGAATAATTACGATAAGCCTCTAAATTTCCGGTCATCGCGTTCGAGATGTCCGCCGGTTTTTCCGGCTCGAACGGCAGCGCGTCGAGCCGGTTCAGAAGTTTGATTGACAGCAAATCAATTTCCGTGAAAATTTGTTCGGGTTTTTCGACCGTTAAAGTTTCCGCCGCCCGCAGTTCGCCGGTTCGCCCGTCGTAAAGTTTCGCGTCGAGCCGGATCGCTTCGCCGAGCGCGGCGAAACTACCGACGATATACATTTCGGCGCGGCTTTTTCCGGCGATTTCCAAAGCGTTTTCCGGCGAAATTCGCGCGTCGGGCGCGTAACCGTTTCTTTCCAGAGCGTTGTAAAACTGCTGGCGGCTGAGAATAGTTAATTTCGTCGAGCGCGACAAATCGGTAATCAGCATATCCGCCAAACCTTCGCGCAGCCAATCGAGTTCCTGATTATTCGATTGATTCTCGAAAAACATCACGACGAGCGATTTTTTATTCGATTCGTTCGGCGGCGCGACAGCATCGTTTGAATTTTTAAACTGTCGTCCGTTTTGACCGACAAAACCGAGAACGATGGAAATGACCGCGAACAGGAAAACGGCGATCAAAACGAAACGGCTGCGAATAAGAAACTGCGGATTTTGCGTTGCGAAGCCGATTTTTCCGTCTTTCGTTTGCGAGCGCGGAGCTTCAATTTCGAGCGGCTCTTCAATCGCGGTTAGTAAATCATCTTTTTGTATTTCTTCAATCGTGCCGATGAAACGGTAGCCGAATTTCGGAATCGTTCTGACAAAGCGCGGACGGCGCGTGTCGTCGCCGAGCGCGCGGCGGATGTCTTTAATGCTTTGCACCAGAACGTCGTCAACGACTGCCGTATCTTTCCAGACATCTTTTATCAAATCGTCTTTCGATATGTCGCCGTCGCGGTGTTCGATCAGATAAACGAGAACTTGAAAAGTTTTTTGGCGCAAACGCCTCTCTTCGCCGCCGCGCCACAGATAACCGCGCCGCGCGTCAACCTCGACATCGGCAAAGCGGTAAATCTGTTTGTCCGGCATATTCATAGCGAAAGTGAAAACAAAATCGGAAAATCGCACCAGCCGATTATCGCCGATTCTTCCGAACCGCGCTTTCATTTTTGAGAGAAAACCATAATAGCGCGAACTTGCCGCGCCGCCAAGAGATTTTTTACAGGCTTTACGTTGAATCAATCAAAATTTTTGCAGTAAATTCCGCCGCTCGATTTCAAACCTCAATGCCAAACAGCGAAATTTCGGAAAATTTCGTTTTTTTTCGTTACTTCAGATGTCTTTATTTTCTATTCTTTCATCCGCAAAAGAAAAATGTGCAATGTTTTATCGTTTCGGCATCGAGCAGGCGAGAGAAGTATATCGCTTTTCTCATTACTAAAAATCAATTTGTTTGGAGAAAACTAAAAATGAAAAAATTTGAGAATTTAACAGAAAATATGTGGATGAAAAAAACAGTCGCCGCTGTTTTAGTATCGCTTTTCGCTTTTTCGGGCATCAGTTTCGCACAACAAGCGACCAAACGTGCGCCAAAAGTCGCTAATCCGTCGTCCGGCAATTTGCCTGAACCGGTCGAAATCTCCTTACAGCGCGGAAATTCCGTTGCGGAAAATCATAACGCAAGCGTCCGCTTAAGCGGTTGTCAGGGTTTTGCGGGAAAATGGGACGGCGGCAGTTACGGCATTATGACTTTAACTCAAAACGGAAACAGCGTAAGCGGTTCTTATGAATGGAAAGGAACGCAAAGCATCGGCGGAACGGTGAGAGGCAGTGTTCTGCGGGGAAAATATTACCAACCGAATTATCCCGAGGATCGTTACAAAAGCGGCAGCATAAAATTTATGCTTGCGGCGGACGGCAACAGTTGGTCAGGAACCTGGACGGACAGAAACGGCAACCACGCGGGAACTTGGAGCGGCACGTGCATCAGTAATTAAGGATTTGATAAACAATCTATAAAGAAAGCCGTCCAAACCGCGAGCCATTGCCGGATTTCCGGCGTGAAATCGTAAGGCAGCTCGTCTTTAGCAAAGAATTTTCTACTGTTTCCGGCGATTTACGAACCGCTTTCATTATTTCATTTGAGCGAATAACCCGGCGGGCAGCGATTTTGAAAATGCTCGCGGCGTTTTATTTCGGCGCGGAAGGAATTTAACCAATGAAAATTTTCAACGAGAAATGGATAACGGCGATAATCGCGCTCGCTATTTGTGTTTCTACTTTATTAGCCTGCTCGAAATTTTCGGGCGGCAATTCATCATCGGACAGTAAAAGCGGCACGGGCTGGAAGGTTTGGGTAAAAACAAGTCCTTGCTCGGGCGGACGCGCCGATTGGATCACGGTCGCAAGAGAAAATCCTACCGTTGGCGGCGGCGGATTTTGGCAGACTGCCGATTTAATTTTGAATCCGCAAGCCTGCACCTTAATTTCAGACGATTCCTGCACGTTTTCGCAAGCCGACGCTTCGGCAAACATAATACGCGCTTCGGGCAAGTTTTCGAGCTATTGCTGCCGCGATTGGAGCGTTTGGCGAAACACCGCGAGCGGAGAAATGTCCATCTTCAAAGGCAGCGGCTCGGCGGGCTTCGGATGGCAGTTCGTGAGCGGTTCGATGTGCTGCGAAAAAGCTGAAGCGATGACCGGAAAAACCGGTCTGTGCGCCGCTGCGCCGCCGCTCGGTCCGGTCGCCAGCCGAACGCCCGTTATCAATCCGACGATCAGGCAAAACACTAATACGGCGGCAAGCAACGACGGCGACGGCGATAACTACAACAGCTATCCGAGCCATAACAGCGCACCGACACAGCGAACGCCCGCGCCGATAGTCAGCGGACGCTGGGTTTTAGAATCGGTTACGGCGATACCGGAACAAAGAAGCGGCTGGACTTATAACGCGCAATCTTCGTCGGCGCGTTACGACATCTATAACGGCGACAGGCACGATTTTCAATGGACAAAACCGCCGCCGCGGATTGACGAAAACGGTTTCACCGTTTCAATCAGCACTCAATGCACCTCGCAGCCCAACAACCGCTGCGCGTCATTGATCGGCGTGTCCGGCGACGGACTGACTTCGGACATGCCCGCCGGAGAAAGAATAGCCGATGCCAACGGCGAAAACGGCGCAACCGGCAGTAAACAAAAATCCGTAACCTTTAAGCCGTCGCTGAACTCGGATGAAATACGAGTGGAAATCGGACTCGAATGGGGCGATGTCAGATTCATTTATAAATACCGCCGCGCCGAATAATTCTCATATCGCGCGGTTAGAGAGTTTTGCAGATTTAAATACAAAAAGGAGAATCACAATGAATAGATTAAAGAATTTGCATAAAGTTATTTTGACGACGGGTATCGGCATCGCGGCAACGATATTTTTGCTCGTTATATTGTCGGGAAGTATTGCGAAGGTGAGCAGTCAAGCCGGATTCACGGTTGAAAATAATACGGATCGTCCGGGCGGCGATTATCAGGATTTCGATCTGAACGAAGCAAAATATCAGCTCTGTCAATCGGCTTGTGCCGGAGACGCGAATTGTCAGGCATACACCTACGTTAAACCGGGCGTGCAGGGAAGCAACGCTCGCTGCTGGCTTAAAAATACAGTGCCGACGGCTGGCGGTTCGTCCTGCTGCATATCCGGCGTGAAAAAGGGCGGCGCGACAAAAGGCGGCTTTGCGGGCGACTGGTATGCCGGCGAATGGGGCAACATCGCCTTTAGTCAAAACGGCAGCCGGGTGAACGGCACTTACACGAGAGGCGACGGCGCGATTTACGGCAACGCTTCGGGCAATCGTCTCAACGCCGTGTGGCAGCAGGAAGGAAGAACGGGCATCGTCTATTTCAATATTCTGTCCGATGGAACAATCGAAGGAAAATACTGCGAAGGCAAAAATTGTGACCCCGAAAACGGAACATATTTCAGCGGAAGAAGACGTTAATATCCGGCATAAATTTGCGGAGAACCCTATATTTTAATTACGCGCAGGCGTTTTACCCGCTTTTGAGAAATTGCATATTTAGCTTAAAATTAAAGTATGCAGTTCAAGTTAGTTTCTGAAAATCAGCCGAAGGGCGACCAGCCGTCGGCTATCGAACAAATCGTTTCCGAGTTAAATAATCACACGAAAGATCAGGTTTTGCTGGGCATCACGGGCAGCGGTAAAACCTTTACCGTTGCCAACATTATCGAACGCACGCAGCGTCCGGCTCTCGTTTTAGCGCACAATAAAACTTTAGCGGCGCAGCTTTATCAGGAATTCAAAACTTTTTTCCCCGAGAACGCCGTCGAATACTTCGTCTCTTATTACGATTACTATCAGCCGGAAGCCTACGTTCCCGCGTCGGATTTGTATATCGAAAAGGAAGCGACGATCAACGATGAAATTGACCGGCTTCGGCAAGCCGCGACGCGCTCGCTTTTCGAGCGGCGCGATGTCATCGTCGTCGCTTCGGTGTCGTGCATTTACGGTCTCGGCGACCCGGACGCTTATTACGGAATGATGGAATTCGTTACGCCGGGACAGACTTTGAAAAGAGAAGATTTTATCAAGCGGCTCGTCGAGTTGCAGTATGAACGCGGCGACATCGAATTCGAGCGCGGCAAATTTCGCGTGCGCGGCGATGTCGTCGAACTTTTCCCGTCGTATCAAGAAAACGCTTATCGTTTCGAGTTTTGGGGCGACGAAGTTGATGCGATTTACACGATTGACCCGCTGCTCGGCGAAGTTTTGCAAAAGCACGAATCGCGTCTGCCGATTTATCCGAAGACGCATTACATTATGTCAAAACCGACCGTTAAACGCGCGGTTGACACGATTAAAAAAGAACTTGTTTGGTGGGAAGAAGAACTTATCAAGCAGGGAAAATTGGTTGAATCGCAAAGACTTCATCAGCGCACGATGTATGATCTTGAAATGATTAAGGAGATGGGATTTTGTCGCGGCATCGAAAATTATTCGCGCCATCTGACCGGCAAACCGGCGGGCGCGCCGCCGCCGACTCTTTTGGATTATCTGCACAAAGACACGCTGATCGTCATTGACGAATCGCATCAGACGGTTTCGCAAATCGGCGCGATGTATAAAGGCGACCGTTCCAGAAAATCAAATCTTGTGGAATACGGTTTCCGTTTGCCGTCGGCGATGGACAACCGACCTTTAAAATTTGAAGAGTTTGAAGAACGACGCGGGCAGACGATTTACGTTTCCGCCACGCCGGGAAATTTTGAATTAGAAAAAACCGGCGGCGAAGTAGTCGAGCAGGTCATTCGTCCGACCGGCTTGCTTGACCCGATTGTCGAAGTTCGTCCGGTGCGCGGGCAGATTGACGATTTGTTAAACGAAGTCCGCAATCGTTCGGAACGCAACGAGCGGGTTTTGGTAACGACGCTGACGAAAAAAATGTCGGAGAGCTTGACCGAATATTTCTTGGAAGTCGGCGTGAAAGTCAATTACTTGCATTCGGACATTCAAACGCTCGAACGCATCAAAATTTTGCGCGATTTGCGACGCGGCGAATTCGACGTTTTGGTCGGCATTAATCTTTTGCGCGAAGGTCTTGATTTGCCGGAAGTATCTTTGGTGGCGATTCTCGACGCGGACAAAGAAGGTTTCCTGAGAAGCGAGCGCAGCTTGATTCAAACCATCGGACGCGCTGCTAGAAACTCGGACGGCAAAGCGATTCTTTACGCCGATAAAATCACCGATTCGATGCGGAAAGCGATTGACGAAACCAAACGCCGCCGTCAGATTCAGGAAGAATACAATCAGGAAAACGGCATCACGCCGACAACGATTATCAAGTCAATTGACGCGACTTTGGTAACGGCGTATGAAGCCGATTACTTCAAAGTGCCGCTCAACCTCGACGATTTTGAAGAATATTCGCCGAAACAATTAAAGGAAACGATCCAGCAAATCGAAGCCGATATGCGCTTTGCCGCCAAAGAAATGAAGTTTGAACGCGCCGCCGAACTGCGTGATCGGTTAAAATACTTGCGCGACAGACAAATCGAATTAAGCTGAAACTTATGCAGGTTAAAACCGAAGAACTGGAAAACTATCTGATTGACGCGAGCAATCTGCCGGGCGGATTTTCCGAAAAACTCTTTATTCCCGAAACCAAAGAAGAAATCGCCGAAATCTTAAAAGAAGCCAATGAAAAGAAAATTCCCGTGACCGTTTCCGGAGCGCGAACGGGAACGGTCGGCGGCGCGATTCCGTTCGGCGGCTGGATCGTTTCGCTCGAAAAATTTAATCGGATCAAAGAAATCGACGAAGATTTCGCCGTCGTCGAAAGCGGCGTGATTTTGAACGATTTGCAGAAAGCGGTCGAATCGAGAAACCTGTTCTATCCGCCCGACCCGACCGAATGGAGCTGTCAGATCGGCGGCACGATTGCGACCAACGCGAGCGGCGCGCGAAGTTTCAAATACGGCGCGACCCGTCGTTATGTGCAGAGATTGGAAATCGTTCTGGCAAACGGCGAATTTTTGAATTTACGACGCGGAGAAATTTTCGCCGAAAACGATTTCATCGAAATCAAAACGGCAAGCGGCGCGAAAATTAAGGCGAAACTGCCGACTTATGAACAGCCGAATGTGCGAAAAAACACGAGCGGTTATTTCACATCTAAAAAATTAGACGCGATTGATTTGTTCATCGGCAGCGAGGGAACTTTGGGAATCGTTACCGAAGTCGAACTCGGTGTACTGAAAAAGCCGGAAGGTTCGTTGAGCGGAATCGTCTTCTTCAAAGACGAAACTGATTTGCTGAGTTTTGTCGCCGAAGCCAGAGAAATCTCATTTCAAAACAGACAAACCAGAGACCGAAAAGTAAAGACCAAAGACCAAATTAACGCCACAGTCCTAGAATACTTCGACGTGAATTCCCTAAAGTTTATCAAAGAAAAATTTCCCGAAACGCCCGAAGATATGCGCGGCGCGATTTTTTTTGAACAGGAAACCGTCGAAGAAAACGAAGACGCGCTGTTTGAAGCGTGGAACAATCTTTTAGAAAAACATCACGCCGAAACGGACGCTTCGTGGTTCACGACGAGCGAGCGGGATTTAAATAAAATGCGCGAATTTCGCCACGCTTTGCCGGTTTCCGTCAACGAGCGCGTCGTCAAAAACAAGCAGAAAAAAATCGGCACGGATATGGCTGTGCCTGATGAATGTTTCGCGTCTTTCCTGAAATTTTACAAACAAAAATTAAACGCGAGCGATCTTGATTACGTCATCTTCGGACACATCGGCGACAATCATCTGCACGCGAATATTTTGCCGAAGAATGAAGCCGAAGCCGAACGCGCGAGACATCTTTACGGGCGATTCATCGCCCAAAGCATAATGCTCGGCGGCACGATTTCGGCGGAACACGGCATCGGGAAGTTGAAATCGAAATACTTGTATGTTCAATTCGGCGAACGCTATTTAAACGAAATGGCGGAACTCAAACGCGCCTTTGACCCGAACGGAATTTTAAGCCGCGGCAATATGTTCGATCAAAAGTTTTTGAATTAAAATCAAGCGGCAATCGCCGAAACCGGAAAAATCTTATAAAATCTCAAACAGAAATTATTCAAAAAGGAAACGATTAAAACCAAATGATTAAAGCGATTCTTATGGATTTCAACGGCGTTATTATTAACGACGAGCCGCTGCAAA
>CAXTMQ010000167.1:0-10266 GCA_964245305.1 uncultured Pyrinomonadaceae bacterium
GTCGGCGGAATGATTCCGTTTATCTTTTCATCGCTGGCAATCGCCGCCGTCGGTCGCGCGGCGATGGCGATGGTCACGGAAGTTCGCCGTCAATTCCGCGAAATTCCGGGCATTATGGAATACAAAGCCAAACCCGAATACGAAAAATGCGTCGCCATTTCCACGCAGGCAAGTCTTAAAGAAATGATGCTTCCCGGCGCGATTGCTTTGATTACGCCGGTCGTCGTTGGATTCGCTTTCGGACCGGAAGTTCTCGGCGGATTATTGGCGGGCGTAACCGTTTCTGGCGTTCTTATGGGAATGTTTCAAAACAATGCGGGCGGCGCGTGGGACAACGCGAAAAAATCGTTTGAAGCGGGCGTAGAAATTAACGGCAAAATGGAATACAAAGGCAGCGACGCGCACAAAGCGAGCGTTACCGGCGATACGGTCGGCGATCCGTTCAAAGATACTTCGGGACCTTCGATGAACATTTTAATTAAGTTAATGAGCATCGTCGCGTTGATTATCGCGCCGCATATCGCTATTAATAAGACCGCGCACAAAGTGGAAGTTATACAGAAAACGGCAATCGAACAAACGGTTAAAATTCCGATTGAAAACAAACTGTAAAATATCTTGTTACAAAAATAAAAGACACGGCAATCCGAAGATTGCCGTGTCTTTTGCTTTAAAATTTTCCCTGTGCGTTCTCCGTGTTCCGTGTGATAAATTTTCTTGTATGCAAACAATAAAAGTAAAATCGAGACAGCGCGAGGAAATGATCGAAATTACGAACGAAATTTCAAAATATATTCCCGAATCCGGCGAAGGCATCTGCGTTCTTTACACGCAGCATACGACGTGCGGTTTGACGATTAACGAAAACGCCGACCCGGACGTGAAGCACGATTTTCTGCTGTTTTTGAAAAACACGATTCCGCAGTTTTACGAAGGCTTTCGACACGCCGAGGAAAATTCCGACGCGCATTTGAAATCGAGTTTGATGGGCGCGAGCATCACTGTACCGTTCGCAAACGGCAAACTTCTTTTGGGCAGATGGCAGGGAATTTATCTGTGCGAATTTGACGGAGCGCGTGAGCGAACGGTTTTGATGATGCTGCGTTAAATTTTTGAAAAATACAACTTTACGCCGTTCGGCTCTCATCAAAAATCCGAACTTATACGATTTGTCTCATCGAAATTATTTTATGACGAAAAGATTTTACGCCGTTTTTTTTATCATTGTCCTGACGATTTTTCCGTGCTTCAGAGTTCCCGCGCAAACTGTCGAAAACGCGCCGAAAAAGCGTCCGACCGTCGGGCTTGTTTTGAGCGGCGGCGGCGCGCGCGGATTCGCGCATATCGGCGTTTTGAAGGTTTTAGAAGCGAATCATATTCCGGTTGATTACATCGGCGGCGCGAGTATGGGCGCGCTTGTCGGCTCGCTTTATGCGATGGGCAGAACGCCCGACGAAATTGAAAAACTCGTCGGCTCGCTCGATTGGACGAAACTTTTGCAAGGCTCGCCGTCGTTCGACAATCTTTCGTTTCGCCGTAAGGAAGACCGTCGCAATATTCCCGCGCCGATTACTTTGCGCGGCAGAATCAACAACTTAAATTTGCCGAACGCGCTCAATCCGGGCAACGAAATCGGGCTGCTTTTCGACCGCGAAACTTTGCCGTATGGAAGCGTTAATAATTTCGACGATTTGCCGATTCCGTTTCGCGCCGTCGCCACCGACATGGTCAAAGGCGAATCGGTAACGCTTCAAAACGGCTCGCTTTCACGCGCTTTACGCGCCACGATGTCTATTCCCGGAATCTTCGCGCCGGTCGAAATTGACGGGAAAATCCTGGCGGACGGCGGACTCGTCAACAATATCCCGACCGATGTCGTCAAAGCGATGGGTGCGGATATTCTGATCGTCGTCAACATTGAAACACAGCTCGCTAACCGTGAATCTTTAGACAGTCTTTTGGGCGTTCTGGCGCAGACGATTAATATTTCATCGCTCGATAATTCGCGACGCAGTCTGCGGCAGGCGGATTTTATCATCGCGCCGGAACTCGGAAATATTACGATTGCCGATTTTACGAACAGCAAGCAGATTATTGATCTGGGTTTTCAAGGCGCGGAGCAGAAAATCAATCTTTTGAAAACTTTGTCGCTCGACGATGCCGACTGGCAGGCTCACTTGGCGGCGCGAAAACGACGCGAACTGAATTCAATCGCGCCCGTTCCCGCATTCGTCGCGGTTGACGGCAAAAATCCGCAGGCGATCGAAACCATCGAAAAAAAACTCGCAGACAAATACGCGAATCAGCCGCTCGATGCGAAAAAGCAAGATGATTTGGCGAAAGATTTAACTGATCTGACCGGCACGGGCAGATTTTCCGCGCTCGGTTACGGCATTGTCAAAGGCGGCGACGAAACGGGTCTGCGGATTCGTCTGAGCCGCGCCGACGAGCGCGTCGAACGACCGGCGCGGCTCGAATTGGGTTTCGATGTCAACAGTTTTGAAACCGACACGGTCAATTTCAACATCAAAGCGCGGCTGACATTCTTCGACATCGGGCGTTACGGAACGGAGTGGCGCAACGATTTCAGCGTCGGCTCGAACACGCTTCTGGCGACCGAATATTATCGTCCGATTGCCGAAAGCAAGTTCTTCGTCGCGCCGCGAGCGTCTTATGACCGGCGGCGCGTCAGCTTGTTCGTTGACACCAACCGCATCGCCGATTATTTGCAGGAAACTGTCCAAGCCGGCGGCGATGTCGGCTATATTTTCAATCCGCGTAGCGAGCTTCGCGCCGGTTACACAATCGGTTATCAAAACGTCTCGCGGCGCATCGGCGATCCGCTTTTGCCGAACGTGCAGGGCGCGTTCGGCAACTTCGGTTTGCGCTATATTTACGACGGTTTAGACCGCGCCCAAGTTCCGACGCGCGGCGTTTTATCGAGAAACACGCTGAATTATTTTCTCGACAGTCCGGGCGCGACAAACAAATTTACGCAAGCCGAAACGCGCAACGTCGGTTTTTACAGCGTGAGCGATCGTAATATCGTTTTCGGTTTCGCCAACGGCGGCACGACTTTCGGCGGCAACGCGCCTTTTATCCAGCAATTCACGCTCGGCGGCGCGTTCCGGCTCGGCGGTTACGGTTTCGGCGAATTCCGCGCCAACAATTATCTAAACGGCGGCATCGGCGTTTTGCATAATCCGAAATTTTTCCCGACATTCTTAGGAAATAAAGCCTATCTCGGCGTATGGTATGAAGGCGGCAGCGCGTTTGAAAGATTTAACACATCAAAGTATCGTCAAAGCGTAACCGGCGGCGCGGTCGTCGAAACGCCGCTCGGACCCGTATTTCTCGGCGGCAGCTTTAACGAAAACGGACGCGGCAGAATTTATTTTTCGTTCGGCAGATTTTTCTAACCGGCTATCTTCGCGGCGTTACCAGAATCGCATCGCCGAGCTTGCGCTCGCCTTCTTTGTCCGACGGATGATTGACGACTTTGCCGTCTAAAAACATCGTGCTTGAGCCGCCGCCGTCGAGATTCATCGCGTCCGTCGCGCCCAAGTCGAGCAGAATTTTCGCCAAATCTTCTAGCCCGATGCCGCCGCTCGCCTCGCTTCTGCCGTCAACCGTCACCATCAAAAATTTGCCGTCTTTTAATTTCGCAACCGCCGTGCGCGGATGTTTCGTTTCGACGAATTCTTTGCTTTGCTTTTCCTCTTGCCAAGTGATGTTTATTTTGCCGAAACTTATAAGTTGCGGAACGCCGCCGAGAATATCTTCGGCAGGCGAGAGAATAAAAACTTTGTTTCCACCGATCTGAGTCGTTGGAAGCGGCGAACCGGCATTCGCCTTTTTTCCAATTCTAATCAACTTCAATAATTCATCACGACGATTGCCGGTTGCCGACAAAATATATCCGTCGGTCGGAATTTTGATATTTCCTTTTTGGTCAAAGATTTTTACAATTCTCTTTTTTCTGACAATAACTTCGAGACCGTTTGAATCGGTCAAAGTCGTTCGATTAAATTTCGGCGTATATAAAATCAGATCGTTCGCTTTGCGCTCACGGTTTATGCCGGAGATGTTTATTTCCTGATTTCCGATTTCTCCATAAACAGCTAAATTCAGTCGATGAATCAAAACTTTGGTTTCTTTTTTATCATTTTCAATCAAAAGCGCGGAACGATCTGCGTATGATTCGCTATAAATTTTTCCGTCGATCACCAGCGCACCTGTTTCATCACCCAAAAAGCTGCTTTTATCCAATCGAAAAAATCCGCCGTTGATCGCCGCGAACGCGCCGTGCCGCATCGCCATTGAAGATGTCGTTTCCGTGCCGATTGCCGCGTCCATCGCGTGAACGACATCGAGACGCACTTTTGATAAGTCAAGTCGCAGAAGATTAATTTTGACCGGCGCATTGTCAATCTGTTTCGTCATTTCGGCGTATTCGATGCCGTCGCGCACCGTTTTGAATTCCTGCGCGAAAATATCGGCGCAAAGAAGAAGCGCGAGCAAAACGATTTGGAAAACGCGGCGCGTGTTTTTGTGCAAAACTGTCGGATTCATAAATTTTTTACCTTTAATTTTTCTTCGCGGATACTTTTTAATCGAAACTTGCGCCTTATCAAATGAAGGGCAATCAAAAGTCTTTCTTAAATTTTATTCAGGAGCATTTTTATTATGATAAACCATATTTCCATTGCCGTTCACGATACCGAAAAGGTGGCGAAAGTTTTAGCCGAATTGTGGAACGGTTTTGTTATTCCGTTTCCGCCGTGTCCGAATTCGTTTATGGTTCTGGCGAACGACGGTAGAGGCTCGGCGATTGAAGTTACGCCGATTGACACGATTTTAGTTCCGGGCAAGGGCTTGCCGCCCGCCGATATGGACGCGACCACGCCGACCGAAGAATTCGAGGCGCAGTTCGTCAAAACCGAATCTCCGGCGCAGTATCTCGCCACGCACATCAACATCAACACCAAATTAAATGAGCAGGAAGTTCGCCGAATTGCCGAACGAGAAAATTGGCGCGTGCTGACCTGCAATCGCGGCGAAGGCTTGTTTCAGTTGATCGAATTGTGGATCGAAGACCGTTTGATGCTCGAAGTAATGACCCCCGAACAAACGGCGCGTTACGTCGAAATCACCGATCCGAATTTTATCTCGCAGGCTTTCGGAATTTTAATGGAAAGTCCGACGGTCGAAAGCAATTCGGCAATGCTGAACTAAATTTTCTTTAATTTCTAATCTTTCGCTTCAAAATTTTTCCATTCGCCGCGCCAATCGAATTCTTCGAGCGCGGCGAATTTTTTTTTGTAATCGTAGAAAGATTTTTCAACGTAAGCGTAACCCGGATAGTAATGCGTTTTTCCTGTTTCAACGGCGTAACGAATCGTCGAAAGCATCATAAAAATTCCCAAACTGCGCGTTGTCTCCGACGGTTCAAACATCGCATAAACGGCGGAAACCGCCGAATCGCCGACATCGAAAAACGTCGCGGCGATTAATTCTTCGTTTTTATAAATGCCGAGTTCCAACGCTTCGCACGGCACGGTTGCCGGTTCAAACGACAGAAAATCGTAGAGCGAATCGGGAATCGAATGCGCGAAACGCCGTTTATGACGCTCGAATAAATTTTCTTTTTCCGGCGTGATTTCAATCGGGCGAAATTGGATTTGCAAATCTTCGTTTCTTTTCAAAATACGTCGCTGACTTTTCGACAAAACAAAATCCGCAACGCGCACGCGCAGAGGCAAAACGCGCCGCAATTCATTTGCGTAAACGCCGATGTTATAACGATAAAAATGCGTTCCGAAATGTCGCCAGCCGTCCGCGAGCAGCGCGTCGAGCAGTTGCGGCGCGACGCGCTTCGTGTAAAATTCTTCATTGATGAAAAAGGGAAAATCTTCGAGCATAGAGCAGAAAAAATATACCAAATCAAACTTGCCAACCAAAGCGTGCGGCGCGTGCGGATTGCCGTTCGCGTGGCGCAGAAAATGGGCGAAGGATTGGGACGAAGTAAAATTCTGCTCGGAACGCTGTCGCCGCAGTAAAAGCGAACAATAGGTTTTTATTGCGGTTTATAGTAAAATCGCGCTTTGCCTCAAAAGAAATTTGTTGGAGAAATAATAAAAAAATTGTTTGTAGAATCAAAAACGAAAACTAAATTATTAAAAAAAATGGGCGAAGCCATCCGCGATTTTTCGATGATCGAGGACGGCGACAAGGTTATGGTTTGTCTTTCAGGCGGCAAAGACAGCTATACGATGCTCGATTTACTGCTCGACGTTCAGAAACGCGCGCCCGTTAAATTTGAAATTCTCGCCGTCAATCTCGACCAGAAACAGCCAGATTTTCCCGCGCATATTTTGCCGAATTACTTGAAAGAAATCGGCGTAAATTATCGTATCGTCGAAGAAGATACTTATTCAATCGTGCAGAGATTAGTTCCCGAAGGAAAAACTTTCTGCTCGGTTTGCTCGCGCCTCAGACGCGGAATTTTATACAACACCGCCGTTGCGGAAAACTGCACGAAAATCGCGCTCGGACATCACGCCGACGACGTGATGGCGACTTTTCTTTTGAACCTTTTTTACGTCGGACAGTTAAAAGCGATGCCGCCGATTCTGCGTTCCGACGACGGGCGCAACACGGTTATTCGCCCGCTCGCGTATTGTCAGGAGAAAGATATTGCGAGATTCGCCGCCGAAAAGGAATTTCCGATTATCCCGTGCAATCTCTGCGGTTCACAGCCGAATTTGAAACGCGCGCAGGTGAAAAAAATGATTAACGAACTCGCCGAAAAAATTCCGCACGTTCGTTCTTCGATTATGACTGCTCTGACGAATGTCACGGGTTCGCATCTGCTCGACAACGAGCTTTACGATTTCAAAAACTTCGCGCCGCTCGTCAAAGAAATTCCCGCCGGACACGGCAGCGTGGAAAAAGAACTAGATGCAGTTTTCGATCATTCCGACGCGCAGTTTGCCAACGCCGGAATGAACGCCGAAACGATTGGCAGTTTAATAAATTAAGTATATTACTGTTAATTTCAGCAGGCGATGCGTTTTCAATATCTTTTGCGTTTAAGGAGAGTGTTATGAAAAAATTCGTTTTCTATATAATGGCAGTTCTGCTTTCTATCTGTTTCAATTTCGGAGATAAAGCAATGGCGTGCAGTGTGCCGGATAATCTTGTTCCTCAGCAGACTTTTCTTAAGGCAGTTAAAAACGCGGATATGATTGTTCGCGCGACTGCTGTCGGATCTGTTGGGAAAAATGTTTCTGAGCAGGTTAAATTCAAGATTGTAGAGATTTTTAAAGGAGAAAAAGTTCCTGAAACTTTAATGTTCATCGGACATCTTACCGACACTGATAATTATAACAATCAATCTGCGCCGTATCTCAGCAGTCGTTTATCCGATAAGGATACAAATTGCGTAGCGATGGGATATAAGCGCGGCGCGGAGTTTTTATTAATTCTCAAAAAACATAATTCCAAACAGATTGATCCTTACTGGGCGGCTTATGCTCCGACGAACGAACAACTGCATCCCGAAAATGATGAATGGCTCAATTGGATTAGAAATAATCTGAAATAAATTCTTGACAAATAAAGTCCTTGATTATTTTTAACAAGAAAAGAGAATTCAATTTGAATTCTCTTTTCTTTTATCTCACTTTTGAATTGATTCCCAAAATATGCTTCGGGAATTTTTATAAACTGAAATTAAAACTGACAAAGCCGGTTGCTTTAGTTGCCTGCCCGTCGCGCGTGAACGGTTTGAACTTCCATTTTCTTACCGCGTCGGTCGCGGCTCTTTGGAGCATCGCCGGTCCGCTCGCGGTTTGCACTTCGGCAACTTGTCCGCTTTCGTCAACGGTTAATTCAACTTTGACCACGCCGGTCATTCGCATATTTTTTGCCGCCGGCGGATAAACCGGATTCGATTTCTGCGTCGCAAAAGAGATTAATGAACCGACCTGCAAAGGCGAATTATTTTTTGGAGTTTCGGCAGTATTATTAGTCGGCGGAGGCTCGACTTTTTTCACCGTTTCGTTGGAAGCGACTTTATTATCGGTTGACGGCGCGGGCTGTTTTTCCGCTTCCTTCTGAGCGGTGTTGGCGGTTTCGGCAACTTTCTTAATTTCTTCCTTCGTCGTTTCGTTGCCTATTTTTTCGGTTTTTTCGACGACGATTTTCGGCGTTTCGTTTGAGGTCGGAACAGGCTGCATACTGACGTTTTGCGTTAAATTCGGATTGTTTTGAATTGTCGTGTTGGCGGTGACGTTGTTGGTCGGAACAGGCGTTGGCGACTGCGCGGGCATATCGTTAGTCGCATTAATGACGACGCTTCTCGAACTCGCTAAATCTTCACGCGCGTCGGCGACTTCGTTTTTCCAGCGCGTCGCGTCATAGCTGTCGCGCGCCAGATTGCTGCGGGCGTTCGTCGCTTCTTCCATCAACGCCATCGCGTTCGGAGTCTGCGTTTTGTCTTTGCTTAAAATGCGCGTCTGCTCGACGACTTTTTCGAGCGTTTCGCGCATTTTGTCAACGTCCGATACAGCATCTTTCGGCAGATTCGGATCGGCAACGTCAAGACCGAGCGAGCGATAACGCTCGATTTGATTTTTCGCGCCCTTGACGACCTGGCTCGCCGCAGCAAAATAAATAGCGGACGCGCCCGGTCTGGTAGATTTGGAAAGTTCGCCTAAAAAATCTTGAGCGCGTTTGTAATCGCCTTGTTCGAGATAACTATTGACGAGCAGAACATTGATCACGCCGTTGACGGTCGGATCGCTCGTTTCGCGGCGAATATTTTCCAGTTCGTAAATCGCCGCGCTGTAATTTCTGACGGCGATAAAGGCTTTGGCTTTCGCCACGCGGTCGCGCATCACGTCGCCGGTTGTCTGCGCGTGAACAAAAATCGAACCGATTAGAATTAATAAAATCGAAAAGGAAAACCTTCTGACTTTCAGCGGCATTTCCGAGTCTCCTTGAAGCAAAATGTCGGATTAAAACTTTTCCGCAAAGGTCAAAGCGAATAGACACTTTTTTGCGACCTGAACAAACCTTTTTCCCGTCAAAAAATCGAAAGACGTATTTCCGACAAGTTTCCAAAAAACCTGTAATACGTTATTTCGATAAACTTGTGATGATTTTTTGACGATATGCGTTTGCGTCTTTCTTTATAACATTTTCATCCAGCGTGAGCAAACGCCTGTCGCGCATCACGACTTTGCCGTTGATCAGAACGGCGCGGACATCGCTCGCTTTGGTCGCGTAAACGAGCGCGGAATAGACGTTGTAATACGGCGTTTGATTGAGGCTGTCGAAATCCAAAATTACGATGTCGGCGAGCTTTCCCGTTTCAATCGAGCCGATTTTTTTATCGAGATGTAAAGCTCGCGCGCCGCGAATCGTCGCCATTTCAAAGGCTTGTTCGGCGGTTAAAACTTTCGGATCGTTCGAGATTAATTTATGCAGTTTCGCCGCCGTGTCCATTTCTTCCCACAAATCCAAATCATTGTTCGATGCCGCGCCGTCGGTTCCCAAACCAACCGCTAAATCCTTTTCCAACATTCGCGGAACGGGCGCGGTGCCGGAAGCGAGCTTCATATTCGATTGCGGGCAATGCGCCGCGCCGACATTATCTTTTTTCAAAATATCAATCTCCGCGTCGGTGATGTGAACCGTATGCGCGGCGATCACGCGGTCGTTCAAAAAGCCGATGCTTTCGAGATACTCGACCGGCGAAAGTTTTTTCTGCGCGATTGAATCGTCAAATTCTTTTTGGGTTTCGGCGACGTGAATAATAATCGGCGCGTTCGTTTCATCGGAAACTCGTTTAATGTTTTTAAGATGTTCGGTCGAAACCGTATAAGGCGCGTGCGGCGCGAGCGCAGGAATTACGAGCGGATTAGTTTTCCACTTGTTGATAAATTTCTGCGTATAAGCAATCGCTTCTTCGTGCGTTTTGTTATCGGCGACCGGAAAATCAATAATCGTTTCGCCCAAAACGCCGCGCATTCCGGCTTTGAATGTTTCGTCGGCAATCGCGTCCTCGAAATAATACATATCGCAAAACGTCGTCGTGCCGCCGCGAATCATTTCCGCGATGCCGAGCCTTGCGCCGACGCGCACGAAATCTTCCGTGACGTTTTTCGCTTCCGCCGGAAAAATATATTTCGTCAGCCATTCGTTCAAATCCAGATCGTCGGCGATGCCGCGAAACAGCGACATCGGAACGTGCGTGTGCGT
>CAXTMQ010000168.1:0-4246 GCA_964245305.1 uncultured Pyrinomonadaceae bacterium
TCCTCTCACCGAAATCACATTATCAACATATTCTTCAAAAGTATCGTCGTGTGAAATGACGAAAAGCTGATCGAACGTGCGTTTTTTCGTGATTTGGCTGATTTGTTCAGCGAGACGTTCGCGGCGTTCCGCGTCCATATTCGTCGTCGGCTCGTCGAAAAACGCTAAACGAACATCGGATAATTGTTTTAATAAAGCCAATCGAACCGACAAAGCCGCCGACATTTGTTCGCCGCCCGAAAGGTTGACGAACGGACGCTCGAAACCGTTTTCTTCCAAGACAATTCCGTAATCTTCCGTCCATTTTAAGGTTCGCTCGGCGTTGCCGGAAATTTCGCGGAACATTTGGTTGGCTTCCATCGAAACGTGAAAAACGTAGTTTCTAGCGACGCGCGGCGCGGCTTCCTTCAAAGTTTCGCGGATAAACTGTGTCGCTTCGCCGACCCGTTCGAGGCGTTCTTTTTCCTGAAACTCCGCCTGCATTTGTTTGCGAATTTCGGTTAGATTTTTCAATTCTTCCGCCAACTGCGCTTCGCGTTTTTTCGTGTAATCGAGATTCGCCCGCGTTTCGGTTTGTTGGCGTTCGATTTGCGCGAGCGCGTCTTTTTCCCTGAGATGCGCTTCGCGGTCGTATTCTTTGGCGGCGATTTGAAATTCGGTTTCGGCGCGCGTGAAATTTTCCTTTAATTTTTCGGTTTCGGTTTGCGCCGATTTTAATTCGTTTTCTTTTTGCGGCAGCGTTTTCGCCAAGTTTTCGTTCGTTAAAAATTCACGATGCGCGGCGGCGGTTTGATCGCGCTGTTCGGAATAAAAATTCCAATCCGCGTCCAAATCTTTGTCTCTCTCCAGCTTTTCGTCGGCGATGCGTTTGTCGCTTTCGAGGCGTTCGAGATTTCGTTCGATTTCGGTGATCTGCTCGCGGATTTGCGGCTCGCGCTGCGCTTCCGCGCCGAGCATTTCAATTCGGGCTTTCGGATTTTCCAAAGCCTTTAACCGCGCTTCGATTTCCGCCAGTTCCGCTTTTGATTTTGCCGAATTCGCCGCGCCGTTTCGCAGAGTTTCCTGTTCTTCCTTGAGCCTTATGCCTTCTTCCTTGATTTCGCTTTCGCGCCCGCGCAGAGTTTCGAGCGTCGCCGCAAACTTTTCCGCTTCACGCGCCTGCTTTAAAACGACGGCGTTTTCGCGCTGATTTTTTTCATACGCGGCGATTTCCGCGCGCAGTTCGACAAATTGACTGCTCAGAAAATTTTCCAGCGTTTCGCCCGGTCGCAGATTCAAACATTTCTGCGAAAGAATCGGGCAAATGCCGCCTTTGACCGCCTGTTGAAATTGCTCGTCGTGTTCGAGCCGCGCCTTCAACTGCGCGATTTTTCGGGCGATGTCGGTGTCGCGTTTTTGCAAAATTTCAAAATCCTTCGCCGCCGCGCTTTTCGTTTCGGCTTCCCTGACGCTCGCTTGATTCGCCTTGTAGCTTTCGCGCAGACGGGCGATTTTTTCGTCGAGACTTTTGATGATTTTTTCCTTCGCACCCGCTTCCGCCAATTCGTTTCGCACGGCATTCAGATTTTTTTCGAGCGTTTCCTGTTCCGCGACTTTCGGTTTTAATTTTTCTATTTCACGATTGGCATTCTGCGCTTTTTCGAGCGTTTCCAGACGACGTTTCTGCTCGTTTTCGACGCTGACTTTCGCCGTTTCGATTTTCGATTTTTCCTGATTTAATTTGTCGCGTTCGATTCTTTCGCGCTCGAATTCCTTCAGTTTGCCGAGCGCGGCAACGTGCGTTTGGTAATCCGTTTCGACGAGTCTTATTTTTTCCGCCGCGTGTCGCGCCTGCGCCAGTTCGTTTTGTTTTTGTTCGAGCAGAATCTCGCCGCGAATTTTTTCGGTTTGCAATCGTTCAAAAGCGATTTTCAATTCGCCGACGCGCCGCTCGATCAATTCAAATGTTTCGACCGTTTGTTTTTTTGCGGCGACTTCGGCGTTGATCCGCTTGAGCGTTTCGGCGAGTTCCCACGCTTGCTTGGCAAAAGTTTCGTGTTCCGTTTCGACCGCGTCGTAACGCGCGAGTTCACCTTCGGCGCGGGCGATTTTTTCTCTGACCGTCGTGATTTGCGTTTCGATAAAACGCGCCGTTTCGCGCAATTTTTCCGCGCCTTGACGATATTCTTCGACCTTCAAAAGTTTGTCGAAAGCCTTTTTTCGCTCGGCGGCGGTTTCGAGAAAAATCGCCGTAAAAGTTCCCTGCGGAACGCCGATGGCGCGGCGAAAAAGCGATTCCAAATCAGTTCCCGCTTCAACGCCGAGATGCTGCCATAAAAACCGCGTAACTTCTTCTTTTTTGTCGGCGATGCGATTTTTCAAAGCGATGTCGTAAACGTAATAACCCGTTCCCGTGTCGCGGTAAACGCGATACAAACGCTCGTCCAAACCGCTTTCAAACGTGACGTTGACCACGCCTTTTTTCGCGCCGCGCCTGACGAAATCGTCCTTTTTATAATCGAGCAGATCGAACAAAGTCCACGCGACGGCTTCGATGATCGAAGTTTTGCCCGCGCCGTTCGCTCCCGTTATCGCCGTCGTTCCGCGCTCGAATTCAAACGTCGCCGCTTTGTGAGATTTAATATCTTCGAGTTCGATTTTCGTGATGTGCATATTGGGAATTTCAGATTTGAAATTTTGGATTAACTTTGATTTTAGAATAATTTGCCGGAAAGAGAAAATTTAACAGGATGGACAGGATTTACAGTATGTTTTCCGTTCGGTGAAATAATCCTGTAAATCCTGTCTGTCCTGTTTGAACTTATTTTCAACGATGATAAAGCCGCGCGATTTCCGTTTTTAATTCGGGCGGAAAGCAAACGCGGTGAATCTGAAAACCCTTTTGAAGTCCGCGCACCGCCGCGCTGACTTCGGAAATTTCGCGGATTTGCGGGCGCGAAAAACCTTCTTCGACATAGATTAGATTTTTCTTTTCGGCGCGTTCCTTTGTGTAAAAATAATACGGCACGTCGCTCGCCAAATCTTCGACAAAATAGTATTCGGCGTTAAAGCCGGCGTTTTCGACGATTCGTTTCGATTCTTCGAGAAATCCGGCGCGCTCCGCTTCGGGCATATCGAGGTCGAAAACTTTAAAAAGCCTTCGATTCAAAAATCTCTGCGCCAAGTCCGCCAAAATTTTATCGTCGGAATTTTGCCATTGTTTGATGTGAAACATCACATCCGAATCGTCGAGCGCGAGATGTTCTCGAAGCGATAATCGCTCGCCTTTCAGGATTTTTTCAAACGGCGTATTTCTGGCGAACCAAACGAATTTTCCGGCGGCGAAAATTTTCAGAGCGCGGCGCAAAAGAGCCTTTAATATCGCCTCCGCCGCGCGCAGAGTGCGGTGAAAATATACTTGCCGGAACATATAATATCTGGCTTGCAGATAATCTTCGACGGCGTAGATTCCCCGCGCGGCAACGTAAAGACGGTCGTTCGCTTCGTCAATTTCGAGCGATTTGATAATCCATTCCAAATCGTAAATGCCGTATTTCGCGCCGGTCATCAAAGAATCACGAAGCAGATAATCCATTCGGTCAACATCCAACTGCGATGAAACTAATTGCGCCAAAGCCATCGGACGAAAATCGCCGCGAATGACCGCCGCGACATTTTCCGGCAAATCTTCGGAAAATTCGCGCAAGATTTGCCCGACTTCCGTATCTCTGCTCAAAACGGCTTCGACGGTGAATTGTTCGTGATGAAATTTGAGAATCGTTTCGATAACGTGCGAAAACGCGCCGTGTCCGATGTCGTGCAGCAACGCGGCACAGCGCACGGCGGTTTGCGCTTCAGTAGAAATTTCGTATTTTAATTTGAGTTTTTCGAGCGTTCTGGTCGCCAGATGCAGCGCGCCCAAGCTGTGCGTAAAGCGCGAATGTTCCGCCGCCTGATACGCGAACAGCGCGAGTCCGAGCTGTTTGATTCTTCGCAGCCGCTGAAATTCCGCCGCGTCAATCAAACGAGCGAGTAATCTGCCTTCGTCCGTGTCGGTTTTCAACCGAATGATGTTATGAACCGAATCGCGGTAAATTTTTTCCGGCAAAATTTTCTCCGTCTGAAATTTTATTAAATCCTTCCCAAAAAAATTTGAAAATGCTCGTTCAAATGACGCGAATCGAAAATCTCGCGTTTTCCGTTTCGATCAATCGAAAACCAGCTCGGCGCGTTTTTTTCGGCGATTAAAAGCAAATCGGCGTTGTGT
>CAXTMQ010000168.1:4346-10104 GCA_964245305.1 uncultured Pyrinomonadaceae bacterium
AGATTCAAAAAGCCATTCGACGCTCGCCTGACGAACGGCATCGTTCGAGGCTTTTAAGTCCAGATAATCGGCGACATCCCGATTTCCGGCGGCGTTCGCCCGGATTCGAGCTTCGATTAGCTTTTGCGTCCAAACTTCGTCCAGTTCGTTCATAGCTTTCGAGCATAAAACCGAAAGCGGCGAAAATCAATTTCGTGCTATTATTTTCCAAAGTTCGATAATAAACCTTAAATTTTTGCGTTATGAAAAGTTTAGCCGTCTTCGTTTTGTTCGTTTCGATTTCCTTGACCGCGTTCGCCCAAACTCCGAAACGCCGCGCCAAAACGCCTTCGAAAAAAACCGTCGCCGCTCAAAAGCTCGGCGATGAAAAGGAAGAATTCGATAAAGCCGTTGCGCTGACCGATGCGGCGGAACGCATCAAAGCTCTGCAAAAATTCGTCAAAAATTTTCCCGATTCGGAAAACCGTACACGCGCTTCGGAATTAATTGTCAGCACGCGAGCCGCGCTCGGCGACGAAAAGTTTCAAGCGGGCGACGCGGCAGGCGGCATCGAGCTTTTCAAACTCGCCGTCAAAGACGCGCCGCAGCCGATTTCCGACAAACTTTTTACCGAAGTCGTCGCGCAGATTCCGACCAATTTATTTTTTCGCGGCGAACGCGGCGCGGCAATCGAAATCGCCCGCGCCGTTGAAGAAAAAGCCGCCGGCAATGCCAAGCAAATTCTCGGTTTGGCGGCATTTTATCTGAATATGGAAAACGCGACCGAAGCCGAACGACTCGCGCGTAAAGCCATCGAAATTGACGCGAATCTGCCCGCCGCTTATCAAACGCTCGGACTCGCGCATCGTTTGAATTTTCAAATCGAAGACGCGGCAGCTGATTATGAGAAAGCGATTGAACTCGACGCGAATTCCGTCGTTTCAAAACGCAGTCTGGCGGAAATGAAACGCGCCGTCGGCAAACCGCTCGAAGCCGTCGCGCTGTATCGGGAAATCTTAGCGAAAGACGAAACCGACAACGCGGCGCGAACCGGCTTGATTCTCGCGCTTTTTGACGCGGACAAACAAGCCGAAGCCGAAACGGAAATGCAGAAATCGCTCGACGCGCAGCCGAATAACTTGTTTCTGCTGACCGGCGCGGCTTACTGGTATGCGGCACGTAATCAGGGCGCGAAAGCCGTCGAATTGGCGGAAAAAGCCATCGCCGCCGAGCCGCGCTATACCTGGGCGCACATCGCGCTGGCGCGTGGTTTGGTTTTGGAAAAACGCTTCGCCGATGCGGAAAAAACTCTGCTCGGCGCGCAGCAATACGGAAATTTTCCGACGCTCGATTACGAGCTTGCGTCCGCCCGTTTTCAGTCCGGCTTTTACCGTGAAGCCGCCGAAGGTTTGCGAAAAAATTTTACGGTCAAAGACGGCGCGGTCAAAACAAATCTCGGCGGGCGCGTGCCGACCGAAGCGAAAAATTTTGTCGAACTGCTGTCGCCGGAACGCCGCGCGAGTATTTTTCAGCCGAATTCGGCGAACAGCGTTGAAATCGCCGACCAAATAAAGTCTCTGCTCAATTTTTATCAAACGCTCGAAACCGCGCTGAACGACGACGCGCTGACCGCGCAGGCGGCTGACGAATTTATTCGCGGCGGCGATCAAACAAAACTGCATCGCCAGCTTTTCGTCGCCAACCGGCTTTTGGAAAAAAAGGCAAATTTGCCGAAAATTCTGGAGCTGACCAAAGCGGCGACCGGCGGCGTTGATACCGCGCTCAACGTCCCGAATCCGGCGGCGGCGGTTTTGGCGGACGAGCTTTACGACAGCCGCAAATTAGCGATGTCGCGCGGCGAAATCATCATCGTGCCGGACGTTTCGCGCCAGACGCTTTCCAACATTTTGCGCGGCAGGATCGAAGACATCAGCGGCTGGGCTTTGTTTCAGGAAAACAAACCGGGCGAGGCGGTCGTGCGATTAAAACGCGCGGTCAGCATTTTGCCGGAAAAAAGCTCCTGGTGGCGCAGTTCGACGTGGCGGCTTGCGACCGCGCTCGAAGCCGACGGCAAATCGAGCGAAGCACTGGAAAATTACATCAAAAGCTACAAGAACAGCGAGCCGGACGCGGTAAAATACAGCTTCGTCGAATCGCTCTACCAAAGAGTGAACGGAAATATTGACGGCTTAGAAGCGAAAATCGGCGCGAAACCGGCTTCGTTTGCCGAGAGTTTGCCCGTTCCAATTGAACCGAAAGCTGAAACGATTGTCGAAACGAAACCCACGCCCTCGACTGATGCGAAAACGGAAATCAGCACCGAAAAACAAATTCCCGCCGCGATTGAAAACGCGCCGCCGGTCAAAACGGAAACTTCGCCGTCGCCGAATCAGGCGGAAATCGCGCCGCCGGTTGAAACAAAACCTGCGCCGGAAATTTCGCCGGTTCAACCGACACCCGCAAATGTCGAACCGACTCCGACAATAACTCCAACGCCGCAAAACACAGAGCCGACACCGACACCGCAAATAATCGAACCAACGCCGACTCCAACGCCGGAAAAACCGGAAACTGAGCCGATTCCAACGCCGATGCCGGAAATTAAATCCGAAGAAACAGCGGTAAAACCTGCGCCGGATGAAACGAAAACCGAACCGAAACCGACGGTAAGCGAATCGCCGACCGAGCCGAAAAGAAGCGAACCCGAATCTTCTCCGACACCCGTAAAATTTGAGCCGACACCAACTTCTGAAACGCCGACCGTTGAAAATAAAACGGCGGAAACCGCAAAAAATCAACCGGCGAATGACGCGCCGAAATCGCTTTTCGAGCCGATAATTATTAATGTTCCAAAGCCGATTATCAAATCATCGGAAAACAATCCGCAGAAGAAAACGATTGATGAAAATTCCTCGAACGGCAGACCGCGCGTGGTTGTCGAAACAACCGACGCGACCATCAAAGAAACGCCCCCGCAATGCACCGTTACGGCGAGCGAAGAAAGCGTTTCCGTTTTGAACGGCGGCGGAATTTTAAGCGTTTTGATAAACGTCGAAGGCGCGGGCGATTTGAAGGAAATAAAAGCCGTTTCGAGCAGTCCGAACGACGTTGAAGTCGTCGCGCAGCCCGTCGGCGAAGATTCGTCGCGCGGCTTGTTTTTCAACGTCAAATCAATCAGCCGCAAAACCGGAATTTTCACCGTAACATTTGAACTGCCGTGCGGCAAAAAGGAAATTCAGGTCAGGGTTCGTTAAAATTTTTCGCTCAAGTTTTATGAAAAAATTCGCATTTCTCGTTCTCGCTTTCATCATTTTCGCTTCCGCGAATTTCGCGCAAAAACCGGCGGCGACATCAAATAAAAAATCCGCCGCGCCAATCAAAAAAGATTCTGTGCCGCCGACTAAAAAAACGACGGCAGCTACGACGAGAAAGGAAGCCGCGCCGCCCAAAAAGACAGCCGCAGACACGACCAAGAAAACAACGACGATTGCTAAAAAAGAAACCGCGCCGTCTAAAAAGGAACCTGTCAAAAAGAAATCTGACAATAAAGAAACCGCTAAAAAAGAAACTACGCTGCCAATCAAGAAAACGAACGTCGCGCCGATTAAAAGCGAAGTTTCGGCTAAAAAGTCTGCTCCGCCCGCCGAAAAAATCGCGCCGCCGATTAAACAGGCGACGTTGGCGGATATTTCAAAGGCGGATTGGAAAATTTTGATTGATAATTTGCAATCGGAGCAATGGACGCGAGCCTGCGCGCTTGCCGCCGATTATTTGAAAAAACTGACGGTTGAAAACGATGAAAAACAGCTCGCGCAGCTTCGTTATTTTCGTCTCTACGCGCTTGCCGGAGAAATCGTCGCTTTTCACGAAGCGAAATCAGCGGTTGAAGAAAACGCGGCGTGGGCGACGCTCGACCGAACAATCAGCGAGTTTAACGGCAAGGAATTAATTTTGCCGCCGTATCAATTTCGCGCCGATTGTCGCGCAAGCGTTAATTTCGTTTGTCCGGTCAAAGACGACGACCACGCTTTGCGCGTCACGGCGACAAACAAGGAAGGCACGGCGATTTATTCGTTCAATTACGTTTCGTTCGATGATAAAATCGCCTTCGGCAATTTCGACGGCGGAAAAATATTCCTGGGCGGGAAACTGCGACGCGCCGAGTTTAATCAGGATTTGTCGAAGCCCTGGCTGATGCGGCTGTTTTTCGACGACGGATTTATTACACGCGCCGATGTAAACTGATTTTAGTGATATGTTAGATTGCGACAGTCGAAATTGAAACATATAAGGAATCGAAAATTTTGAAAGCCGAAGAAAAGCGTCTACAGGAAGCGAGAAACAGGGAAAAATCTTGGAAGCTCTGGGGTTGTTATGTGAGCGAGCGGGCTTGGGGAACGGTTCGGGAAGATTATTCAAAAGACGGCGCGGCGTGGGATTATTTTCCGTTCGAGCAGGCGCATCTGAAAGCGTTTCGCTGGAATGAAGACGGCATCGCGGGCATTTGCGACCGCAAGCAGAGATTGTGTTTCGCCGTCACGCTCTGGAACGGGAAAGATTCGATCTTAAAAGAACGTCTTTTCGGTCTCGGCGGCAACCGCGGCAGTCACGGCGAAGATGTCAAGGAATATTATTTTTATCTCGACAACACGCCGACGCACTCGTATCAAAAATATCTCTACAAATATCCGCAAAACGAATTTCCATACGACCGGCTTTACGCCGAAAACGACAAGCGCGCGAAATTACAGCCCGAATTTGAACTGCTCGATACGGGCGTTTTCGACGACGATAAATATTTCGACGTTTTCGTCGAATACGCCAAAGCCGACACCGAAGACATCTGCATAAAAATCACGGCGCATAATCGCGGCAGAGAATCCGCGCCGCTCCACGTTTTGCCGACCGTTTGGTTTCGCAATCGCTGGTCTTGGTATGAACAGGCGCAAAAACCGACGATGCGCGAAACGAAATCCGCCGCGCCGAATCTTTCGACGATTCATTTTTCCGAAGAAAAAATCGGCGAATATTTTCTGGTTTGCGAAGGCGCGTCGAATCTTCTTTTCACCGAAAACGAAACGAATTTCGAGAAACTCTACGGCGGGCAAAACGAATCGGCGTTTGCCAAAGACGGCATCAACGATTTTGTCGTTAATAATCGAAACGACGCGATCAATCCGAACCAGACCGGAACAAAAGCCGCCGCGCATTACGTTTTCAACATCGCGCCGCAATCTTCGGAAACGATTTATCTGCGGCTTTCGTGCGAAAAAAGTTATCGGCAAAACGCGCTCGATTCGGAACACGATAATTTCATCGCCAAATGCGAGCGAATTTTCGCCGAACGCATCGCCGAAGCCGACGAATTTTATGCCGATATTATTCCTGAAAATTTAAGCGCGGACGCGGCAAACGTGATGCGGCAATCGCTCGCCGGAATGCTTTGGTCGAAACAGTTTTATCATTACGTCGTCAAAGCGTGGCTCGAAGGCGACGGCAAATTCCCCGCGCCGCCGAAGGAAAGATTGACGGGCAGAAATTGCGAATGGATGCATCTCTATAACGACGACGTGATTTCCATGCCCGATAAATGGGAATATCCGTGGTATGCCGCTTGGGATTTGGCGTTTCACTGCGTTTCGCTCGCCCTCGTTGACGCGGATTTCGCCAAACGCCAGCTCGTTTTGTTTCTGCGCGAATGGTATATGCATCCGAACGGGCAAATTCCCGCTTACGAATGGGCGTTGGGCGATGTCAATCCGCCGGTTCACGCTTGGGC
>CAXTMQ010000169.1:0-10083 GCA_964245305.1 uncultured Pyrinomonadaceae bacterium
ACGACCGCGAAATCTTTGATCGAACTGAAAACGGAAAAGGTTGACGACAAAGTTATCGCCGCCGTGATTGAAAAAGTGCGGAGCGACGAAAAGCTGAAAACGCGGCGCGTAGAAAATGTAAAAGCCGGAAACACGGAATTGTCCGAAGCCGCGCCCGCACCGACGCGCAATGTTAATTACAAAACTGCGGCGCAGCTTTTGCGCGATGCCAAAACGATTGCGTTTAAGAAAAATTCGATTTATCCGAAAATCAAGGAAGTCGAAAGCTCGCTTTTGAAACAATCGCGGCTTGCGAAATGGAACGAATTCAATTTGACGATTACCGAATATGAGACGGACGCGGATTTGCTCGTCGAAATCGGACACGATTTCGGGACGCATTATAATTTTCGCGTTTTGGACGTGAAAACCGGCAAAGTGATCGCGGCGAGCGGCGTAACATCTCTGGGCGGTGCGCTGGCGGGAAACGTCGCGGACAAATTGATAAAAAGATTAAACGAAGTTTCGAGCGCAAAATAAATTTTTCCCGAAAAAATTTCGCCGTTTATTTCATTTTGAGAATTTTTTCGAGACGTGCGAACTTTTCGAGCATTTGTTCGTGAATGTGATCGGTTTTTTCGTGCAGATGAGCGATTTCGAGTTCGGCTTTGACGTTGATTTCATATTCGATGTCGGCGCGAATTCGGTCTTTTTCCACCTGACGGTTTTGCGAAATCAAAACGAAACACGCCAGAAAAATTGATTCCAAGGAAACGATCATCGTCAAAAGTCCGAACGGATACGCGTCGAATTGAGGGATTCCGACGGGCAGCGTGTTAACGACGATCCAAAAGACAAACCACACGCCATTTAAAATCAAAAACTGCATACTGCCGCTAAACCACGCGATCCAATCGGCGATGCGTTCGAGCGGCGAAAGTTTTATTTCTATTTCCTCGTTGACGTTGCGCGAAACGCGCGTTCGCAGAAGATCGTCGGCTTCGCGCAGCATCTGGCTCATCGCCGCCAGCATATTCAAACACGCATCGGGCTTTTTTTGAAACAATAAAAGCAAATCGTCGCGGTCGAGCGCGAATAATTCGACATCGGTCAAAGCAATTGCCGTCGCCGAACGCGGGCGATTGTCGAGCATGGCGACTTCGCCGAAAATGTCGTTTTTCTCGGCGATTTTGAGAACGATTTTTTGACCCGTCGTGTCGCGGATGAAAATTTCGATTTCGCCGGATTTGACGATAAAAAGCGATTCGCCCAAATCGCCCGTGTTAAATAAAGTTTCGCCCGCGCTTAGACTTTCTTCGTCAATAACGGCGGCGAGTTCGGCTAATTCGTCTTCGTCGAGCAGTTCAAAAAGCTGTATCTCGGCAAGATCGTTCGCATTGCAGGATTTCTCGTTCATTAATTTTTCAAAAATTGGATTGTTTATCGCGGATTTTCTTTCGGGGCAAAACAAAAGATAAATTCGACACGCTATCTTAGCTTTATAAATCCGATTTTGACAATGATAAATCGTCGCGCATTCGAATGTTTCGAGCGGTTAAATTCGTTTTCGGCGAAAAAAAAAGCCTGCCGCGACAAGCTTTTTTTTGATGAATTAAATTTAGGAATTTTAACCGAAACAATCCTGCGGAACATTTTCGAGCGTGTTTTTAATCAGCATATCAACAACCGGCTTAAAGTCTTGATTGTTCGCTTCGTAAACTCTCAGTTGCTCGTCGGCTGATGTGCCGCGTTCGAGAATCGTGTGAACGTGTTCGACTTCTTTGCGCGAACCTAAATCGTCCAGAACGTCGTCCACGAAATCGAGCAGTTCGCGGATCAAATCGCGCGTCGGAACTTCTTTTTGTTTGCCCAAATCGAGAAGTTTCCCGTCCAAGCCCCAACGCACCGCGCGCCATTTGTTTTCCTGAATATACATCCGGCGATACAGACGAAAGCCCCAATTTTTATCGAGCATCCGGCTGAGTTTGGCGATAATCGCCTGAAACAGAGCGGTCACGGCGATGGTATCGTCAACGCGCGTCGGAATGTCGCAGATGCGGAATTCGAGCGTCGGGAAATTCGGATGCGGGCGAATGTCCCAATAGATTTTTTTCGCGTTGTCAATGCAGTTCATCTTTACGAGCGTGTCAACGTAACGCTCGTAAGATTGATACGAATCGAAATGGTCCGGAATGTCCGTGCGCGGGAATTTTTTGAAAACTTCCGAGCGATATGATTTCAAACCCGTATTGTGTCCCAGCCAAAACGGACTTGATGTCGTCATCGCCAAAACGTGCGGCAGAAAATATCTGGCGGCGTTCATCAGATGAATCTGCCGGTCTTTATCGGGAATGCCGACGTGAACGTGCAAACCGAAAATCAGCAAAGAACGCGCGACCATTTGCAGTTCCTCGACGATAAAAGTGTAACGCTCGTCATCGAAAATTTTCTGGTCGCCCCAATGCGAAAACGGATGCGTCGAAGCGGCGACGACTTCCATTCCCTTGCGCCGCGCCAAGCCGGAAATGATACAGCGCAGCTTTGAAATATCTTCGCGCGCTTCCTGAATATTGTGGCAAACGCCCGTGCCGACTTCAATCATTGATTGAATCATTTCCGGCTTGAGCTTTTCGCCCAAAATCAATTTCCCTTCTTCTAATATCTCCGAAACGTGCGATTTCAACTCGCGCGTCTCCGGGTCAACAATCTGAAATTCCTCTTCGATTCCGAGCGTAAATTGGTCAAACATATTTTTAATGGTAAATGGTAAATGGTTAATGATTAGTTTAGAAAGATCTTCGATAACAATTAACCATTTACCATTATTCTAAATGTAATTCGCGTTTAAGAATTTCTTCGTTTTTCTCCGACAAAGCCTGGAAACGGATGCCGACACCGTGATTCGGGTCGGTGTAAGTTACCACGCCGTCCAAGCCGATTTCTTCGCCTCCGACGCTCATCCGCATAAAAATCGGCGTTCCGATTTTGAGATCGGCGTTCGTGATCATATACAAACCGCCGATGCCGATGTCGCGCGTGTTGGCGATGCCCGTGCCGTCGCCGCCTTCAAAATTTACGTTGATGATTAATTTTTTACGGTCTGACTGCCGCCTTTCCGAAGGCGCGAGAGCTTCGTCCGAATCTTTTGGTAGCATTTCTCTCTCTCTGATTTTTGATTGGAAAACTTCTCTATCATATTATCTTTTTTTTGAAAATATGGAAAAGCCGACGATGATTTTATGAAATTTAGTCGATTATTATTTACCGTATTAAAGATTTTTTGACACGGCTCGATTAATTTAGTTTATTTTTCGATTTATTAACTCTGCGTCAAGATTTTATTAATATTTAAAATCATCTTTTCGTGGAAATTTGCGGCGCGGTTCGTTTGCAATTTTTTTCCGTGCAAGTTACCATAAATTCTCGTAAAAATAAGGCTTTTAATTAATTTTTTCTCAAAACGACGGCTTTATTTAATTTTTATCTCCGACGGATTTATGGGTTTTTCAACGATAGCAATTCACGCGGGCAACGAGCCTGACGCGGCGACCGGCGCGGTCAGCGTTCCGATTTATCAGACCTCGACTTACGCGCAGGAGGCATTGGGCAAACACAAAGGCTTTGAATACGCGAGAACGCAGAATCCGACCCGTTCGGCATTAGAGAAAAATATCGCCGCGCTCGAAGGCGCGAAATACGGATTCGCGTTCGCTTCGGGGATGTCGGCGACCGATGCGGTTCTAAAACTCGTCAAAGCGGGCGATCACGTTATCGTCGGCGACAACACATACGGCGGAACATATCGCCTGTTCAGCAAAATTCTGGCGAATTACGGCATCGAGTTTGACTATGTTGATACGGCTGACGCGACAAACATCGAACGAGCGTTCAAGCCGAACACGAAAATGGTTTTCGTCGAAACGCCGACTAATCCGATTATGACCGTCACGGATTTGCAGGCGGTTTCCGATTTAGCCCACGCGCGCGGCGTTCGCGTGGTTTGCGACAATACTTTTATGTCGCCGTATCTCCAACAGCCGATGAATTTCGGCATTGATATTGTCGTTCATTCGACGACCAAATATCTCAACGGACATTCGGACAGCATCGGCGGTTTTGTTGCGCTGAATAATGAAGAAGATGCCGAATGGATACGATTCGTGCAGAACGGCATCGGCGCGATTTTGTCGCCGTTCGATTCGTTTCTGGTGTTGCGCGGCACGAAAACTTTAGCCGTCAGGATGGAAGCGCACGACAAAAACGGTCGCGCGGTCGCCGCTTTTTTAACCGAACATCCGCGCGTCAAAAAAGTTTATTATCCCGGATTGCAGTCGCATCCGCAGTTTGAAATCGCCACGCGCCAGCAGAAAGGTTACGGCGGAATGATTTCGTTTGAAACAGGTTCGCTCGAATCGGCAAAAAAAGTTTTGGAAAACGTCAAAATATGCACGCTTGCGGAAAGTCTCGGCGGAGTCGAAAGTTTGATTTCGCATCCGGCGACAATGACGCACGCTTCCGTGCCTCTGGAAAAGCGCGAATCGCTGGGAATTACCGAAGGTTTGGTGCGAATTTCCGTGGGAATCGAAGACGTTGAAGATATAATTTCAGATTTAGATCAAGCGTTGAGTTAGTGCCGTGTGGCAAATTTCTTTGGCTGGGTTATAATAAATTACTCGGCTGTTCGGAGTTAAAATTTCGGCACTCAATAAATTATGGTAACTGTTGAAACACACGCTACTTCGCACATTGGACGAGTTCGCAAGGGCAACGAGGACAATTATCTTTTACTGCATATTTCCGATGCGAAAACCTGGATGAGTTCGCAGGACCCGGAAGAATTCGTTATCGAATCGCAAAATTTCGAGGTTGATGGAAACGGCGTTGTGTTGGCGGTCTCGGACGGAATGGGCGGCGCGTTAGCCGGCGAAGTCGCCAGCAAAATGGCGGTCGAAACCGTCAGCCAGAAATTTATCGAAGAAGACCCGGAAAAAACCATCTCGCCCGAAGATTTTAACGCTTCTTTGATTTCCAAACTTTACGACGCAACAGTCTACGCCAATTATTTAATTCATCATCAAGGACGCACGGACGCGCAGTATCAGGGAATGGGCGCGACTTTTACGGGCATCGGCATTACGCCCGAAGCCGTTGATTTGATTCAGGTCGGCGACAGCCGCGCTTATTTGGTTCGCAATTCGCAGATTTATCAAGTCACCAAAGATCAATCGCTCGTTCAGCAGTTGATTGATGCAGGACAAATCCAGCCCGAAGAAGCCGAAACGCATTCGCTCAAAAACGTCATTCTCCAGGCACTCGGCGCGCAGAATGAAATTTTTCCCGTCGCGGCGCGTCTGATTCCGCAGCAAAACGACGTTCTGCTTTTATGCAGCGACGGTTTATCGAACAAAGTCAGCGGCTCGGATATGCAGCGCATCGTTCTGGACAATTTCGAACAGTTGGAAATCGCCGCCGCCGAACTCATTAAAGAAGCCAACGAAAACGGCGGAGAAGATAATATAACATTGATTTTGGTGAAATTGACCGGCGACGATTTGCCCGAACCGACCGACGGAAAAATCCGTCTGGAGTTATTGAGCCTCGGAAATATTCACGATACAGCGGATCAAGATACGGCGGAAATAGTTTAATCTCGTTTCTTAAATATAGTTTGATTTCAATTCTTAAGGTCATCGGTTCAGCGAAACCGTCGACCTTTTGCTTTTTAATTTTAATCAACCATCTTCGCGCCATTCGGGAAGTTTTTTTTCATCAACTTTCTGCACGTAAATCGAAGAACCTTTGACGCTCACGACTTCGACTTTTTCGCCTGCATTTAACAAATCTTTGTCGTCAACGGGAAATGCCGTCCAAACCGAGCCGAAAACTTTGACCGCGCCTTCGTTCATCGCGCCTTTGCTGGAAATCGTTACCGTCCCGATTTGACCTGGCATCGAATCAACACCGGTTTTAATAAGATTCGCTTCATCGTGCGAAAAATAGCCGGCGAAAATCGTCCGCGACAATGCCGTCAAAGCAATCGAAACCGCCGCAAAAACCAAAAACTGCAATCCTAATCCAAAGCCTAAATAACCGACTAAAGCCGCTGCTGCCGCGCCGATGCCGAACCAGAACAAAACGAAGCCGAGCGTGAAAATTTCGGCGATAATTAAAACTACGCCCAAAATAATCCACAAAATATACGCAAATTGTTCCATTAAATTTCCTCACCGCGCGGTTGATTTTCCGCCAATAGTATCGCAGTTATAAGTTAATTTGTCATCGTAAAATAATTTTCCGCTCATATCTCTGACATCTTTGAACTTGCCGCCGAGTCATGTTAATCTTTTTCTCGTGCTTGGGTGGCGGAATAGGTAGACGCACAGGACTTAAAATCCTGTGTCCCTTGTGGACGTGCGGGTTCGATTCCCGCCCTAAGCACCATTAATTGTTTCCCAAAAGCCTTGATTTTATTGATTAGTTAACTCCGTGTGCAACTTAGATTGATCTTTGAAATGAAGCGTCCAAGTTCTGCTAACATCTGAGAAAAAGCGACAAACTTTATCATCAGAGGTGGCAGCAATGAACTTGGACACGCTTATTATAACCGTCTTTTGTCTGGTTGACGATCAACTCAAACGACTGCACACGGAGCAGCCGTGGCGCAGGCGCGGATTTGCTCCGCAGATGTCTGATGCGGAAGTCATCTGCATCGAGACGGTCGGCGAACTGCTCTCGTTAGACACCGACACTGTCGTGTTCAATTATTTTCGGCGGCATTACGCCGACTGGTTTCCGGCTCTGCGGCGAATTCATCGCACGACTTTCGCGCGGCAGTCGGCGAATCTGTGGCGAGTCAAAGAGCGGCTCTGGCAAACCCTACTGCCGGAAGAACATTCGTGGCGACTGGCACGGCTCAATTCATTTCCGGCGGCGGTGTGCCGCTTTGCCCGCGCCAGCCGCTGCCGCCTGTTTCGCGGCTTTGCTGCTTATGGCAAAGACCACTCTGCCAAAGCGACCATCTACGGCTTTCGCCTGCACGCGCGCGTCAGCGAGGCGGGTTTTATCACGCAGCTGGCTGTCGCTCCGGCAAACGAATCCGATGGCGAGTTGATGCCGCAACTGGTCGAGCAGACCAGCGGCTACACACTCGCCGACCGCAACTACTGGTCGCCGTTCTGGACAGCGCGGTTCAAAGAGCAGGGGCTTCATTTAGTTGCGCCGTTCCGCAAAAAATCAACCGACCCGGCACCCCGGCGAAGCCGTCTGATCGCGCGCTGCCGGCAGTTGATCGAAACGGTGTTTTCGCAGTTGAGCGTCAGATTTTCCATTAAGCGCATTTGGGCGCGTGATGAGTGGCATTTGGCAAATCGTATGATTCGCAAAGTCTTGGCGCACACTTTAGCGACGTGGCTCAACTCAAGTTTGGGCAATTCGCCGTTGCAGTTCGCCAAGTTGCTGACTGATTAATGTTGCACACGGAGTTAGTTAGTAAATCAAGGCTTTTCTTTGTCTTAAACTTTCTGTTGTATTCAAAAAAGTCGGGATTATATCGGGACATTTATTTATTGGCGGATAAAATTCGCGCGCCGGTTTATTCGACGTTAAAAGTCCGTGTTTTCACAATTCCGCGCGGCAATGAAAAATTCGCCGCGTAGGTCGAAGCATTAGAAAAACACCGATAGCGATGAACAACTACTTACCAACCGCCGGCGAAATAACGGCGAACAACAAATAGGCAAGCGAATAAATCAACTTTTTACGATTTCTCTTTCTTCACTCGACAAATCATCTAATCGAAAACAATTTCATCTGAAATCGAAACGAATCTTCATTTCCCTTTCTCCAACCGAATCCGATAAATTATTAAAACGACGGGACCAGACATCAAAGTATTTATCGTTGAGGAGACGAGAAACTGCGGCGCGTTCCTCTCAAACGCTCCGAGAGATTATATTTCAATGACGAATCGCCGCTCGGATACCGCTTTATTTTTCGATTACTTTTCGGGACTGCAAAAATTTCTAAACACTATCGCAAAACATTTCCACACTCGCCGTCCAAATTTTACGATTCGATATTAAAGAAACCGCCGGAAAGTATAGGTAAAGAACGATGGCAATTAAATACACGAGCGATGATTTGAAGCAGTGGCTCAAATCCGACCCGAAATTCGGTCAAGAATGGACATTTATCCTGAACAAGATGGCGTTGATGAATCACAAAATCGAGGTCGAGTCGTTATTCGGGCGTAGCTTCGACGGCACGGACAGTCGAGCCGTCGTCAGCACAGGCGCGAACGATAAAATCCAGGCGACTCAGTGGGCGGCGGATGCGATGCGCGAGTGGGCTGGAAACGGTTGCAGCTTAGGAAAACCATATTTTATGTATCTCGCCCGACAGTGGGCGAACGAAGGACCCGGCAAAGGACACACAGCCAAGTGCTTAGGAAGCACGATTGATTTCCTGACGTTGATTTCGCGGTTCGGTGCCAACAAAGCGACCAATGATATGCTGCCCGCCAGCACTTCCGTCTCCGTAGATGTAACAAACGTATTCTGCTGGATTTTCTCTGACCGGATCAGTGCGACACAAAACAAGGAAATCACTTTCGCAGCCAAAATATGCGGAAGGGGATTTGGAAAAGACGGTCCGCCAGGGCTGAATCGTAAATTCTGGAACACGGATGGAGACGGCAACCCGGATGCCGACAGCGATGAAGACCAAACACACCATTTCGCCGGATTCTTCCAGTTCGGGGCAACCTACGGTGCCGGTGAAAGCAGACTGCGTATGGCATTGAGCAATACCGGAGACTGGTCTATCACCGAGCAGAAGATTCTCAACAAAGGCGACTATGATCTGGGGTTTGTGGCGGCTCGGTATGGAAACGCCTACTCCAAAGATCCGAGTTTCATTGGCAAAGCGGTTGAAGCCGAATTAACTTAACGAATTAATCTATTTCGTTTGGTACAACCGACATCCCGAATTCATTTATTTCATCAAAACTCCGAGCGGGCAAAACGTATGCGGTTCTAAATCTTCAATTTCGATTTCGCAGGCGATAAATGATTTGCCGTCTTCGATCAAAACGAACGTGTCGCCCGATGCAACCGTTTTGCCGTCAACGATGACCTGTAAGTTTTTAACCTTCGTATCAAAGTCGCCTTCACAGATGATGATGGTTTGAGTCGGCATAAGAGAATTCTAGCACAGTTTCTGCCTGTTTTCGCTCTCAATCATTCAAAAATATACACAGCGACGGGCGGCATTTTATCATCGTCGTCAGAATATTCAATCATTAATCATTTTAACAATCAGTAAATTCTTTCGCTACGAACACAAGAAAGTTCCAATCTCTCGATTTGCCTTGCCTCGAACGCCCGGTTGGAAATAAAATGACGGAACGCGAATTAGAATTTAATTTATGAAATTTTACTTTTCGACAATTTTAATTTTAGTTCTTTCTTTATGCGCTTTCGCCCAAACCGAACGTGATCAGGGCATCGCGCTTTATATGAAAGGCGATTATGCAGGCGCGGTTTCTCTTCTTGAAAAGGCTATCGAGTCCGATGCGGGCGACCGCGATTCGTGGCTTTTTTTGGGAATGAGCCGGGCGCGGACAGAAGATAAAAAAAATGCACGGAAAGTTTTCGATAAAGCGAAATCTATACGGGCTAACGGTCTGTCTTATTTTGAACAGGAAGTAAAAATCACATTCAAGCCGAGACCGTCATACACCGATCAAGCGCGCTCAAATCAAATCAGCGGAGTGGTAAAACTTGCCGTCGAATTCGGCGCGGACGGTAAAATTAATTTCATTTACCCGGTTCAGTCGTTGCCCGACGGTCTCACGCGAAACTCAATTGAAGCAGCTACTAAAATAAAGTTTGAACCAGCCCGCAAAAACGGCGAAGCGGCGACGGCAATTCGCATCGTTGATTATACTTTCGAGATTTTTTGATTAGTCGAGAGCGGTGATGACGCTCGATGAATGAGGAAGAGATTAGACAGCTACAGAATTGAATTTATGAGAAACTTTAACAACTTGATTTTAACTTCGATGCTCGTTTTAATAGCCGCGCTCGGCTGCCGACAAACGAAAGT
>CAXTMQ010000170.1:0-10022 GCA_964245305.1 uncultured Pyrinomonadaceae bacterium
CGTGCCGTAACCGCCGCCGCCGAGCTGGAATTCGATGTGTTTGTCTTTGACCTTGACTTTCGTAATCATAATGCGGTCGCCTTCGGAAACGCCGATGCCGTTGGTCTTTAAAGATTGGCTGTAACGGCTGAAATCAATCGCTTGACGGCGTTCGGGATAGACATTGATTCCGTCTTTAGTCGCGGGCATATCAATTTTCGCTTCGACGCGCCTGCCCTCAAAAAAATCCTTCAAATCGGCTTCGGTCTGCGCCGACGCGGCAATTGCCGACGCGAACACGACTGCCGCAAAAACAAGTAAAATTCCGATAAATTTCATAGATATAATTTCTCGCATAAAAATTTAAGCGGCGGCTGGCATTTTATCGAATCGCGCCGCCGTTTTAATTGACGAAGATAAATTTCGCGTTTGCATATTCGATTGTTTCGAGGGCGATTTATATAACGAAATCGCGGAAACACACGAAATTTCGCCTTCATTCGATAAGGCGCATTTTCGAGCGAAAAGGTATCGGATTTAGTAAAGAATTTTTGGAAAGAATTTAACGACTTTCGCTTTGAATCAAAGCGTGAAGAAGTTTAAGGCGTAAGCCATTTCGTTTCGAGTTCGCCGCGTTCGTTCCAGACGAACAAGGAACGACGATGACCTTTGACGTTCATCTCCAGACAATCTATCTGCTCGACGGTCGAGGTGACTACGGCGAAATTGGCACGTCCCTGTTCGGATTCTTCGGGTGTCGGCGCGCGGTCAATCAAATCTTCGGGCAAACCGGAAGTCGGCTTTCGACTTTCCTTAGTCGGAGCTTCGCCGATGTAGCAGCGACGCGAAAAAAATTCGGTTGAAAGCCATTGTTCGTCGGTTAAATCATCGTTCGTATGAATTGCGGCTTTGCCTTTGATACGAACCTGAAAGCGTTCGGTCGTGTGATAAAAAAGCCAGTAGACATTCGGATTCGCTTCGAGTTCCTTAATTTTCGGCGAGCCGAGATGCGTGTGAAAAGCCAAGCAAGGCGGCTTGCGCCAAAAGCGGCGCAGAACGACGACGCGCAAATCCGGCGCGCAGCCGTCTCCGACCGTCGCAAAAACCGGCGTATGAAACGGATGATTGCGGTCGAGCGTTCCCAAATCTAAATTTTTCCAAATGTTTTTGAGAATCTCGCCGTGTGAGACCGGCTTGTCCCAAATTTTATTTTCCGCACTCATAAAACTTTTTAGCCGCGAATGACACGAATGAACACGAATCGAAATTATAAAAGAATAATTCGTGTTATTCGTGTCATTCGCGGCTAACTTTTACTGCTTTAATTTTTCAACAATCGCATTCGCAAAATCAATCGTGTTCGCCGTGCCGCCCAAATCTCTGGTAATCGTCGCGCCTTCGGCGAAAACTGCGAGCATCGCTTTCTCGACATTTTCCGCCGCTTCGCGCTCGCCGATGTGTTTGAGCATTAAAATCGCCGACATCAAAACGGCGGTCGGATTTGCCACGCCTTGTCCGGCGATGTCGGGCGCGGAGCCGTGAACGGCTTCAAAAACCGCGCCGATTTCGCCGATGTTCGCGCCCGGCGCGAGTCCCAAACCGCCTATCAAACCGGCGCACAAATCCGAAACGATGTCGCCGTAGAGATTTTCCATCACCATCACGTCAAATTGCTGCGGATTCAAAACAAGCTGCATACAACAGTTGTCAATGATTTTATCGTCGGCTGTGATTTCGGGATATTCCTTCGCCACGTTGTAGAAACTTTCCAGAAAAAGTCCATCGGACAATTTCATAATGTTGGCTTTGTGAACCGCCGTAACTTTTTTGCGATTTTCGTTTTTGGCGAATTCAAAAGCGTAGCGCGAAATTCTGGTCGAAGCCTTTTCCGTGATAATTTTGATGCTTTCGACTACGCCCGGAACGACCGTATGTTCTAATCCGGCGTATAAATCTTCGGTATTTTCGCGGACGATAACCAGATCGAGATTCGGATATTTGCACGGAATATTCGGCAAAGCGCGAATCGGGCGAACATTCGCATACAAATCCAAAGCCTTTCGCAAACCGACGTTGACCGACGTGAAACCTTTGCCGACCGGCGTGGTCAAAGGTCCTTTCAGCGCGACCTTGTTTTTTTTAATCGAATCGGTCGCCGCCGCCGGCAAAGTCGCGCCGAATTTCTCCAACGCCTGCGCGCCGATAATTTGCGTTTCCCAATCAATCTCCACGCCCGTCGCCTCGATAATACGAACCGTCGCCGCGATGATTTCCGGTCCGATGCCGTCGCCGGGAATCAATGTGATAGTATGTTTCATTGTTTTGTCCTTCGCCTTTCGTTCCTTAGATTTTTGTTTCTACTGCGTTATTATTTAAATTTACAACGGACAAAGGACAAACGACAAAGGACAAGAAGTTTTTTCAATGAATCTCGCAACAAACGCGGAAATTTTAATCATCGGCGGCGGCGTAATCGGCTTGTCAATCGCGCGTGAACTCAAAAAACGCGGCGCGTCGAAAATTACGATTTTAGAGCGCGGCGCAATCGGTAAGGAATCTTCCTTCGCTGCCGCCGGAATGCTCTGGCACAGCGAGGAAACCGAAAAAATCGATAATTTTTTTCGCATTTGCAACGAATCGAACAAACTGTAGGCAAATTTCGCAGTCGAGCTTTTCGATGAAACCGGCATTGACATCGAGCTTGACCGCAACGGAACTTTTTATCTCGCTTTTACCGAAACAGACGCAGCGGAAATTCGTCGGCGTTACGAATGGCAAAAGGAAAATTTGACGGTCGAATTCTTAAGCGCGGCGGAAATTCGTCGCGCCGAACCGTTCGTTTCGCCCGACGTTCTCGAAGGTTTATTTTTTGCGAACGATTGGCAAATCGAAAATCGAAATCTGCTCGCCGCGCTCGAAAAATTCTGCCGCGCGAATGAGATCGAAATAGTTGAAAACACGCGAATCGAAAGCCTTTTAACTGAAAACGCGAAAATCGTCGGCGCGGAAACGGCGGGCGAAAAATTTTTCGCCGAAAAGGTCGTTTTAGCGACAGGCGCGTGGACTTCCTTCATCAAAGTCGGCGAAAACATTTTGCCCGCGCCGAAAATCAAACCGATTCGCGGACAAATTATCGAGTTTCAAACCGCCAAAAGACTATTCCAAAAAGTGATTTACAGCCCGCGCGGTTACATCGTGCCGCGCCGCAACGGTCGAATTTTAGCGGGCGCGACGGTGGAAGATGCGGGATTTGACAAAAGCATAACCGCCGCCGGAATCGAATTTTTGAGCGAAACGGCTTTTGAAATCGCGCCGAATTTAGAAAACTTGAAATTGAGCGACAAATGGGCTGGCTTACGCCCGTTCACCGCCGACGGCTTGCCGGTTTTGGGCGCGTTTCCCGACATCGAAAATTTATATATTGCGACGGCGCATTATCGCAACGGAATCTTACTCGCGCCGCTGACGGCGAAAATTTTGGCGGATAAAATTGTCGGTGATGATGAATCGGATTTTTTGAAAATTTTCAGCCCGCGCCGTTTTCAAATCGCGCGGGCAATTTGAAAACGGCGCGGGCTGAAAATAATTTTTTGATTGAAATTCAAACTGTCAGCTATCCGCTGTCCGCTGCCAAAAAAGTGAACTTTATTTAACAGCGGATAGCTGACAGTTGACAGCGGCAAAATTATCGAGGCGTTTGTTGTCTTAAATTTTTTGAAGTTTTAAGTGATGAATAAATTTTATATTGCGATTTTGTTTTTAATGACTACTTTTGTTTTCGCTTCGGCGCAGTCGGGGCGCGTCAATCCGAATTCTCCAAACGCGAAAACTTCGACGACGGCGACCGACGCGACGGACGAAAAATCCGTCGCGGAAATGTTCGACGACGCGAACACTTACGCGAAACGAAAATTTGCCGAATACGAAGCGAAAAAAATTCCTTACACCGACAATCTTTTCAAGGTAACCATCCGCGAGCAGAAACAGCTCGCGGCAAAATACGCCGCCGTCATCGAGCCGCGCCAAAATCTCGCGGGCGAAGATTTCTATTATCTCGGAATGCTCGATTGGCTGGCGGACGCGGGCGAAAAAGCGTCGGAAGCATTTCAAAAATTTCTCAAAACCGAAAATCCGGCAATTGAAAAATTGCAGACGGCGCGTTCGGTGATCGTTGTCGTCGAAGCGCGTCGAAAAAATTTCGCCGAAGCCGAAACGCTTCTCGCCGAATATTTGAAAACCGAACCGACGAAAGCGACCGAACAACTTCGCATCGAAAGCGAATTGGCGAAAAATTATCAGGAAACGAAGGATTATACGAAAGCCGCGCCGCACGCCGCGCAAGCGTTTGCGACGGCAAAGTTGTTAGTCAAAGACGCGACTTCACGCGCCCGCGCGCTCGACGATTTGCTCGACACGGGATTTACGATGTTTGAAATTTACCGCGACGCGGGCAAATCGAGCGAAGCCGAAATCGCGCTTCAGGATTTACAGAAAACGGCAATCGCGCTCGCCTCGAGCGCGCTTTATTACACCGCGCTCGACGAAAATATAAAATTTCTGATTCAAACAAATCGCAAGCCGGACGCTTTGCAAATATATGCGGACGCGCTCGCGCAGGTCGCCAAAAATTTCGCGGCGAAGCCTTTGCAAGACGACGTTTCGCGCCGTTTAAAAATGCGCGAAAAACATTATCGTCTGCTCAACGAAACCGCGCCCGAACTCGTCGGCGTTGATAATTGGTTTCCGGGTCAGGCGCAAACTTTAGCCGATATGCGCGGCAAAGTCGTTCTGCTAGATTTCTGGGCGACGTGGTGCGGTCCGTGCATCGCTGCGTTTCCGAGTTTGACCGAATGGTCGCAAGCATATCGAAAAGACGGCTTGGAAATTTTGGGCGTAACGAAATATCAGGGCGAAGCCGAAGGAATGACGGTTGATAAACCGTCGGAAATCAAATATCTCGAACGATTCAGAAAAGCCAATCGCCTGCCGTATGATTTCGTCGTTACGAAGGATAATGCAAGTCAATCAACTTACGGCGCGAGCGCGATTCCGACGACGGTTTTGATTGACCGCAAAGGTGTCATTCGCTTTATCGAAACCGGCACGAGCCGCAGCCGCGAAGAAGAAATCCGCGAGGAAATCGAAAAACTCTTGGCAGAGAAATAAATTTAACTAAAAATCAAAAGTGAATAACTAAAAATTTCGACAATTTTTAACTTTTAGTTTTTAGTTTTTAGTTAAAATCCCGATGTCCCGACAATCGAAAACACAGATTTTCTACGACCGCATCGCCGACGTTCATAATCTTATGATGCTCGTGAACGGCTATCGAAATTCGGTGGCGAAATATCTCGAATCGCTCGATTTGCAAATCAACGAAAATTCTCTAGTTCTTGATGCAGGCAGCGGCACGGGCATCGTTACTTTGGGCTTTCAAAGCGCGAATTTTCGACCGAAAAAATGCGTCGCGCTCGATCTTTCTTTTAACTCGCTGAAAGTGTCGCGCGAGCAGTTTGAAAAAGACAAAACGGCGGATGCGACGAACATCGCCGCCGTGCAGGGAAATGTTTTGGAATTGCCTTTCTCGAACGAAACTTTCGATCTCGTTTTAACGTGCGGCGTTTTGGAATACGTTCCGCTCGACGCGGGTTTGAAAGAATTCGCGCGCGTTTTGAAACGCGGCGCGAAGCTCGTTTTGATTCCGGTCAGACCTTCGATTGTCGGCTCGGTTCTGGAGATTTTATACAATTTCAAAACGCATTCGGTCAAAGAAACCGAGCAGCTCGCCAGACAATATTTCAACGTCGTCGGCAATCATAAATTCCCTTTCAACGAACCAATCGGCTGGTCGAAAATGATTTTTCTTTTGGAGAAGAGGTAAAGTTTTGGTTTTTAGTTTTTGGTCTTTGATTTTCATATCAAGCAGTCAAATAAAAGTCACAGAAACAAAAACCAAAAGCTAAAAACTAAAAACTATGCCCTTAATCATCGCGCATCGCGGCGCGAGTTTTCACGCGCCGGAAAATACTTTCGCCGCCTTCCGACGAGCGATTGACGCAGGTGCGGACGGCATCGAATTTGACGTTCGTCTCGCCAAAGATAAAATTCCCGTCGTTATTCACGACGCGACGCTCAAACGCCTCGCTAACGTCGAAAAAAACGTCGCTGATTTAACGAGCGACGAATTAAAAAATCTCGATGTCGGCAGTTGGTTTAATCGAAAATTTCCAAGCCGCGCCGTTAAAAATTTCGCCCGCGAAACCGTTCCGACGTTAACAGATTTTTTTGATTTTCTGCAAGATTATCGAGGCTTGATTTACGTCGAATTAAAATGCGAAAGCCGGACGATTGACGCGCTCGTCGAAAACGTCTGCGAGACGATTTCGCAAACAAAGCCGCTGCCGAATATCATCATCAAAAGTTTCGATCTCGAAGCGATCAAAGCGGTCAAACAAATTCTCCCCGAAGCGAAAACCGCCGCGCTTTTCGAGCCGAAAATTATTAACCTCTTCAACAAGAAAAAACTGATTTTAGACGAAGCCGAAAAATATCAAGCCGACCAAATTTCGATTCATCGCTCGCTGGCGACGAAAAAATTCGTCCGGGCATCGCTGGAAAAAAATCTGCCCGTAACGATCTGGACGGCGGACAATCCGGTTTGGGTCAAACGCGCGCTCGATTATGAAATCGGCGCGATTATCACCAACGATCCGGCGCGGCTTCTGAAAACGCGCGACGAAATCTTGAACGGATAAAATCTAATCTTCCAAAACGCTCTCTAAAATATTTTGCGTCTGTTTATTTCTGAAGTCGTGAAGTTTTTTCCGCAATGCGGGGCGCGAATTGGCGAGAATCGAAACGGCGAGAAGCGCGGCGTTTTTCGCGCCCGCCGCGCCGATTGCTAAAGTTCCGACCGGAATTCCGGCGGGCATTTGAACAATCGAAAGCAGCGAATCCAAACCGTTCAACGCTTTGCTTTGAACGGGAACGCCAAGTACGGGCAGGACGGTTTGCGACGCGCACATTCCCGGAAGATGCGCCGCGCCGCCCGCGCCCGCGATAATGGCTTCAAAACCGCGCGTTTCCGCCGATTTTGCAAACTCGAAAAGCAAATCCGGCGTGCGGTGCGCGGAGACGACTTTCGCTTCAAATTCCACGCCGAATTCTTCTAAAACATCCGCCGCGTTTCGCATCGTTTCCCAATCCGAAGTGCTGCCCATAACAATCGCCACGATTGGTTTTTTGCTTTCGGTTTTTCGTTTTTCGTTTTTCGCCATTTGCTTATAAACATAAAAAACTCGCGCGGCGAAAGCAAATTTCTTATCTTAGTTCGCTTAACAAATCTTTACACGGCTTTACCGAATATTAATGCCCGAAGCCTTTTCGGGCGCGTATAATTCTTCAAAAGTTAAAAATCTTTTCGAGGACTTTTGGAGAAAAATTATATGAAGGCAATTTTAAAAACGACGGTTTTTTCTATTTTGATTTTGGCAGCGGCGACAGCGGCAAAAGCGCAAAACGGCGGCGAAGGGCAAGTGAATGCAAACATTTTAAGCGAGGCAAAAATCACCGGCGCGTGGCGCGTTAATTACGCCGAATCGGACGACGCGATAGCGAAAATGCGGGCAATGCTGCAAAGCAAATCAGCGATGGCGGCGAAAAAGTTCGATGATAAAAACGACGCGCTGCCGGCGATGAGCGTTTCGATTCTGCCGCCGGAAACGATTATTTTAGCCGACGACGGCGACGAAAATTCAATTACGATTAACGAAAATTTCAGCGAAATCGTTTTCACGCGCACCGTTTCGACCGATGGCGTAAAACGCTTCGGCGATTTTCAAAACGGCGCGAATTTTGCAATCGCGGCGGCGCGAAAAAATGGCGCGCTCAAAATCGAAACCGAAAGTCCGCGCGGAAATCGAATGATCGAAAATTATTCGCTCGCCGCCGACGGAAAAAAGCTGATCGTCGTCGTGCGTTTTGAAGACGCGGAAGCGAAAGAAATTTTTACCTTGCGCCGCGTTTATGACAGAACTTTGCCCGACATTTTCCCGATTGAAAACGAAGAAATGCAGTAAATTTATCTGCGTTTTGAGAATTATTTTAAGGAGGATTTCGACGATGTTCAATATGCAAATTTTTGTCGCTTTGATTGAATTTTTGATGAAGTTTTTTGATTCTTGAAAATCGTCTCGAGTCGCAAAAAAGCCGCGCGATAAAATAATTTTTCGACGCGCGGCTTTTTACCTTTAAGTTAAAATCAATCCGCCGCGATCATCACGTCGCTCGCTTTGACGACGGCATAAACTTCTTTACCTTCCGTCAACTTCAAACGCTCCGCCGATTCTTTGGTGATAATCGAAACAACTTCGAGATTGTTTGCCAATTCGACGACGATTTCCGCATTGACCGCGCCGACTTCGATTGATTTTACTTTGCCCTTTAACGAATTTCTCGCGCTGATTTGCATAATGATTTTATTTTGCCACGAACGAATATAAATTTGCACGACCGCAAAATTTTTCAGCCGCAAATTTAATCGCCGATTAACCGCAGAGTCCGTTCGTCCTTCGCGCCGCCGAAATATTTATCCAAAACATTTTGAAAAACCGAATTCGTATTGTCTAACGCGCCGAATAAAGTCATCGAAGATTTTAATTTCATATCATCGGGGCTGCCGAAAATCTGATGCGCCGTTTTGCCTTCGATTTCCAGCAGGACTTCGGAAATTTCCACAAGGCGTTTGCCGAGCGTCGGATGCGCCAGATAATTTTCCGCTTCCGTCTTGTCTTTAATCGCGTAAAATTTCGACGTTTCGCTGAAACCCAAACCCGCAATTTGCGGAAAAATATACCACATCCAATGGCTTTGCTTTCTACTATTTTTAATTTCCGCCAAAGCGGTCGCGTAACTTTTTTCCTGCGCGTCTGTAAATCTCTTTAAATCGCTCATTATTCAAGAATAACAAAAAAGCGGATGAAAATATTTTCATCCGCCCTTCAATTTTTCGACGCTGCGAAACGATTTGAAATTATTTCAAATCGAAACGGTCGAGATTCATCACTTTATCCCACGCCGCGACAAAATCCTGAACAAATTTTTCCTTCGCGTCGTCGCAGGCGTAAACTTCCGCCAGAGCGCGGAGTTCCGAGTTTGAACCGAAGATCAGGTCAACGCGGGTCGCCGTCCATTTGCTTGCGCCCGATGCGCGGTCAACGCCTTCAAATTCGTTTTCGCCTTCGCCGACCGCTTTCCACGTCGTTGCGAAATCGAGCAGGTTGACGAAGAAATCGTTGGTCAAAGTTTCCGGATTACCGGTAAAAACGCCGTGTTTTGAATCGTCGAAATTGGCGTTCAAAACGCGCAATCCGCCGACCAGAACAGTCATTTCCGGCGGAGTCAGCGTTAGCAATTGCGCTTTGTCAACGAGCAATTCTTCCGCCGGCGTTTTGTGATGCGGTTTTCTGAAATTGCGGAAACCATCCGCCAGCGGTTCGAGATGTCGGAATATTGCGACATCGGTTTGTTCCTGCGAAGCGTCGGCGCGTCCCGGCGCGAACGGAACGGTTACGTCATATCCGGCATCTTTCGCCGCTTTTTCGACTGCCGCGCAGCCGCCGAGAACGATCAGATCGGCAAGTGAAATTTGTTTGCCGCCTTCGGATTGATTGCCGTTGAATTCGCCCTGAATTTTTTCCAAAGCGTTGAGAACTTTTTGCAATCGCTCAGGATTATTCACCGCCCAAAATCTTTGCGGCGAAAGACGGATTCTCGCGCCGTTCGCGCCGCCGCGTTTGTCCGAGCCGCGAAATGTCGAAGCCGAAGCCCACGCGGTCGAAACAAGTTCGGAAACGCTCAAGCCAGAATCGAGAATTTTGCTCTTTAAATCGGCGATGTCCTGATCGTTTACCAATTCATAGTCAACTTCAGGAATCGGGTCTTGCCAGATTAAAGTTTCTTCCGGCACTTCCGATCCGAGATAGCGCGTTTTCGGTCCCATATCGCGGTGCGTCAGCTTATACCACGCGCGGGCGAAAGCGTCG
>CAXTMQ010000171.1:0-9962 GCA_964245305.1 uncultured Pyrinomonadaceae bacterium
GACCAAAGCGACGGATTTTATCAAGGACACGCCGACCGCTCGGCGCGTTCGACGATGAATGCGGCTTTTCGTCTGCCGACCGTCGAACTCGAAACCAAATTTGTCGAGGAAGCGACTGCTAATAAACTCGACGGGTTAAAAGGACACCGCTCGGTCGGCGGCATTCGCGCTTCGATTTACAACGCTTTTCCGAAAGAAGGCGTTGAGGCTTTGGTTGATTTTATGAAAGATTTTGCGAATAAGAACGGCTAGATTTTTTGTAAGATTCGCAAAATTTCTGCTTCTTCAGTCTCTAAAACGGTTCGCAAATCAAGCAAAACTTTATCTTCTAAAATTCTGGCAATAACCGGCGGTTCGGAAAGGCGCAAAAATTCTTCCAACTTGTCGGCGGACATCGTTTGATGCGTGAGCGAAAGAAGAATCGTTTCCGGTTGAACGGTTGGCGCGGAGCCGCCGCCGATGACGGAATTTCCATTGATGATTTCGATTTGCAAATTTTGGTTTGCGCCGAATTTTTCGATGAAATTTTCGGCGCGTTTATTTAATTCGGCTTCGGTCGCGGAAAGCATTCTTAAAACGGGAATTTCTTCAAATGCGGTTTCGCGCCGGAACGATTCGAACGTCGCTTCGAGCGCGGCGTAAATCAATTTATCAATTCGCAAAGCGCGATAAAGCGGATGTTTTCTGATTTTCTCAATAACTTCTCTTCTGCCGACGATTAACCCGGACTGCGCTCCGCCCAAAAGTTTATCGCCGCTGAATGAAACGATGTCCGCGCCCGCTTTGATCGAATCGGCGATAATCGGTTCGTCCGTCAAACCGAATTTCGACAAATCGAAAATCGCGCCCGAACCGGCATCTTCGTAAAGCAGGATATTTTTGCGATGCGCGAGTTCGGCGAGTTCGCGCAGATCGGGCATTGCCGTAAAACCGACGATGCGATAGTTAGACGGGTGAACTTTCAAAAAAAGGCGCGTGTTTTCGTTCGCGGCATTTTCATAATCGGAAATTTTCGTGCGGTTAGTCGTGCCGACTTCTCGCAAAATCGCGCCGGATTGTTCCAAAACGTCTGGAATGCGAAAATCGCCGCCGATTTCGACGAGTTCGCCGCGCGAGATAATGACTTCGCCGTTTTTCGCCAGCGCGGTCAAAATCAAAAATGCCGCCGCCGCGCAATTGTTGACGATCAAGGCGGCTTCCGCGCCGACGATTTCCGCAAGGAGTTTCTCGGCGCGTTCGCCGCGTCGCCCGCGCTTTCCGCTTGAAACGTCGTATTCGAGATTACAGTAACCCGCCGCGCTTTCAATCAACGCGCGTCGAGCGTTTTCAGAAAGCGGAGCGCGTCCCAAATTCGTGTGAATGACAACGCCGGTCGCGTTGATAACGCGGCGCAGTTTCGCGTTTCGCTCGTTCCGCCAATTTTCTTTGAGATATTCTGCGGCTCGCGCCAGCAAATTTTCGCGCGAAAGTTCTTCGGTTTGGCGATTTTCCGACAATTCCCGACGCAGTTTATCGAGCGCGGCGCGAGCGAATTCGGTCGTTTGTTTCGCACCGGCGAGCGGCAAAATTTCACGCGCCGCGTTCGAGCGCAAAATCGCGTCAACCGAAGGCAGAAACCGCAAAATCGCGCCGCTGTTCTGATCGTTCATAAAATTATTTTACCCGAAATCAAGGAATTAAAACGGCTTTCGAGATTTTATTTTATTGGAGCGGTTTTTAGAAACGAAAAAATCAAATGGCAATTTTAGGCAATTCATTATACAGACAAGCGCAAAACAAATACGACGAAGCGATTAATCTCGACCAGCAGATCGGGCGGCTCGAAGACGATATTCGCAAGCTGAAAATTGATTTCGACATTTATTTTAACGGTGGCGCGAAACGTCCGCCGCTCGAAGCCAGAGCCAGGCTCGAAGCGAATTTAAAGCGGCTCGCCGACGACCGAAATCTGACTTTCGCGCAGCGTTATCAATTTAATATGATCGTCTCGCGCTACACTTCGTATCGTGAACTCTGGCGCAGGCTCCTGAAAAAAAAAGGCGAAGAGATCGGCTGAGAACGCGATTCAAAAATCAAAATTATTTAAAACTAAAAAAGGAAAAGCGGACGAATAACCGCTTTTCCTTTTTTTGATAAACGCCGTTCGGCTTATGACTTCAAACGTCAAAAGCAGTCAGACAATTCAACCGAATTAGTCAACGCGCAAGACATTTTCCGCCTGCGGACCTTTCGGACCGTTGGTTACTTCAAACTCGACATCCTGCCCTTGCGTCAGCGTTTTGTAACCGTCGCCGGAAATCGCGCTGTAATGCACGAAAATATCCTGCTCGCCGGGTTGTTCGATAAACCCGTAACCTTTCGCGTTGTTAAACCATTTGACTTTACCCATTGTTTTTGACATTTCTACTCTAATTCCTCCTACAAACTTCAGTGAATTTAATTTTCGTTCTCAGCCGAAAAGCATTATCAATAAAACAGAAAAATACAAACCGCGTTCTCGCAAAAACCGAAACTGCGCGATTTTATGCAATACTATTTGCCGGAAATGAAAAAAGACACATTTTCTAACAAGTAGAAAATCTTAAACTGCAAGATTTAGGATTGTGTTGTGTTGTTTTTTGATAGAACGAAAGAGAATTTAGCCCAAATAAATCCGCGTGTCAAGACTTATTTTTAAATTTTTTTGCAAAGCGTTTGAAAATTCGCTCAAAATTGACATCGAATCGGCGATAAACGAAGATAAATTCGATGAATCGAGACGAAAAAATCACGCCGCTTTCTTACAACGAATATTTAAAAGTGCCGGAATTGATCGGCTTGCAGAGAACTTTATCCGCGCCGACAAGCCACGACGAATTGCTGTTTATTGTCATTCATCAAACTTACGAATTATGGTTCAAGCAAATTCTGCACGAACTCGACGCGAGCCTTAATTGGCTTCGAGAAAGTCGCGCTTTTCGCGCCAATCATTCGCTGAAAACCGTCGCGTCAATCGGCAAAGTCGTCGTCAGCCAGATTCATATTTTGGAAACGATGGCGCAGATCGGTTTTCTGGAATTCCGCGATAAATTAAATCCGGCGAGCGGTTTTCAATCAACGCAGTTTCGTGAAATCGAATTTCTCTCCGGCGCGAAAGACGAGCGAATGATGAATCATTTCAAAGCGGATAATTTCGCTTACGAACGATTAAAGAAAAGATTCGATGCGCCGAGCGTCGCCGACGAATTTTGGAATCTACTGAAAAGAAACGATTTCAAAGTCGAAACAAACGAAGAAAGAGTCGAAACGATTGTCGAAATTCTCAAAAGTCCCGAAAAACACGCCGATTTTTTTATAATGCAGGATTTACTCATCGAACACGACGAAAATATCGCTCTGTGGCGATACAATCACGTTTTGATGGTCGAAAGAATGCTCGGAATGAAACGCGGCACGGGCGGCTCGGAAGGCGCGGGTTATTTGCGAACGACGCTTTCTAAAAAATTCTTTCCCGAACTCTGGGAAGCCAGAACGCATTTGTAAACGCGCTTCTACAACTTTAATTTTTCGACGCGCATCAAATTTTTATGCTTTCGTCATCAATTAAAACCGCCAAAATCTTCTTATTAATCTTTTTTCTGCTCACCGTTTCAAAAGCTCAAAAACCGACTCCAAATCCAACGCCCGACGAAGAAACCGACCGCGTTTTTACAGAGGAAATCAAACTGAATATTTCCGCTGTTAATGCCGACGGAAAATTTGTCGCCGACGTGAAACCCGAAGATTTGGTGATTACCGAAGACAATCGCCTTCATCAGGCGAGCAGTCTGCGGCGCATTCCCGCCAATATTTTGATCGTAATGGACACGGGCGGCGAGATGAGGCAGGCGAAAAGTTTCGACCAAACGAAAGCGACGGCGAAGGCTTTGATTAATGCTCTTCAGCCGCAAGATTCGATTGCGCTGATGGATTATAACGATAAAGTGGAAATTATAGCCGAATGGACGGGCAAGGACGAAGCGTTGCGAATCGTTGATAAAAAAACGAATTTCGGCAAGCGTTCGGTTTTCACCGACGCGCTCGAAGCCGCCGCGAAATTTTTGCGGAAAACGCCGCTCGACAATCAGCATCTCGTTCTCATCACCGACGGCACGGACAGCATCAATAATTTCGCCGAAAGACAAGCGGCGATGCAGAAATTGCTCGCTACCGATGTTAATGTTCACGTTATCAGTTATACGAAAATGGAATTGATTGACATTGCGCCGCGCGCGAAAGGTATTTCCGCCACGCCGCCGAAAGGTTTGCCGCCCGAAGTCGCCCAGCAGATGCCGAACGGCGTTCGTGACGTGCTGATTTTGAAAGGCGGCGTAACGATCAACACCGACCGCGCTTTCTTGAAAAAAATGCGCGAGCGGCAGCAGGATTTAATCAACGGCGAAAAATATCTGAACCAGCTTTCCGACGACACGAACGGTGAATTCGTTCTGCCCGAATCGAACGAAGAAATGCTGAACAAAACCGCGCTCGTCGCCGGCGTGATTGACTCGAGTTATGTCGTAACATACGTTCCCAAACGCTCTCTGAGCGAGTCGAAACCGGGCGAAATACGCGACATCGAAGTTACTTCGCGCCGCCCGAATTTAATCGTTCAAGCGCATCGCAAACTTATCACCGACACCGTCGCGCAATAATTTAATCTGAAATGACTTGACACCCGAAAGCGTTTCGATTGATACTGCGTAACGGTTAATTCTACAGAACTCAGTCAATGATTTAGGAAACAATGCGGAGTTGCTTTACCGGAAAACTCGGAGGGCTTTGTTTGCAAATCATAAAACACCACCATTTTAGGAGAAAAGTAAATGAAAAACACAATTTTTATATTGTTCGTCGTTCTGGCGTTCACTGTTTCAATCAACGCGCAGACGACACCCGCGACCACTTCAAACAATCAAACTGCAACCGAAGAAAAGTCAAAAAAACAGATTTTCCGAGCTAACAAAGAACAGATTATGCAGGCGCAAAAAATGCTGAAAGTCGCCGAAACAGGCAAGATGGACGATGAAACCCGCGCCGCCATCAAAACTTATCAACCGGCAAACGGATTGAAAGCGACCGGCACTTTAAATCGCGCGACGCTCGAAAAAATGGGCATCGCTTTAACAGATAAACAAAAGGAAATTCCCGTCTCGGAAAGCTCATTCGCTTCCGCCGATTCCAAATCGAGCGACGCCTCCAAACCGAAGCGCGTCATTTTCCGCGCCAACAAAGATCAAATTATGCAGGCGCAGAAATTGTTAAAAGACAAAGGAATATATAGCGGCGAGCAGACCGGAAAGTTGGACGACGCGACGCGCGACGGTTTGAAAAAATTTCAAACGGAGAACTCGATGACCGCGACCGGAACATTGAATCAAGCGACGCTTGAAAAAATGGGAATCGCCTTGACCGACAAACAAAAGGAAAACGCAATGTCGAAATCTCAGTAAAAATAATTTGCTATCGAAGCGGAAACGATAATTTCACAGGGTTTTGTAGATTTCACGCAGACGTTTGTGTAAGACGCAAAGTTGTTTCCGATTCTTGGAAAAATCGAACGGCATAATGATTTATGCCGTTTTTTCTTTGTCCGAATCGCTTTGCTTTTTCTCGTGAAGAGCCGCTTCCGCGATGTTTGCAATCCACCAGAACGCGCCGTTTGCGCCGAGATGCGCGAACATTTTTTTGAAAATCGCCGGATGAATTTGCGCCGTTTTTATTAGAACTCGTTTGAACGACGCAAAGGAAATTCTGTCCTGAAACATTTGGCGGGCGATTCGCTCGTCGAGCGAGGCGAGAGCCGCCATTACCGCGTTCATCGTTTCGTTGACGACCGAAGATTTGCCGCTCGCGGTCGGGCGCATAAATTCGGCGATACTCGCCATCTGCGCGACGCGCGGCTCGTAAGCGTTGATTTTAGCTAAATTCGTTTCGCTTAAGGCATTTTCCCGCAAAGCGTTTTCAGTTTTCAAAGTCAACTTTCGCAAATTTCTGACGTGCGAGCCGAAGCCGCAAAATGTCAAAGGACTCGACAATCCGGCGGCATCGCCGACGAGCAAAATTCTATCGGCGGCGGTTTTTTTGACGTTTTCCCAGCCGTGATGATGAATGCTCGGAATATATCCGAAAACGGGTTTGACGACGCGCCACGCGCCGTTTTTTTCTTTGTAAGCGGGCAATTTTTCAAAATAATCTTCAAACAATCGCAGAAGCGATTTATCGGCTTTCGATTCGACGGAATCGTAGAAAAAAAGATAGGTCGTGTATTCGTCCTTTTGCGGATTTCCGGCGAAACCTTCCCAGATTAACTGCCGATTGTCCGCCGCGTCTTCGTTGCTGACGAGAATTTCGCCGACATTAAAATCAACTTCCCTTTCGCCCGCGCCGCGTTTGAATCCTTTGGCGACCGTGCCGACCGTCGGGCAAACGTGCGTGATTGATTTTCCCGCATTTAACTGGCGCGAAACAGGCGAATTCGTACCGGTCGCGTCCACGAAAAGTTTCGCGCTGAAGCAGCGTTTTTTCCGCGTTTCAACGTCTTCGCATTCGATTAATACATCATTTTTTCTCACGAAAGCGCGAATGAAACGAAGATTGTTGATCGCTTCAGAACCGCTCGCCTTGAGTTTTCGGGCGGCGATTGTCAGCAACTTATCAGCTTCAATCGCTACGTCCAGGATGTTTTTCATAAACAGCGGCGGCGTTTTTATCTTGGAGTTCGCATCGTAAAACTTAACAAATCCCGTCTCGTAACGATTGACGACGGCGGTTTCGATTTCCTCTTTCGTAAAAAGTCCGGCTTCGACGAATTCGTTTAACTCTTCGTCGGAGATATTCCAATCGCGGTGCGTTTTGCCGACCGTGTGCGCGTCGAAAACCAGAACTTTGCGGTTAAATTTTCGCGCCATCGTCGCCGCGTGCAAAAGTCCTAAAGTTCCGCCCGCGTAAACGATTTCAAATTCGGCTTCAACCTGTAAATCAGGCGGCGCGGCATCGAAAAAAATCTTTTCTTCGATTTTTTGCGGATTTTCCCTGAAAGTCTGCCAGCGTCTCTCGATTTCCCAGATGCGTTTGAGCCACGCTTCACGATTCGGAAGCGCGGCGAGATTTTCGACTAAAAGCGGAAATTGACGGCGAAATTCGGCGAGGTTAGGAATTTTGAGCGAAGAATCGAGCGGCATTATTCAATCATAAGTTTATCGAGGCGTGTGAATCAAATTTTGCAGAAAATAAAAGGCGCGAGTCGTAATTAACTCGCGCCTTCTTCTAATTTTAATATTAGAAAGTTATCTGACCGGGCTGACCGAAACATCGCCGTCGTCGTCATTTCTTTTAGTGGCAAAAACTATGATAACCACCGCCGCGACAATACCGCCGAGAACGAGAACCGGTCCGAGCGCGCTGCCGCCGCCGTTACCCGAAGCGTCATCGTCCTGACGCGCCGCGCTGTCCGCCGTCACGACGAAAGTTTCGGCTGAATTCGCTTGATTGGTAACCAAACCGTTGTTCGTTTGAATTTTCACGGCAACGCCTTCGTTACTGGAAACGCTGATTTGTCCGGCTGACAAAGTTCCCGAAATCGTTTTTTCGTCGAAGCTCAAACTCAAGGTCGTATTCGGACTTAAAGTAACCGAACCCAATTTTCCGAGATTGACGGTCGAGTTAACGTCTGCCGGCGTAACAATCGTGCCGGCTGAGAAAAACGTGCGTCCGTTAAAGGCATTTTCGCCATTGAGCATAACGAAAGGCGCGATGCCGTTTGTTCTGACCCCCGAAACCGTGATTTCTCCCATTAGTTTGTTCTCCGGCGTTGCCAAAGCAACCATCGAAGAAGTTGTGAAAATCACCAACGCCAAGCAAGCGGCGGTGAAATTGCGAAGCCAGATCGCTTTAAAATTTCTATTCATAACTTTTGATAAACTCCTTTGTAGTAGTTGCTTCAGATAGCCTTAATCTAATTCGAGGCTTTCTTCGACCCGAATTAAAGTTCGACGCTAACAAACAATAATTTGTTAAAAATTCGATTAAGCTAAAATTTCAAGTATTTTTTAGTAATTCCTGAGTCTAAAACCATCCGAAACATAAAATGATTAAAACTTGGTATAAATAATCTAATCTTTAAAGTGCCGTGAAGTCAACTTTTTTTAGCCTTTTTTCAAAAATTTCCAAATTTAATGATTTCGTTACTTGGAAAATTTCGCTGCCGCCGATTCTTTTTTCGCCGCGTTCCAAAGCGCGTCCATTTCCGCTAAATCCGACTCTTCGAGGCTTTTTCCCGCTTTTTTCAGTTCATTTTCGATAAACCCGAAACGCTTGCGAAACTTGCGGTTCGTTTTTTTGAGCGCGGTTTCCGGCTCGACATCGAGCTTTCTAGCCAGGTTCACGATAACAAACAACAAATCGCCGATTTCTTCCTCGATATTTCCGGAATTGTTTTCACCGTCGGCGATTGCCTGCCGTAATTCGCCGGCTTCTTCGGTCAGTTTGTCGAAAACCCGTTCAATATTTTTCCAATCGAATTTAACTTTCGCCGCCTTTTTCGTTAATTTATTGGCTTCGATCAACGCCGGAAACGTGCGCGGCACTTCGTCGAGAATCGAATTTTTTGCCTTTTCGTTCTTTTTCGTGACTTCGCGCTCGGCGCGTTTTAATTCGTCCCAATTTTGCAAAACGTCGTTTGCCGTCTCAAAGTTTTTATCGCCGAAAACGTGCGGATGGCGCAAAATCATTTTTCCGGTAATCGCCGCGCAAACGTCTTCGATAGTAAAATCGCCGCGTTCTTCGCCGATTTGCGAATGAAAAACGATCTGAAGAAGCAGATCGCCGAGTTCTTCGCGCAAATTGTCGGTCGCGCCCGTTGCCGCGTCCTGAATCGCGTCGAATGTCTCAAACGCTTCTTCAAGAAGATACGGCGCGAGCGATTCGTAAGTCTGTTCCCGATCCCAAGGGCAACCGCCCGGCGCGCGCAGACGCGCCATTACCTTTATCAGTTCGTCGAAGTTTTTGGACATAGTTTTGTAATGGTAAATGGTTAATGGTTAATGGTTAATGGTTAACTCACAAAGATTTTTGATTTACCATTTACCATTAACAACCTCAATTTTGAACTTTCTTTCGCCAAAATGCTACTATCGCAGTATCGAAATTTTGCAAATTTATTAAAGAAAAATGACTGAAAAAGAAGAACTCGGACACGAAGAACAACCCGAACCGGTCGTTACCGACCGCCGCCGATTTAATGTTGACGGCTCTCTGCGCGAAGGCGTAACGATTGAGCCGGAAAAGCCGAAAGAAGTTTCCGAACCGAAAGCGGAAAAGCCGGACGAACCGAAACGCGAAACGGAAAACGCAGAAAATGTCGCGCCGATTTCCGATGATGAAGAACAGTTCGACGAAGCGGATATTCCGGGCGTTGACGATCCGGCGAGCTTTATTAATTTTTTGACGACGCTCGCCTCGCAAGCCGCCGCCGCGCTCGGCGCGATGCCGCATCCGGCGACCGGACAGCGCACGGTTGACCTCGAAACCGGCAAATATTGGATTGACGTTCTCGGAATGCTCAAGGAAAAAACCAAAAATAATCTGCACCCGAAAGAAGCCGAAATTTTCGACGGCTTGCTGTCCGATATGCGAATGCAATACGTCCAAATTCAAAGAATGGCGGAAGAACAACTCAAACAAAAAGCCGCGCAGAAATTTTCGGCGAGCGACATTCTCGGTAAAAAATAGTTTTTTAATGGTTAATGGTTAATGCTGAATGGTTAATGAATTTTCTTCAATTAACCATTCAGCATTAACCATTAACCATTTTTCTTATGAAATTGACTTTTTTAGGAACGGGAACTTCGACCGGAGTGCCGAGCGTCGGCTGCGATTGCGAAACTTGCATTTCCGACGACCCGCGCGACAAGCGTTTGCGCGTTTCGATTCTCATCGAACAC
>CAXTMQ010000172.1:0-9865 GCA_964245305.1 uncultured Pyrinomonadaceae bacterium
TGGTAAATATTCAAATCTTAATTTTTATCCGAAGAAGCGAATCACACGACAGCAACTAAACTTTGGAAAACAATTTGAAAGCAGAGGCGGCGGAGGTGCATCTCACGCTTCACCTTCTGTCTGGAATACTTATAGCGATTCTCTAGGCTTGAGCTATGAAATTTCAGCAGAAAACACTGAAGACGGAAAATATCGCAAAGGGGATTTAGCAAGAATTATTTACGGATTAACAGATTCAGATTATAAAAAATACAAAAATAAAATTAAGTGTTAGATAGATTTATGCAACTTTCATTTGATACAAACTTAAACGAAATCGCCGCGAAGGTCGAAGCGAATAAGCGTTTAACCTTTGAAGAAGGCATCGCGCTTTATAAAACCGACGACCTCAACGCGCTCGGCAAACTCGCCGATTCCGTCAGGCGGAAAAAGCACGGGCGGACGACTTATTTTAACGTCAACCGGCATTTTAATCACACGAATATCTGCGTCGCCGACTGTAAATTCTGCGGGTTTTATCGGCGCGCGCGGGCAGAAGATTCTTACACGCATTCGATTGAAGAAGGTTTGGAGATCGCCCGCAACGCCGTTCGAGAAGGCGCGACCGAACTGCATATCGTCGGCGGTTTGACGACGAAATTGCCGTTTTCTTATTACACGGATTTGTTTTCGTCTTTGAAAAGGGAATTTCCCGCTTTGCATTTGAAGGCGTTGACGATGGTCGAACTCGATTTCTTTGCGCGTTTTTACAAAATGTCGGACGAAGAAGTGATCGAACGACTGAAAGCCGCCGGAATGGATTCGTGTCCGGGCGGCGGCGCGGAGATTTTCGCCGAGCCGACTCGCTCGCGCATCTGCGATCATAAATGCGACGGAAATCGTTGGTTGGAATTAGCCGGAAAAGTTCACAAAGCGGGTTTGAAAACCAACGCGACAATGCTTTACGGGCATATCGAAACCATCGAAGACCGCGTTGACCATTTTATAAAACTGCGCGAACAACAGGATAAAACAGGCGGTTTTCAATGCTTTATTCCGCTCGCGTTTTATCCGAACGGAACCGCGCTTTCGTCTCTGCCGGGACCTGATGCGATTACGAATTTGAAAACCATCGCCGTTTCGCGCCTGATGATTGATAACTTTGACCATATCAAAGCCTATTGGGTAATGCTCGGCAAAGCGACGACGCAGACCGCTTTGCACTTCGGCGCGAACGACGTTGACGGCACGATCACCGACGGCGGCGAACTGACGCACGCTTACTCGGTCGAAGAAGGCGGCGAATCGAAAATGACGAAAGCCGAACTTATCACGATGATCGAAAATGCCGGTTTTGAAGCGGTCGAACGCGATACGGTTTACAATCGCGTGGAGAGGCAAGCGGCTTGATTTGGAAAAAAGTATGTCTAAAAGGTTTATTGTTATTTTTGCTTTGGCTTTTTGTTTTCTGACGTTCTCAGAAGTTAAAGCTCAATCTCTTTTGAAGACTAACAAGATTCCCGAAGATTTAGTTATAAAATATTGGCGTGGGAATGCAATAGGATGGTCTGAATACACGATTAAATCAAACGGTACAATTTCGTATAATTATTATTCCAACATACCTTCGAATCCCGATCATTCCGCAAGCCTTTTTGAACTTCTCGGTAAAAACAAAAAAGCCAGAAAGCCGAAGCTCAAAGACAATCTCTCAAAAGAACAACTTAAAAATTTAATCTCCGAATTTGAAAAAGCAAAATTTTTTAATTTCACAAATAATATGTTGAATAATCAAGATGGCTGCACTAATGAAAATGTCAGTTCTGACCCTCAAACAATGAGCATTTCTATTCAGATTAACGGCAAAAATAAGCAAGTTTTTTCCTATGCAGAATGTAACGGATCAGCTACCAGTAATGCGGCGAAATTTATTATTCTTGGTAAGAAAATCAGTGAAGCATTAAAAAATGTTAAGGCGACAATGGCAAAATAATTTTTGAATATCGAAAGCGAAACTGCCATCAATATAAAAATGAATATGAGCGCGATTCCGAAAACAAAATTAACGCCCGAAGAATATCTCGAATTCGAGCGGAAATCTGAAGACGACACGAATATTTCGACGGCGAAATCTTTGCGATGTCCGGCGCGAAGCGTAATCACAATAAGATTTCGACAAATTTAAACGGTCTAGTCTGGCAGCATTTGAAAGGAAGAAACTGCGAAAATTATTCGAGCGATATGCGCGTTTTTGTTCCTTCGACCGGACTTTGTACTTATCCCGATCTGGTCGTCGTTTGCGGCGAGCCGCAGTTTCAAGACGATGTTTTCGATACTCTTTTGAATCCGGTTCTTTTGATTGAAGTGCTTTCCGATTCGACCGAAAGTTATGATCGCGGCAAAAAGTTTCAGCATTATCGAAGCATCGAGAGTTTGCAGGAATATATTTTGGTTTCGCAGTCGAAAGCGCGAGTCGAAAAATATGCGCGTCACGGCGACGGTTTTCGGCTTTTGTCGGAAGCGGTCGGGATTGATTCGGAAATCGAGTTTTCATCAATCGAATGCCGCGTCGCGCTCTCCGAAATTTACGACAAGATATATTTTTCCGCCGAATAAATCGAAATCATTTTTTTGATGCCGAAAAAACGCAGTAATTTACAAAACAAATCGGAACTCGTCGCCGTGCGATCCTTGCTCGGCGCGATTGGTGCGCTGCCGTTGGAGACTTCGATGCGGTTCGGGAAATCGTTCGGGAAATTTCTGGCGAAGCGTTTTCCGAAACTGCAAAAAACCGCGCGAAGAAATCTCGAAATCGCATTTCCCGAAAAATCGGAAAGCGAAAGAGAAAAGATTATTCACGGCACGTTTGAATCGTTGGGACGGCATCTCGGTTTTGTTTCACATTTCAGGAAATTTCAGCACGAAGATATTCGCCGATTAGTCGAAGTGATCGGCAAAGAGGAGAACTTCGATCCGGCGGTCGCGTCCGGGCGCGGGATTTTGTTTTTTACGGGACATTTCGGCAGTTGGGAAGTTTTCAATCTTTTGCCGCCGGCATTCGGCTACGCGATGAATATTCTCGTGCGGCGGATAGATAATCCACTTGTGGAAAACTTTGTGGATAATTTTCGCACGCGCTTCGGTTCGGTTACGCTGGACAAAACAAAGTCTGCCCGCAAGATGTTTCGCGTGCTTGAAAGCGGCGAAATCCTGGGCATATTGGCGGATTTGAATGTGCAGGAAAAAGAAGGCGTGTTCGTAGATTTTTTCGGCGTTCCGGCTTCGACGACGACGAGCATCGCTAAATTGGCTTTAAATACAAATGCGATTGTTCTGCCCGCGTTCGCCGTTTGGGACGAAGCGAAAAACAAATACGTCGTTCATCTCGACGCGCCGATTGAATATGAAAAAACCGCCGATCCCGATGCCGACGTCAAAAATCTGACGCAAGCCGTGACCGCTTCAATCGAAAAATACGTCAGAAAATATCCCGAACAATGGCTTTGGATTCATAAACGATGGAACACCAGACCAAGGGGCGAAAAGCCGGTTTATTAATTTCAGATTCCGGATTCCAAATTCCAGATTTGTTTTCAATTTGGAATCTGGAATTTGGAATCCGGAATCTGCCGCAGAAACCAGTCGGCGAACTTTTCGATTCCCTGTTCGATTTTCGTCTGCGGATTGTAATTCAACATTTCTTTCGCTTTGGAGATGTCGGCGAACGTGCGCGTCACATCTCCGGGCTGCATTTCACGCCGATCAATAATCGCTTTTTTGCCGAGATTTTTTTCCAAAAGTTCAATCAAATATCTCAATTCAACCGTGTCGGATTCGCCGAGATTAAAGATTTCGTGCATTGACTGGTCGTAATCAATCGCCGCACGAACGCCGGAAATTATGTCGTCAATAAATGTATAATCGCGGCGCGTCGTGCCGTCGCCGAAAACCTGAATCGGTTTTTCGTCAGCGATTAATTGCGAAAATTTGCGAATTGCCAGATCGGGACGCTGACGCGCTCCGTAGACGGTGAAAAACCTGAGGCAAACGGTGCGAATATCGTAAAGATGCGAATAAGTATGACACAAAAGCTCGCCCGCCGCTTTGGTCGCCGCATACGGCGAAATTGGTTTGACGATTTTATCTTCTTCGGAAAACGGCACTTTTTCGTTGTTGCCGTAAACCGATGAAGACGAACCGAAAACGAATTGTTTCACGCCGAAATCTTTCGCTGATTCGAGCAAATTCAAAGTGCCGTTGATGTTCGTTTCGGTATAAAGTTTCGGCTGTTCGAGCGACGGACGAACGCCCGCGCGCGCCGCCAAATGCACGATTATTTCAAAATTATTTTCGCCAAAAATTTTTCGCAGAGCGTCCGCGTCGAAAATGTCGGCTTCGTAAAGTTTGAAGTTTTTATTATTCAAAAACGCGGCGACGTTCTGGCGTTTGAGCGCGGGCGCGTAAAAATCGTTGAAATCGTCAACGACCGCGACTTGCCAATTTTGCTCGCCGAGTAATGTTTCGACCAAGTGCGAACCGATAAATCCCGCGCCGCCGGTAACTAAAATGCTTTTTTGATTTTCCACAAATTTTTAGATGATTTGAAAGAGAATTTGATAAGTTTCGCTCAAATAAAATTAGCACGAGGCGGAAAAATCGGCAAAAGCGTTTTAGTTTAAGAAACGCTGTTTCGAGTTGTAACGATGAACGAGTTCTTCCAGAAAACCTTCATAGGTAAAATTTTGTAAATCATAGGCGGGCTTGATTTTATACATCAAAGGCAGCGCGACGCGCCACGCCATCCAGATTCTTTGCTGGTCGGACAAATCCCAGCGGCGACGCAGAAAAGTTTCGACGACTTCGATTTCCGGTTCGGTAATCGGGGAGATGTCGGCTTGAAAATTTGTCAACTTTTGAACGCGCCGCAGAGCCGCGTCCGCCACCGGATTGGAAAAAGTTTCGGCGAACGTCGGCGCGTCGTCTAATCTTTCTCTGATAACGACCGTTCCGGCGAACAAATCGCCGACGCGCTGGTCGCGCCCGCTTAAAAAAATCACGATCAAACCGATTGAATAAACCGGCAGAACGAAACCCGGCACGGCATCGAAAATTCGCAGAAGATTTCGCGCCAAGGCTTCCCACAAAGTAATCGGGCGACCGTCTTCGCGGATGACGCGCAGTTTCAAAAGTTTTTTGCCCGGCGTTTGCCCGTTCCAAAGCCACTCGAAAATGACGAAATATCCGGCGAAAATTAGAAACAGCACAATGATTAAAATCGCCACCGTCCATTTCGGCAGTTCCTCGAAAAACTCCGCGCGGTCAACGGTGTTCATATCGCCCAAACCCGACAAACTCAAAAAAGCGTAAGCGACGACGAACATCGTGAAGTATTGAATAAAATGGTCAATCGCCACCGCAAGAAAGCGGTTGCCGATAGAAGCGAGCGCGAACGCCAGCGGCACTCTTTCCGGCGTTTCGATGATCAAGGTTTCTTCGGTTTCGATGATATTTTCAGACATTTGCGATTTTCTAAACGGTTTTTACTTTCAAAAATTTTCTCTTGCCGACTTGCAGTAAAATTTCGCCGTTCAATTCGATTTCGATTGCGGCGTTAGAAATTCTTTCGCCGTTTGATTTCACGCCGCCTTGTTCGATCAAGCGTCGGGCTTCGCCTTTCGACGCGGCGAGATTTGTGTTGACGAGCAAGTCAACGAGTTTGTAATTTCCGGCGGCGAGCGATTTTTCTTCGATTTCGTCGGGAATCTCTTTTTTGACGAAACGGCGATTGAACTCTTCTTCCGCTTCATCTGCTTTTTCGATCGAATGAAAATCTTTGATAATCGTCTTGGCGAGATTAACTTTCAAGCTGCGCGGATTTTCTTCCGATGCTCGCATTTGCCCGATTTCCGACGGCGAAACATCGGTTAAAAGCTCGTAATATTTCCACATTAAATCGTCGGAAACGCTCATAATTTTGCCGAACATTTCCGACGGCGATTCGTCAATGCCGATATAGTTGTTTAGAGATTTCGACATTTTCTGAACGCCGTCTAAGCCTTCTAAAAGCGGCGTTGTAAGAATGACCTGCGGCTCTTGTTCGTATTCGCGCTGTAGATTTCTGCCCATCAAAAGATTGAATTTTTGATCCGTTCCGCCGAGTTCGACATCGGCGTTTAAGGCGACCGAATCGTAACCTTGAACCAACGGATAAAGAAGCTCGTGCAGCGCAATCGGGCGTTCTTCGCGCAGGCGTTTTTCAAAATCGTCGCGCTCCAAAATCTGCTTGACGGTCGTGTGCGACGCGAGTTTGATAAAGCCCGCCGCGCCCTGCGCTTCAAACCATTCGGAATTGAAACGGATTTCGGTTTTTTCCGGGTCGAGCAGTTTGAAAATCTGCGTTTTATAAGTTTCGGCGTTCGCTAAAATTTCTTCACGCGAGAGCGGCGGGCGCGTCTGGTTTTTGCCCGACGGATCGCCGATCATCCCGGTAAAATCGCCGATCAGAAAAATCGCCGTGTGTCCCAAATCCTGAAAGGCTTTGAGTTTGCGGATAACGACCGTGTGTCCGAGATGAATGTCCGGCGCGGTCGGGTCTGCGCCTAGTTTGACGCGCAGCGGTTTTCCCGATTTCCGGCTTCGCTCTAATTTTTTCCGCAAATCTTCTTCGCGGATCAAATCAACCGCGCCTTTTTTGATAAATTCGATTTGTTCGTCTATTGTCATAATTTGCTTGATGTTCAAATGGCTATTTTGCATTATCAATCAACTTTTTAACAAACGATTTCTTTTATGGAAAACAATTTACAAAAGGCGAAACTCGCATTTATCGGCTGCGGCGTGATGGCGGAATCAATGATCGCCGGACTTTTGCGGAAAAATCTCGTCGCGCCCGAACAAATCGCGGCAAGTCATCCGCGTTCAAATCGTCGTGAAGAATTACGGGCGAAATACGACATCGAAACTTTTGAATCAAACGTCGAAGCGGTTGAAGCAGCGCGAAAAAGCGAAAATTCCATCGTCGCTTTGTGCGTCAAACCGCAGAGATTGAGCGGTGTTTTGAACGAATTAAAAACAGCGGTCGCGCCCGAACAAATCGTTTTATCAATCATCGCGGGCGCGAAAATCGAAACGCTCGCCGAAGCGTTGAAAAACGAACGAATCGTCCGCGCGATGCCGAACACGCCTTCGCAAATCGGCGCGGGAATCACGGCTTGGACTTGTACCGAAAGCGTCGGCGAAACGGAACGCGCCGACATAAAATCGCTTTTGACCGCGCTCGGCAAAGAGCTTTACGTCGAAACGGAAAATATGATTGATATGGCGACATCGCTGTCGGCGACAGGTCCGACATACGTTTTTATGGTGATGGAGGCTCTGACCGACGCGGGCGTTCACCTCGGCTTTTCGCGCGAAGTCTCCCGTGAATTAGTGCAGGAAACGATGCTCGGCTCGGTAAAATTTGCGATGGAATCGCTGAAACATCCGGCGGAATTGAGAAATATGGTCACGTCTCCGGGCGGAACTTCCGCCGACGCGATTTACCAGATGGAAAAAGGCGGACTTCGCACCGTTTTATCGAAAGCCGTTTATTCCGCCTATCAAAAAGCCGTCGCGCTCGGTCGGAAAAATTAAAAATTTACAATTTGCGATACATTATCAGCGCGTTCGTCAAGCCGTTTTCAGGATGTTGAAAAGCCTCGGGAATTTCGCCGATGATTTTAAATCCGAGCCGCTGCCAGAGATTGACGGCAATTTCATTCGTTTTGACAACGAAATTAAACTGCATCGCTTTGTAATCTAGACGCGCCGCTTCGGAAAGCGAAAATTCAGCCATTAATCTGCCGACATTTTTGCCTCTCGCGGCGGGCGCGACCATATAACCGGCGTTGGCGACATGCGAACCCAAATCCGGCTGATTAGCTTTCAAAAAAAACGTGCCGACGATTTTGTTTTCCGAAACGGCGACATAAACCTTTTTATCAGCGGCGAACCAGTAAGCGAGCATTTTTTCCCGCGAGCTGTCAGGATAAAAAATATATGTGTCGCCTTTTTCGATGACGGCTTTGATAATTTCCCAAATCTGCGCCTTGTCTTCTTTAAATGCCTTTCTGATTTCGATCATTCTTTTGCAAAGTAAACCTCCAAACCATTCTTTTCTGCGCTTCGTCGTAAATATATTTGCCTTCGCGGACGCGCCAGAAGCCTAAAAATTCCCAGTGTCCGGGTTTTAATTTATTGAAAAGCGGAACGTGGTGTTTTGTTTTGATGGCGTTGAACATCGCTTGATTGAACGAATCTAATTGCTGGTCGCCGCGCCTGCCCGCGCCGGTGTAGAAAATCGTGTTTGTCGTTTCGCCGTGAAAGTCGGGATAGCACGGATTTATTTTGCCGAAATCGGTGAGAAGCGAAATGACGCGACCGTTTTTTTGATAAATTCCGTGGCGGACGCGGTGGATTTTATTGACCTCGTTCCACGATAAAATATCATCGGTTAAAATATTATTCAAAAAATTAGATTTGGATAAACAATTTTGAACTTTCTCGCTTGACACTTTTTTTACAGGTGCTAAACTCTCAATACTACGTCAAACCCCTTTTGATAAGTTTAATAGTTCGGGTATTTCATTTCAGAAGTAAAAAGGATTTTTTTACCGTGACGGAAGCGTTTTTGCTTCGTTCGGAATCGTTACTTTATAAATTCATACAGGCTTGATAATTACTATCGGCAAATTCCTAATTTTACGTTTCCAAGGAGATAACTGAAAGTGAAAAAAATTCTAGGTGTTTTAGCAACTCTACTGATCGCTTTCGTCGTTTTCGCGTTTCTGACCAAAAACGCCGAAGCCGACCGGAGCTTTTTCGGCAAAAAATCGGCGGACGACATTGAGCGCATTAAGCAGGTCAGCCTCGATTTATTAAAGGCGAGCGTCGCCAATCGTTCTATCGGCAATCCGGGCGATTTACGAGCGCAGTCGGTTCAATTCGACGATTTAAATATGGCGCACACGAAAGTGCGGCAGACCGTTAACGACGTTCCCGTCTGGGAAGGCGAAGCGATTGTTCACCTCAAAGGCGACGGCTCGCTCTCGACCATTACCGACGATTTAAAGGGAAATTTTTCCGTTGATACAACGCCCGCGTTTGACGCTGAAAGAGCGATTGCGATTGCGACCGGTCTTTTCAGCAAATTGGCGGCATCGCCCGATTCAAAGATTGGAGATGTTTTAACCGGTTTGAGAATCGCGCCGACCGCCGATTTATGGATTTATAAAGGCGAAGACCGCGATCATTTAGCGTATCGCGTCAGAATTGACGATTCGGACAATCAAACGAATCCTTCGATGCCCGTTTATTTCGTTGACGCGCAAACGGGCGAAATCGCTTTTCAATACGATAATTTGCAGACCGGAACCGGTTCGTCGCTCTATAGCGGAACGATTTCGATTAATACGAGTTCGACCGGCGGCACGTTTTATATGGAAGATTTAACCCGCAAACAAGGGACTTTCAATATGAACAGCACCGGCAACGAATCAACCGGCACGGGCGGCACACAGTCGCGCTTTACCGACACGGACGATAACTGGAACGCGACGATTCAGCGCGCCGGCGTTGACGCGCATTACGGCGCGGCGAAAACTTTCGACTATTATTTGAATGTTCACGGGCGCAACGGCATTGACGGTTCGGGCGGACCGGGAACGACGACCGCCGCCGCCAATAGCAGCATCGCGCTGATCGTTTCGCGCGTTCATTTCGGCAGCACCGGTCGCTATAACAATGCCTTCTGGAACGGCTCGAATATGACTTACGGCGACGGCGACGGCACGACCTTTACGCCTTTGACGACGATTGACATCTGCGGACACGAAATGACGCACGGCGT
>CAXTMQ010000173.1:0-9782 GCA_964245305.1 uncultured Pyrinomonadaceae bacterium
ATTTACAACTGAAAATTTACAATTAAGAATTAAATGAAATTTACAGTTTTGGGCAGCGGTTCGACCGGCAATTCGGTTGTTATCTGCACGGAAAAAACGAAGGTTTTGGTTGATGTCGGCTTGAGCGCGAAGGAAACTTTGCGGCGGCTCGCGCTCGTCGGCATTGATTTTTCGACGCTCGACGCGATTTTAATTACACACGAACATTCGGATCACGCAAGCGGTTTGCGCGTTCTTCTGAATACGGTTAATTGTCCCGTTTTTATTTCCGGCGAAACGAAACACGCATACTTACGCGAAAAGGCGAACAAGACGAGCAACGAACCGCAGAAACGCCACGATGCCGTCAAAAATCGCGTCGTCGAAATCGAATCGAGCCGGGATTTTCGCATCGGTGATATTGATTTTGAGCCGTTCAGCGTTCCGCATGACGCGGCGGATAATTTCGGTTTTGTGGCGAAAAGCGCGGGCGTGAAAGTGGCGACCGTTTTGGATTTCGGCTGTTTCACAACTTTGATAAAAGACAAGTTGCTAAGTTGCGACGGCATCATCATCGAATCGAATCACGACCGCGATATGCTGAAAACCTGTCCGCTTTACAACTGGGATTTGAAACAGCGAATCTTATCGCGCACCGGACATATTTCCAATGAAGATTTAGCCGAATGGCTGACCGGCGAATTCGACGGCACGGCGCGTGAAATCGTTTTAGCTCATTTATCGCAACGCGCCAACGAACCGCATCTCGCTCGGCTAACGGCGCAAACCGCTCTCAAAATGCGCTCGCCGCTTTTTCAAGTAGAAACGAAAGTTACGATTTCCTATCACAAAGAACCGACCGAATGGATTGAATTTTAATCAAAAAGCGCACTCGATTTTGAATGCGCTTCGTTCCTGATTATCTAAAAGTAGTGGTTGCGTAACGCGCCGTCGAATTTTCCTTTTCGCAGACAACAGTTTTTGAAATCTACGATTTGAGCCGCAAGGACATAAATCGTTCCGACCGAGTTTTTCAACTAATTCTTTGTCGCCGTGAACGATTCTTAATCCGCATTTGACTTGTGTTTCCGACGGATAACCTTTGCGACGTTTGCTGGTCGGTTCAAAAGGAAAATTCTTCCTTTAACTTAAATTTCTTTGACATTGTTTTGTCCTCCTTGAAGTTTGTATTTTATATTCCGTGTGAGCAGAAGAAATAGCTTAACAAACAAAAATCAAACTGCAAAAAATTTATTTTCGCTTGAAAATTTCTTCAATTACTTTATAGCGATAGTCGAAAATATAATTCAATTCGCGTTTGACGATAAAATGCGCTAGATCGCCGAGCGGTTCGAGCGGCAGGCGATAGCGAACAACGTCTTTCATAACGGTTTCGCCCGATTGGTTTTCTTCAAAAGTGTGGCGGTGAATCCATTGTTTATAAGGGCTTTTCAAAGCCGTGTCAACGAACGAAACGGGCGGATTCCATTCGGTGATTTCGGTTTTCCACGTTACCGGAATGCCGCGCAGTTTTAATCGGTAATCAATCAACGCGCCTTTTTTGATGTCAATCGGCGGCGCGGTGATGATCTTAAAATTCAGTTCGGGCGGCGTTATTTCTTCGAGATTCATCGCGTCGGCGAAGAATTTGAAAACTTTTTCGCGCGATTCTTGAATGATTTGCGTTCGCTCCAAAACGTGTTCTGACATTTTTGAAAATGAAAAACGGAAAACGGAAAGAGGAAAATAAAATGAACTTAACAATTTTCATTGTCCGTTTTTCATCTTTCATTTTCCGTTTTTAAGATATTGTTTCGGAATCGGATTTTCCGGCGTTTCGCCTTGCCAGTAAATTGTTATAACCCACCAACGCTTGCCGTCGTTGAGAAGTTGGAAACTATTGATGCCGCGTGCAAACGGCGTTTTGTCATCTTTTTTATGAAACGATTCGTAAGTCGAAAAAACCTGCGCGATGTTGCCGTAAATGTCTGTTTTGCGGGCGATCTCGCGCTCGAAAAATCCGTCTTTTTCCATATTTGCCGAAGCCCGCGTAATGTAATCTTCGGGCGTTAAAGCGCGCGCGCCGACGATGCCCGTGTCTTTATTTTTACCCGACGGAATCAGCCGCGCGTCTTTATGAAACAGCGTCCGAAATCTGTCCCAATCGCGCTTTTGTCCCGCGTCGCCGCTGATTACGTCATAGACGGCTTTCATAATCGCGTCAATCGAAGCGACATCAGCCGGATTCGCTTCTTTCATTGGCGTTTTCGTTTCGGTTTGCTGGGCAAACGCCGATTGTAAAAACCCTAAACTTAAAGCTATCGCCAAAATTTTTGTTTTCATAATCGAAATTCTACGCGCAAAACTATCGGGTTTCAAATCTATTTTTCGATGCGTCCGAAACCGCACCAAGAATTTTGATTGTGCCAGATGATTTCCACACCGCTCGCGCCGATTTCCTGCCACCAGTTTTCAAAATCGCTTTTTGAAATATAAAATGCGGTCGGCGCGACGAGATGATCGAAAACAATATTATGCTGTTCGCGCCAGCCGAATGTGCCGAGATGAGTTAGATAATCGGTGTAAAAAAGCCGCTTGCCGAGCGCGGTTTTGTCGAGCGGTTTGTAAATTAATTTCGACGCGAGATAAACGCCGAGCGTCGGCAGTTTTGAAAGCTGGTAAAGCGTCGGCTGCTTCATTTTTGAAGTGATGCCTTCGCGGATCGGATTGACGTAGCTCGTAATCCATTCGTTGTTTTCCGCGCCGTAAATCCAAGCCGAAATCGCGCCGCCTTTTTTTACTTTTGAAGCGAGCGACAGAAACGCTTTTTTCGGGTCGGGCGTGTGATGCAGAACGCCGACCGAAAAGGCGTAATCGAATGTTTTTTTAAACGGCAGATGAAAAATATCGGCTTGGACGATGTGCGCGTTCGGCAGATGTTTGGTCGCCTGAAACGCCGATTCGACCGCCGCGCTCAAATCAATCCCGACGACTTCCTTCGCGCCCCATTCCGCTGCTAGACTCGTGTGCCGACCTTTGCCGCAGCCGCCTTCGAGAACAAACTTGTCTTGAAAAAATTCTTTTTTGACCGGTTGCAGCCAGCCCAAAAACTGCTCGGCGTATTTTTTATCTTCCTGCGTAAAATGCGTCCATTGCCAGCCGAAATTTTCCGCTGTTTCGGCTTTGTCCTGTTCGATTTTGTCCAAATCGGCGAATCGCGGAATGCCTCGAATAACTTTATATTCGCGCCCGCATTTCTGGCACGACAAAACGGCTTCGATAATATGTTTTTCTTCGTATTTGCTGGCGTAAGCCAATAAAATATCGCCGCCGCAATTCGGGCAAGCCAGTAATTCTAAAAGTTTTTCTCTCATTATTTTCTTAACCGTGAAAATTTTTACGGATTTAAGATTGATTTTCCAACTTGTGAGTGAATTTTTGAAATTCTTCAAACGGAAACGGCTGTCGCCAGTTAAACTCGAATTCATCGGTTTCGCGGTCTTCGTAAAGCTGTTTGAAGGTTTCAGCAAACGCCGCGCAAATTTTCTTCGCGTCGCCGGAATGCGCGAAAACAAGTTCACGTTCTTCCGCGTGGCGCGTTTCGGTCGGGAATTGATAAATTTCCAGCAAAATTTTTCCGCCTCGTTTCACGAAACGAAAATCGAATTCTTCCGGGTTTCGATTCCAATGCAAAAAATATTCTTTTTCGCCGCCGTTTTCATCGAGCAGAGCCGATAAAATCTGCAAAAGTTCCGGCAAAGCCCGTTCGTGCGGCGCGTGTGCCGTCGTTGTGTGAAATTCGCTCGTGCCGTCGTCGAAACCGATTGACATCCAGCCGCATTGCGGAGAGTTGAAACTGACTTCTAATTTATTCGTCATCGTAGATTTTGATTCGGAAAATTCCAAAAGTTATAGTAGCGTTTGAATTTGCTTTCGACAAATTTGCGGTTAAAATTTCGACAACGAAAATGAAACAATATCAGGATTTATTAAGGTATATTTTGGAGAACGGAACGAAACAGCAAGACCGCACGGGCGTTGGCACAATTTCAATTTTCGGCTATCAAATGCGCTTCGATTTGCAAGCTGGATTTCCGGCGGTGACGACGAAAAAGCTGCATTTTCGCTCGATTATTCACGAGCTATTGTGGTTTTTGACGGGCGACACGAACACGAAATATTTGAATGACAACGGCGTTTCGATTTGGGACGAGTGGGCGGACGAGAACGGCGATCTCGGACCGATTTACGCCAAACAATGGGTTTCGTGGGAAACAAAAGACGGGCGCGTCATCAATCAAATCGCCGAAGTCGTCGAAGAAATCAAGCGCAATCCCAATTCGCGGCGGTTGATCGTTTCGGCTTGGAACGTCGGCGATTTACGCGAAATGGCTTTGATGCCGTGCCACGCGCTTTTTCAATTTTACGTGGCAAACGGAAAACTTTCCTGTCAGCTTTATCAACGCTCGGCGGATACGTTTCTCGGCGTTCCGTATAATATCGCTTCGTATTCGATTTTGACGCAGATGATCGCGCAGCAATGCGATTTGGAGTTGGGCGATTTTATTTGGACGGGCGGCGATTGTCATATTTATTTGAATCATCTCGAACAGGTAAAATTGCAATTGACGCGCGAGCCGTTTCCTTTGCCGAAATTAATTATCAAGCGCAAACCCGATTCGATTTTCGATTACAAATTTGAAGATTTTGAAATCGCCGATTATCAATCTCACGCGAGCATTGCCGCGCCGATTGCCGTTTAGATGGAAATTATTTTTATCAATCGCAGGCTAATTCGATTTGATGCCGCGCCGACGATAAAACCGAATCGTTGATTTCACGTTTTGATCTTCTTTTCAGACAGAAAGGAAATAATTCAGACGGAAATTTTTTGCTAAATTTTCGATTGCCGTCAATTTTTTTTTGCGATATGCTTATCTGCAAATCACCGCATTCGGAATAGTTTCTTACGCTTTTCGGCGCACCGGAAAGCGACGGAATTTTTGTCGGAACGCGGCTTTATTTAACACTTTTAAGAAAACGATTATGAATTTTATGAAACGTATTTTTGGGCTGGGAATTTTTTTCGTTTTTTGCTTTTTGACAGCGATTGAAACCGAAGCCGCAAGCTATCTTTATGCGCTTAACGACAGCACGAGCGGTAATCAAATTTACGGATTTTCGGTTGACGAAACGACCGGCGCGCTAACTTCGCTACCCGGATTTCCGTTCGCCACCGGCTATCTCGGCGGCGGCTCGACTAATTTGGAAATGATTGCGATTGATTCTGTTAATAAACGACTTTACGCGCTCAATCGCGGCTCGAACAATATCAGCGCATATGCGATTAACGAAGCCGACGGAACGCTGAAATCGCTCAGGTTTTCGCCGATTGAAGGCATTGTCAACGAGCGCGTCATTAAAGTTCATCCGAGCGGTTCGCCGCTCGTCGTCGGCGGCGATTTGATCGCCAGCTACAATATCACGACGCGCGGAGCAATGCCCGCCAGCGGCAGTCCTTATTCACCCGGAACGAATGTGAGTCCGGCGGGCGCGACATTCAGCCGCGACGGAAATTATTTTTACACGGGCGGCAATCTCGGAAATTTTTACGGCGGTTTCGCGGTTGACAGGCGAACCGGCGTTTTGACTCCGCTCGCCGGTTCGCCTTTTGATTCGGGCAGTCAAACTCCGAATCCGACGGCGACCGATTTGACCGGACGACTTTTCGTCACCAATCCGCGACAGGCTTTGACGCGCGTTTACACAACCGCCGCCGGAATTCCGACGCAGGTTACAAACAGCCCTTTCGCCAACGGTTTGACGAGTTTTCTTTCCGACGGCGACGTTCATCCGAACGGGAACTTTTTTATGCTCGCCGACCGCACGGGCAATCGCGTCGGCGTTTATCAAATTATCGGCGACGGCGCGGCGACGGCGCTTTCGCAGATTTTCGGCTCGCCGTTTGCGACCGGCGGCACATCATCTATCGCGTTGACGTTCAACAGATCGGGAAATTTTCTTTACGTTGCGAACGGCACGAGCCGCAATATTACGACTTTTACCGTTAATCCTTCGACCGGCGCGTTGACGAATCGTGATCTTCAATCGGCGAATACGCTCGGCGCAATAGGACTTATCAACGGCATCACCTATGTTAATTTTACGCAGGAAGCGAGATTCGACGCGCCGGTTGATTTTAACGGCGACGGAAAATCCGATTATGTCGTCGCCCGTTCGCCCGGTTCGACGGCGCAGACAAATTGGTTTATCAATTACAACGGCATCGGCGGCAGTTTGTCGCAGACGGCTCAGTTCGGCATCGGTGTCGGTTTTTCCGCCGGCGATGCTGCCGTGCCGGAAGATTACGACGGCGACGGCAAAGACGACATCGCCGTTTGGCGGGCGAACGATTCGGGATTCGGATATTTTTATTTTATCCGCAGCAGCGATAATACTTTCGCATCCGCGCAGTTCGGACAGACGGGCGATGATCCGACAATCATCGGTGACTATGACGGAGATAACGTCGCCGATTTCGCGGTTTACAGAAGTTCGCAATCTCCGACCGCCAACGGACCGTGCGGCGCGGGCGCGGCATGGTTTTATCGTCCTTCAAGCGCACCAAGCGTTAACTTTCGTTATGTCTGCTGGGGAAGCGTCGGCGATAAAGTCGCGCCGGGCGACTATGACGGCGATGGTCGAAACGATTTCGCCGTCTTTCGCATTGTCGAAGGCGCGGGCGTGTTTTTCGTCAATAAATCCGGCGGCGGCGTTGATACCGTTTATTGGGGCGGAGCGGGCGATCAAACAATGCCGGGCGATTTTGACGGCGACGGAAAAACCGATTATGTCGTCGCCCGCCCGACTAATCCGCGCGAATTTTACGTTTTGACACAGAACGGCGCGATTCAATCTTATCAATTCGGCGCGATTGGCGATATTCCCGTTCCCGGCGATTATAACGGCGACGGAAAAACGGATATTGCCGTTTTTCATCCCGACGAGAGTTCGTCGGCAGGTTATTTTTATATTCGACCGGCGCAGACTACGGGCGAAGCCGATTTTGTATTCAAATGGGGATTGATAAGTGATTATCCGGTGGCGAACTATAATCTTCATTAGTTGAGTCAGTTTTTCAATACTCGAAAATAAAAAGGCGGCGATAAATATCGCCGCCTTTTTATTTTCTTCTTAGGCATTGTGATTGCGTGAAAAAAATTTAGATATAAACAAAATGTTTGTGTCTTGTTTTGTTACGTTATTTCCGCGAATCATTAGCAATATGTCAAAGAAAGTTCTCATCGTTGAAGATAACGACGATACACGCGACTTTATGAGGTATTTAGTCGAAGGTTATGGTTATCAAGTCTTTGAAGCGTCGGACGGAATCGAGGCTCTGGATAAATTTAAAAAGCATCTGCCCGACATGATTTTGATGGACATGTCGCTGCCGAATGTCGGCGGATTGACGGTTACGAAAGCGATCAGGGAATTAGACGCGACCGGAAAAATTCCGATTTTGGCGGTCACGGCTTTCGGCAAAGAATATTACGAACAGGCAATCGAAGCCGGCTGCAACGATTTGCTTCCCAAACCGCTCGATTTCGATAATCTTCAGCCGATCATCGAAAAATATCTTGTCGCTGAGTAATTTTTCCAATCGCAAATTCTTAAAAACCCTTTCAAAAATCTCTTTAAAACTAAAATTCGCGCGGTCTTATTGACGACTCGAATTTTTCCGCGCAAAATGAAATAAATCGTTTGAATCCCCGATTTTATTTCATTAAAAATTCAAAAAGGAGTATCGAATAATGAGAAAGATTTTTACGGCGGCGACTTTGTTTTGCGCCTTTGCGGGCGCGGCGTTTTTATTTGTTTTCAGCACGACCGCCGAAAATACGACAATTGCGGAACGCTTTGCCGTTGACGCGAAAACCGACGAAGGCGCGTCGGGCGCGTATACGTTCGACAAGGCGCACAGCACTATCGGTTTTCGCGTCAAGCATATGGGTTTAGTCGAAGTTCCCGGCTATTTCCGCGATTTTACAGGAACGATCAATTACGACGCGAAAGACGCAAACAAATCAACCGTCAATTTTACGGCGAAAACGACGAGCGTTGATACGGGAGTCGCGCCGCGCGACAATCATCTGCGAACGGCTGAATTTTTCGACGTTGAAAAATATCCTGAAATGACTTTCAAAAGCACGAAAATCGAGAAAAAAGGCAAACAATGGATGGTTACGGGCGATTTGACGATGAAGGGCGTTACCAAATCGGTTTCGTTTCCGTTCAACATCGCCGGTTTTCTGCCCGGCGACAAGGGAACGAAAATGGGCGTAACAGCGGAAACGACAATCAATCGCCGCGACTTCGGCATAAATTACGGAACGAATATGCCGAACGGCGTTCCGATGCTTTCGGACAATATCGCGGTCGTTCTGCAATTGGAATGTTCGATGCCTAAAGCGCAGTAATTTTACTTTTGGATAAATAAACCTTTTTTGGAAAAAAGGCGCGGATTTGAAATTTCAAATCCGCGCCTTTTTCTCGTCAATCGCTCAATCTTCTCAACTGATGCCGAGCGGCTGTAAAGGTCGCGGCGTGGTGCCTTCAAAAAACCAGCTCGCGCCGACTTTCAGGCGATGATGCCACGTCGGAAGCCTCGAAGTGTAGAGAGCGAAACGAGCATCACGCGCCAAAGCTCCGCTGATGACATTGCCGCCGACCAAAACCGCCGCGTTGTGCGTTCCCAGACTCATCGCCTCGCCGAGTTCCTGAAACTCTTTCGTTTTCAATTCTTTACCGCGCAAAAAGTTTTTTATATTGTCCGCCAGCAGCGATGCTTCCTGATTGGCAAGCTGTGCTGTTCCGGCAAGAATCGGCGCAACTTCTTCGACCTTTGCGGTATCGCCGAGCGCGAAGACGTTTTCAAAATCTTTCACCTGCAAAGTTTGATTAACGAGAATCAGCCCGTTTTTATCCTTCGGCAAATCTAATTTTTCAATCAACGGACTCGGCTTTACGCCCGCCGTCCAAACCGTCGCCACCGTTTCGGTTTCCGTTCGTTTTCCGTCATATTCCGACACGATGCCGTTCGGCTTGACTTCCAAAACCTTCGTTTCGAGATGAACGTCAATATGCGCCTTTAAAAGAGTTTTCTCGACATAACCGCGGATTTCCGCGCCCATTCCGGGAACTAATTTATCGCTCATTTCAACGACCATCACGTGCGGCTCGCCTTTTAATCCGCGCCGTTTGAATGCGTCGGTCAGCAAATCCGACATTTTCGTAGCGAGTTCTACGCCGCTCGCGCCGCCGCCAACTACTGCAAAAGTCAATTTTTCACGCGCTTCCTGCGGCGCGAGTGTCGGTTCGATTTTATCCAAGGCTTCGGTCATCTTGTTCCGCAGAGCGTCTGCGTCGCTGATGCCTCGAAACGGCAGCGCGAATTCTTCCGCGCCCGCGATGTTCCAAAAATTCGTCGTTCCGCCGACAGCTAAAACCAGGACATCATAATTTAACGCCGCGCCGCGCGTCGAAATTTTCGCGGTCCGGTTTTCAAAATCAATCGTTTCGACTTCGCCGAGTATGAAATTTATCTCGTCGCCGAACAGTTCCTTGTAATCCGGCGCGATATGCCACGCTTCGACTTCGCCGCTGAAATATTCATAAAGCAGCGGTCGAAAACAAAAATGATCAAGCTCGCTGACCAAAGTTACATCCGCGTCGCCGCTCAAATCCAAAGCCGTAAAAAGTCCGCCGAAACCGCCGCCGATTATTAATACTTTTTTCTTTCC
>CAXTMQ010000174.1:0-9754 GCA_964245305.1 uncultured Pyrinomonadaceae bacterium
CCGTTTGCGCGAAGGCGATTCGCAGATTGAACAGTAAAACGATCAGCAAAAAGCCGCGGCTTGCCGAACGAAATTTGAAAATCTTTGATTTCTTCATAACATTCTCGCTATTTTGAAACAAACTATCGAAGAATAAAAACGCGCGTTACCATTCTTCCTTTTTACGCAGATTTACAATATGCGCCGTGTGGTGACGGCTGTGCCAACTGTAAAGCCCCAAAAATTGCTCCAGCGTCCACTCGCCCGATTCGGGATGAATCAATTTTTTCTGAAAATCTTCATCGCTCATCGAACTCAGCAAACTTGTCCAACGGAGATGCAAACCTTCGATAATTTTTATCGAAGGTTCAATCGGCAGAAAACTGTCTTCGAGTTTTGCCCAACGGTCTTCATAATACGGTCGAATCGTCGGCGCGTCTTCGGTCAACGCGAGCTTAAAACGCACAATCGAATTCAGATGACTGTCGGCAATGTGATGAACTAACTGCCGAACCGTCCAGCCTTCGGGACGATACGGCGTGTCGAGTTGTTCGTCCGTCAAATCTTCAGCCGATTTTTTAACATTCGCCGGAAGCGCGGCAATATCGCCGACAAATTCCTTTCGCAATTCAGGCGTAATTTCAATGTCTTTACTGAATTTCCCAATCGGATAACGCAAATCTTCGCTCATATTTTTGTTAATTTCTGCAATGCAAATCTACTCAAAACTGCCGCCCTGCTCGCCGTAATAATTTTCAAATCTGGTGAATTCGCGCAGGAAAGCGAGTTTGACCGTTCCCGTCGGACCGTTGCGCTGTTTGGCGATCAAAAGCTCGGCGATTCCGGCGTTTTCTTCTGACGGTTTGTAATAATCTTCGCGGTAAATAAACGCGACGACATCCGCGTCCTGCTCGATACTGCCCGATTCTCTCAAATCCGACATCATCGGTTTCGGCGGATTTCTCGCTTCGGGCGCGCGCGATAACTGCGATAATGCGACAATCGGGACGTTCATTTCCTTCGCCAAACCTTTCAATTCACGCGAAATCTGCGAAACTTCCTGCTGCCGCGATTCGATGCGTTTGCCGCCCGACATCAACTGCAAATAATCAACGACGATCAAATCCAGTTTTTTCTGCTCGGTAACTAACCGGCGCGTTTTCGCCCGCATTTCTAAAACGGAAATTCCCGGCGTGTCGTCAATAAAAATTCTGGCGTTCGATAAAGTTCCGATAGCTTCGGCAAGTCTGCCCCATTCGTCGCGCGTCAGATAGCCGGTGCGAAAACGATGCGCGTCAACTCTAGCTTCGGAACTGAGCATTCGCATCACGAGTTGCTCTTTCGACATTTCAAGCGAAAAAACCGCCACGACCGCCTTTTCCAAAATCGCGGCGTTCTGCGCCAAAGTCAGGCACAAAGCCGTGTTGTGAACGCAGATGTCATTGGCGACGAAATTGTGCGTTTCGGGAATCGTCAGATCATAAACCTGTTTGTTTCCGGCGTATTCGATAGAAACGATTTCGTCCCAATAAATTTCGCTTCGCGCCAGATTTTGCAAGGTTTCGTCTTTCAAAGTCGTCGCCAAACTTGCCAGACGTTTTCTCGATGGCGCGCGTTTGCCGACGTGAATATTGGTGTTTCCTTTTATTTCGGCGCGACGCGCCAGAGATGCCCACGACTCTGCGCCTTTCGCCTGCGCGATATTTCCCCAAACTTCGATTGGAATTAAATCGCCGTTCGTTTGATAATTGCGGTTTTCGAGATTTTCCAGAGCGAGTTTCAACGCCGCTTCTTTTCCATAAATACCGATTTCGCTGATAAAAGTTTTGATCGAAAGAGCGTCAGTAAGGTCTAACTGCCAAGCCGTGTTTCTGCCGTCTTTGTATTTGACGGCGCGTTTCTTTAATTTAGCGATGATACCGAAACGTAAAAGCAGGTGCTGAATTTGGCGAATCATTTTTTCACTAACCGAAGCGAAACCTAACTGCACTTGTCCGCTTTTCAGAACACACGCCCAACCGTCGGTTGAGAAAAGCCGATTTAGGAGAATTGCGATGAGTTCTTTTTTCAACTTAAAAACTTCTTCCGGGATAAATTTCGTATGTGAATTGCAACCATATAAACCGAGACTTTTCAGCCAGACGGTCAGCGCGTTATCGCCTCTCGTTTTGCCGCCGATTTTGCGAATACGATAGGCTAAAGTTCGATTAAATGAATTTGACTGAACGGCTTCGATACCGCCAAACGCGCTAACGGATTCGACGAAATCATTCGTTAGCTCAGTTTTTCCGACTGTAAATTCCGGCGATGATTTGGTCAAACAGCCATCACCGAGTAAGTAACCCAAAATTTTAACTTCGCATTCGCGCCATTCATTTATTCCGAAAACATTCAAAATTCGTGGTATGGCGATTTTATCACCGATCTTTAATGCCTCTAATTTTTGCCAGCCGTTGATTGTGAGATACGGATGCGTGATTGTCGTTTCTATTTGCCGTCCGAGTTTTGTTGCTACCCGAAAAACGGGTTTAATTCCATCGTCAATAAAATCGCTTGCTTCGGTTTGTTTGAATTTGTAATTTTCTTGAAGCGTCAAAAGTTGCGCCGATTTGCGCTCGTAAACGTCTTCAATAGTTACTAAACTTCCATCACACAAAACGACTAAGCTCTTTGCTTCCAGGCATTTACCCATTGACGGACGAGCCGCAACTATAATTAAATCTGTCGGCTGCAAGCCGGAAGTTTTTTCGTCCAGATCGCGGAAGCCGGTTGAGAGTCCAGTCAGGGCGTGTGATTCGCGTTTGGCGAATTCCTGTACTTTTGCCAAAACGGTTTCGGCAATCGGCTGAACGTGCGAAAAGCCTTGTCTTGATTTTTCGTCAGCGAGCGCGAAAATCATCTGCTCGGCGTGGTCGAGAATAATTTCCGCGTCTTCTTCTTCGGCGAGAGCTTCGCTCGTGATTTGGTTGCAGACTTTGATGAGATTGCGCGTCATTGCCTTGTTTTTGACGACACGCGTGTAATCGGAGATTTCGGAGAAATGCGGCAAACCGAAAGTTAAATTCGTAATCGCCGCCACGCCGCCGATTGAATCAATCGAGCCGTCTTTTTTCAACTCTTCGCCGATTAAAATCGGGTCAATGCGGTCGCCTTTTTCAAACAAAGCGATCATCGCTTTGTAAACGCGGCGGTTGTTCGGCGAATAAAAATCTTCGGGGCTGACCTGCTCGATGGCTTGCGTGACGAGTTCATTATCGAGCAGAATCGCGCCCAAAATTACGCGCTCGCTGTCGGGACTGGACGGCAGAGGTTTTTCGAGAAATTGTTCGCGCGTAAATTCGGGATTCGGTGTCGCCATCGTTTTTCAGCAATTTTATTTTTTTGTCGGAGTGTCGAAAATCAGTTTGAAATTTAAAATTTTCGATTAAAAAAGACCGCGAGTTTTTCAACTCGCAGTCTTTGATGATAATACAATCCAAGCGAACAAACAAAGAAGTATGCTCTGCCTGTTTTGCCCGATTTTATTAGATCTCGTTTGTTTCGCCGGTATTTTCCACAGAGTTTTCCGCAACTTTTTCGTCGGAATTTTCCGTTTCGATTTCCGTCGTTTCGGATTTGGCGGATTTTTCCGCGCCGCCTTCGGCTTGAACGGTGACGGGAATATCAATCGAAACTTCGCGGTGCAGTTTGACGCTGACCTTGTAATCGCCGGTTTCTTTGATCGTGTCTTTTAAGTTGATTTTGCGACGGTCAATTTCATAACCTTTCGCTTTCAAAGCGTCGGCGATGTCCATCGAAGTTACCGAACCGAATAAAGTTCCGCCTTCGCCCGCCTTGCGCGTGAACGTCAAAGCGATACTATTCATCTGCCCGGCTTGGGCTTCGGCGGTTGATTTTTCGGACGCCGCTTTTTTCAACAGAGCTTCGCGCTCTTTTTTAATCTGATTGACGTTGCCTTTAGTCGCCAAAGTCGCAATTCCCTTCGGCAGCAAAAAGTTTCGCGCGTAACCGGCTTTGACTTTTACGACTTCGCCGCGTCCGCCGAGATTGTCTATGTCTTCGCGTAAAAGAACGGTGGTATTTGCCATAATCTTTTTTTACTCCTCTTTCTTAATCTGTAACGAACGGAATTAAAGCCATCGAACGCGCTCTTTTAATCGCTTGCGCCACGCGGCGTTGGTCTTTGGCGGAAATGTTTGAAATGCGGCGCGGCAGAATTTTACCGCGTTCGGGGATAAATCTTTTCAAAAAATCCACGTCCTTCCAATCAATATAATCGGGAACATTTTGTCCCTGCCGACGGCGTTGAAAACGGCGCGGCATACGTTCGTTTTTTAATTCTCCGACGCGATTGAGATCAATCTCTCCTATTTCGCCGAAGCCTTCGTTTTCAGGTGTTTTGTTTTCCATTTTCTACTTCTCCTATTGATTGTCGTTTGCTTCGTTCGCTTCGTCGTTTTGATTAAAATTCGATTGATTGTTTTTGCGTCGCGTTTGACGACTTTCGCGTTTCGCGGTCAATTTCGCCGCGGTTTTGCGGTCTTCGTCAACGCGCACCGTAATAAAACGCATAACCGTGTCATTGACGCGCATTCTTCGTTCGAGTTCGGCGATTTCCTGTCCCGAGCCTTCGATTTCAAATAGCGTATAATGACCTTCGGTTTTTTTCTTGATCGGATAAGCGAGCTTGCGTTTGCCCATCGCGTCGGTTTTGACGACGCTGCCGCCTTCCTTTTCAATCAATTGCTGAATCGCTTCATTCAGCTTCGTTATATCGTCGTCCGTTGATTCGGGCGTGCCGATATACATTACTTCATATACTCTTTTTTCTGCCAATTTCGTATCCTCCTTTTGGCTTTCGAGCCTCAATCTTTTTCGATTGAAGCAAGAAGGGTTTTATTAGTTAATAGTGAAAAATGAATAACTAAAAATTCAATTCTGAAATTATTCGTTTTTCACTATTCGTTATTAATTAAACTGCGCCATCGCTCGTTCGATGCCGTCAGCGATGACGGCGCGAATCGCTTCGACGCATTCTTGTAGAACTTTATCTACAATCTCAAAATCCGTTTTGGAGAACGCTTCCAAAACAAAATCCTTCGTGTTTTGCAAAGGATGTTCCGGCTGAATTCCGATTCTCAGCCTCGTAAACTCGTCGGTTCGCAAACATTGAATCATTGATTTCAAACCGTTATGTCCGCCTGCCGAACCTTTGGCGCGAAGACGAATCGAACCGAGCGGCAAAGCCAAATCGTCGGAAATCACAATCAAATTCTGACTGGAGCGATTTTCCTTTTTCAGCAGACAAGCGATTGATTCGCCGCTCAGATTCATAAAAGTCTGCGGCTTGACGAGTTCGACCGTTCGATTTTCAATTTCGGCGCGACCGATTAAGGCGCGACATTCTTCGCGCTTGACCTGCGTTTGATATTCACGCGCCAGCAAATCAACGAGCATAAAGCCAAGATTGTGGCGCGTTTTTTCGTAACGCGAACCCGGATTGCCAAGCCCGACGATCAGCCAATTCGTTTCAGACGACGAATTCATCTTTTCGCTCAACTCAATCGCTATCTGAAATTGAAAATTTAACTTTCGTCGCCTTCGCCTTTGTCTTCTTTGCCGACGACTTCCGGTTCGCCCGCGGCTTCAGTCTGCGGTTCGAGTTCTTCTTCCTTGACGACGACGACCGAAGCGATGACCGCTTCCGATTCTTCGTGAATTTCCACGCCGCCCTCGGCTTTTAAGTCCGAAATGTGAAACGAATCGCCGACATTCAAATTAGTCACGTCAACTTCGTAAAACTCTGGAATTAACCCCGGCTCGCACAAAACTTTAATTTCGCGGATCGCCTGATTTAAAACCGCGCCTTCTTCGCTCAAACCGGCGGCTTCGCCGATGATGTGAATCGGAACGGTAACTTCGATTTTTTCGCCTTTCGCCAGACGGCGCAAGTCGGCGTGAACCAGACGACCTTTGATCGAATCAATCTGACGGTCGTGAAAAATCACGTCGTTCGTGCCTTCGCCCGCCATATCAATCGTAAAAATCGTATTGTGTCCGGTGTCCGAACGCAAAATCGCCGCTAAATCCTTTAATTCCGCGGTTGCTGCCACCGTCTCGCCGCCACCGCCGTAAATTGAAACCGGAACTTTGCCCGCCGCGCGAAGCCGGCGCGCGTCGTTCTTGCCGCGACCGTCTCTTTTTTCCGCTTTAATTGTAACTTTGTCTGCCATAGTTTTTGTATGGTTCAAAGTTCGAGGTTCAAAGCTCAAAGTTTTTATGAACTTTGAACCTCGAACTTTGAACCTTGAACATCTTCTTAGATGAACAATGACGAAACGCTTGTTTCGTCGTGAATTGATTTGATGCCCGAAGCGAGCAGTTTCGCCACGCTCAAAACTTCGATGCGACCTTGTTCTTTTAACGACTTCCCTTTTTCGCAAAGCGGAATCGTGTTGGTAACGATAATTTTTTTCAGATGCGAATTTTCAAGATTTTCAATCGCCTTGCCCGACAAAACCGCGTGCGTAAAACAAGCGTAAATGCTCGCCGCGCCGTTGGCGTGGAGCGCGTCGGCAACTTTGCAAATCGTTCCCGCCGTATCGCACATATCGTCAATTATCAAACAATTTTTATCGCGTACGTCGCCGACGATATTCATCACTTCCGCGACATTCGCTCGCTCGCGCCGCTTGTCACACAAAGCCAATCCTGTATTCAGGCGTTTCGCATAAGCTCTGGCGCGTTCCGCGCCGCCCGTATCCGGCGCGACGACGATCATATTTTCAATCGGATTTTCCTGAAAATAATTGACGATCACCGGCGCGGCGTAGAGATGGTCAACCGGAATATCAAAAAATCCTTGAATTTGCGAAGCGTGTAAATCAACCGTCAAAACGCGGTGCGCTCCGGCTTTTGCAATCAGATTCGCCACTAATTTCGACGCAATCGGAACGCGCGGACGATCCTTTTTATCCGAACGCGCATAACCGAAATACGGGACGACCGCCGTAACTCTTTCCGCCGAAGCGCGACCGAAAGCGTCGAGCATAATCAGCAATTCCATCAAATTCTGATCGGTCGGCGGGCAGGTCGGCTGGACGATAAAAACATCCGCGCCGCGAGCGTTTTCTTCGATCTGAAAATTAAATTCGCCATCGGAAAATCTGCCTCTGCTCGATTTTCCCAAATCGCAGCTTAAATGATGGCAGATTTCCTCCGCCAATTTCGGATGCGCGTTGCCCGCAAAGATTTTGATGTTGCCCGTCACGCTCATTAAAATCGTTCTTGCAAATATAAATAAACAACGAGCAACTTTTTATTCTTCAAGTTGCCCGTCGCTTTTTTCCCGAAAAATGTGCTGGGGCGGGAGGACTCGAACCTACGAATGCCGGATCCAAAAACCGGTGCCTTACCACTTGGCTACGCCCCAATAAAAATTAAAAATTTTTATCAAACAAAATGCTTTTCAAAATCGAGCGATTTTTGATAATCCGCGCGTGAAACGGTTCCCGTCGGAAAAATTCGCCAATCGCGCGCCGAGCGCAATTCGCTCAAAGCATTTTGTCGCTGTTCGTTCGTGTCAAAGATTGCAAAAACGCTTGCTCCGCTGCCGGATAATAACGCGCTCGACGCTCCTGATTCGAGCAATTCCTTCTTCACCTGCGCGATTTCCGGTTCAACTTCAAAAATCGTTTTCTCAAAACCGTTTTCGAGCTTTGATTGTTGTAAATAAGCGGTTTCAGCCTCATTACGACAAATTTTGAGAATACCTTTTGAGTCAAAATCTGTCAAGTTCGGCGCGTTTAATCGCGCGAAGGCTACTTTGGTTGAAACAGACACTTTCGGCGTAACAATTAAAAGGTGTTTTGCGCCAAAATCCGTCAGCGGAAAAATTTCCGTCCCGCGCCCGCTTCCGAGAGCCGTTCCGCCATAGAAAAAAAACGGCACGTCCGCGCCGAGCGTCGCGCCGATTTCGCATAATTCCGCGAAATTAATCTTCAAATTCCAGAGTTTTGACAAACCCAAAAGCGCGACCGCCGCGTTTGAAGAACCGCCGCCGAGTCCGCCCGGCGCGGGAATATTTTTTTCGAGATTGATTTCCGCGCCTTTTTTTACATCGTATTTGCTTTGTAAAAGTCGCGCGGCTTTTGTCACTAGATTCGTTTCATCAAGAGGAATTTCCGTTGCGTCGCACGTCAAAACGATTTCATCTGCAAGGCTGAAAGTCAAAAAATCCTTGAGCAAAACGGTCTGAAAAATTGTGCAAAGTTCGTGATAATTATCGCTTCGCTTTCCCAAAATCCGTAAAAACAAATTGATTTTCGCAAACGCAGCCAATCTGAATGATTCTTCCGGCATAATTTCAAGCATAAAAAAAACCGACGCGACTGCAAAGCGGCGGCTTTCTTGAATTGAAATTTTGCGTTTCTGAATTATTTGCGCAGTAGAAAAACTTCGGTGAAATAATACGTTCCGTCCTTCGTTTTAGAAATGCCGATGCCCGATTCGCGCCAGCGACTGTTGAGAAGATTTTCGCGGTGCGAAGGTGATTCCATCCAACGCTCGACCGCTGATTCGACCGGATTTTCATAACCGCGATTATACGCGATGTTTTCGCCAATCGCGCGCCAATTTCTGATTCCGCATTCGTCGGCGCGTTTGTTGACCAGCAAACCGTTCAAATCGGTATGGCTGAAAAAATTGAACGTCGCCATATTTTCCGAATGAAGCCGCGCGATGCGGGCAACGTCGTCGCTCCATCTCAACGGACCTAAGCCGAGTTTCGCTCTCTGCTGATTGATTAAATCGAACGCCTGCCGTTCCAGACTTAAATTAGCATCAATCGGATTCACCGCGTCAGCATTTTCGGCAATCGGCGCGTTCGGAACGATACGCGGTCGCGTAAAAATATCAGTCGTTTCGCCCGCGCTGAAAAGATACGGTTTCGGGCGTTCGGTTTGAGTTTCGCCCGCGCTGAATAAATAAGCCTTCGGGCGATTGTCGGATTCGATTGTTTGCGGAAAGATGTTTTGGGCGAATGCCAAAAGGACGAGAACGAGAAAAAATTTATTTTTCATTTAAACCTCATTTCGGAAATCAGACAATCTCGAAAAATTTTCGAGATTCACGATTTTGCGTCTTCCGCATCACTGCGGAGTTGCCATTATCGTTAAGGTTTCTGTTTCTAATTTTGAAAGAACTTTTTGATTTTTATACGACTACCGGAAAACAAAAACATTCCGTGCCTTCTGATAAAAACTTTTAAATGATTCGTATTTCCAAAAAACGGCTGAAATTTTTAGGAAAAGTGACGTAAAGAAAATTGTTTTGAATTGAAAATTTGAGATATAAAAAATCTGCGCTGCCGGATCGAACGAACGCGAAAATCGCACTGTTCATATTTATTTTAGTAAGAACGAAGTTTATAGTCAACAATAATTTTCGCCGGACAAAATACGATTTTAGTGTCTATTTTTCCGTCGTCTTTAAAATCTGCGATTTATAATTAACGCTTATAAATCATTTCGCTCTAATTTATCTGTTCGTCTTCTTTTCAAAACACGAATTTGCTATATAATAAAAATCGAAATCAGAAATTTCTATTCAGTTGCCCGATAAAACTTAACGAGGTTTCAAAAACGAATTGAACCAAACCGCCGACCAACAAATGCTGTTTGCTTTTGGCATCAACCATAAAACGGCACCGATTGAGGTCAGAGAAAAACTTTATATTCACGACCGCGAAATTCCCGCGCTGCTCGCGCTTTTGAAG
>CAXTMQ010000175.1:0-9724 GCA_964245305.1 uncultured Pyrinomonadaceae bacterium
ACTAAATTCTGCCCCGAATGCGGCGCTAATATGAGATGATTTAACTAAAAGTTAAAAGCCGGAATTTAAAAACAAAGCGAATAGTAAATTTTATTATTTTTACTATTCGCTTTTAGTTTTTCAGTTTTTAGTTGAATCAGACGCTCATTAATTCCTGCTCTTTAGCTTTGGCGAGTTCGTCAATTTTGCCGGTGAAAGAATTTGTCAATTTCTGCACTTCATCTAAACCGTAACGCTCGTTGTCTTCGGAAATTTCCTTGTCTTTGGTCATTGACTTGATCATATCGTTCGCATCGTGGCGCACGCCGCGAATGGCGACTTTATGATCTTCGGCGATTTCGTGAACCTGTTTCGCCAGTTGACGGCGGCGTTCTTCGGTCAAAGGCGGAATCGAAAGACGAATTACTTTGCCGTCGTTCGACGGATTAAATCCGAGATTAGCGTTGTTGATCGCTTTTTCGATTGCGCTGATTTGTCCCGATTCATACGGCTGAATCGTCAAAAGCTGCGGTTCGGGCGCGTTGACCGAAGCCATCTGCTTGAGCTGTGTCGGAACGCCGTAATAATCAACCATCACGCCGTCGAGAATTCCGACCGTCGCGCGCCCCGTCCGAACATTGGCGAGCTTGCGCTTTAAATCTTCGATCACCGCTTCCATATCCGGCTTAACTTCCTTCAATACAATATCTACGCTCATATTAATTCTCCAATGAATATTTTATTTGATTCCGCGAATTATCCGGCGGTTTGGGTTTTCCCGCTGACCGTAACGACCGTTCCGATAGACAAATCGCCCTGCACGGCGCGTAAAATATTGCCGGGTTCGCGCAGTTTGAAAACCATCACCGGCAAATTATTATCGCGGCAAAGCGAAATCGAAGAAGCGTCCATCACGCGCAAATTTTTTTCCAAAACTTCCTGATAAGAAATTTTTTCAAATCGCGTGGCGTTCGGATCGAGGAACGGATCGGCGGAATAAATGCCGTCAACTTTTGTGCCTTTTAAGATAATATCGGCTTTGATTTCGAGTGCGCGGAGCGCGGCGGCAGAATCGGTGGTGAAAAACGGATTGCCTGTTCCGGCGGCGAAAATTACGACGCGCTTTTTCTCTAAATGACGCATCGCGCGGCGGCGGATAAAAGGTTCGGCGAGCTGCGGAATATCAACCGCCGACATTACGCGCGTGTAAACATCGAGCTTTTCGAGCGCGTCCTGCAAAACGACGGCGTTCATCACGGTCGCCAGCATACCGATGTAATCGGCACTCGAACGATCCATGTTGCCCGCTGATTTCGACACGCCGCGAAAAATATTGCCGCCGCCGACCACGACCGCGATTTCCACGCCGAGTTCATAAACGGTTTTGATTTCCCGCGCCACAGTTTCGGCAACATTCGTGTCAATGCCGTAATTCTGCTCGCCCATCAAGGCTTCGCCGGAAATTTTGAGCAGAATTTTTTTGTATGCAGCGTTCATAAAAGTTCAAAGTCCAAAACTCAAGGTTCAAGGTTGTTCAGAAAAACTTTGAACCTTGAACTTTGAACTTTGAATCGAAATTTACCCGACCATTGAAGCGACTTCCGCGGCGAAATCGTCGGTTTTCTTTTCGATGCCTTCGCCCATTTTATAGCGCGTAAAGCGTCGAATTGTAATGTTTTCCTTGATTGACGAGATTTTTTCCGCGACCAAATCACCGACGGTTTTGCTCGGGTCTTTCACAAACGGCTGATCGAGCAAAACATTCTCTTCGTAGAATTTATTCAAACGACCTTCGATGATTTTGCTCAAAACATCAGCCGGTTTATTGGCGTTTTTCGGATCGGCTTTCAATTTTTCGGTTTCGATTTCGCGCTCTTTATCTAAATCAGCCGCCGCGACTTCATTACGACTGACACAGCGCGGATCAACCGCCGCAATGTGCATCGCCACGTCTTTGACAAGCTGTTGAAATTCGTCGCCGCGCGCGACAAAATCGCTTTCGCAGTTGATTTCCACCAGCACGCCGACTTTGCCGCCCATATGAATGTATGAACCGACCACGCCTTCCGCCGTCACGCGACCGGCTTTTTTACCGGCGGTCGCCATTCCTTTTTTACGCAAAATTTCAATCGCTTCGTTTTCGTCGCCGTTCGCTTCGGTCAAAGCCGCTTTGCATTCCATCATTCCCGCGCCGGTTTTCTGGCGCAGAGACATTACCATACTTCCTTTGATTTCTGCCATATTCTAACTCCAAAAATTATTTCTAATACTTTAAATCTATAATCTGTAAATTAACTTATAAAAAAACGCAGCCCGCTTGCGAAGAAACGAAAAAGCCGCGCTTTTTGAAATAAAATTTAACTTTTTAACGAGCCGTCGCTTCGTTCTGTGCCGCTTGTCCGTCAGCCGAATTGTCAGCCGCTTTTGCATTATCGCTCGCGCCGTCAACGGGCGCGGCACCTGCCGCCGGCTGAGCTTCATCAACATTCGTCGCGTCGGCGGTAGCGAAAGAGTGATCGGCGACTTGAACAATCGGTTCAACTTCCGTGTTTTCGTCGATTTCGGATTTCTGCGCTGTCGCGTCGGTCGCTACGCCGCCTTCGGTAGCGATTTGCTGACCTTCGAGAATCGCGTCGGCGATGCGCGACGCAAACAGACGAATCGCTCTCAAAGCGTCGTCATTTCCCGGAATAACCTGTTCGATTCCTTCGGGCGAGCAGTTCGTATCAACGACCGCGACGACCGGAATATTCAAACGGTTGGCTTCGGCGACGGCAATATCTTCCTTGCGAACGTCAATCACGAAAAGCATATCGGGCAAGCCGTTCATATCCTTGATGCCGCCGAGGTTTTTCATCAAACCTTCGTGTTCGCGGTCGAGTCCGAGACGTTCTTTTTTCGTCAGCATTTCAAAGCGACCGTCTTCTTTCATCGCTTCTATGTCCTTCATTTTCTTAACCGATTTTTGGACGGTTTGCAGGTTTGTCATCAAGCCGCCGAGCCAGCGATTGTTGATATAAAACTGACCGCAGCGTTCGGCTTCTTCCTTAATAGCGTCCTGCGCTTGGCGTTTCGTGCCGACAAACAGAATTTTCATTTTCGGACGCTCGGTAACGGCTTCCTGAACGTAGGCGAGCGCGTCGCGGAAAAGTTTCTGCGTTTTTTGCAGGTCAATAATATAAATGCCGTTGCGCTCACCGAAAATGTATTCCTTCATTTTCGGATTCCAACGGCGAACCTGATGCCCAAAGTGAACGCCCGCTTCGAGCAGCTCTTTCATCGTAACTGTAGCCAAAATTTAAATCTCCTTAACTTATTGGTTTTTGTACTCGCCCGAATCAAATTGATAAACCAATGAATTCAGACGATGGTTTTTAGTCTTTAGTTTTTGGTTTTTAGCTGAAAACTAAAGACCAAAAACTAAAAACCAATGAATTATCGTTTCGAGAATTGAAAACGCGCGCGCGCGCCTTTCTGACCGTATTTTTTACGTTCTTTCTGTCGCGGGTCGCGGGTGATAAGTCCGGCTTTTTTCAAAGTCGGGCGCAAATCTGCGTTGTATTCCAAAAGCGCGCGTGTAATTCCGTGACGAACCGCGCCGGCTTGTCCGGCAGTTCCGCCGCCCGCGACATTAACTAAAATGTCGAACTTGCCGTCCGTGTCGGTTAAGCGTAGCGGCTGATGAATAATCATTCGCAAAGTTTCGTTCGGAAAATAATTTTCAAATTCGCGGCGATTTACCTTAATCGCGCCGCTGCCCGGACGAAGATAAACCCGCGCCGTCGAAGTTTTTCTGCGCCCCGTTCCGTAATATTGAATGTCTGCCATAATTTTTAGATGTCAGATGTCAGATATCAGATGTTAGTTTTGAATGCTTTGAAACTAACATCTGATATCTGACATCTGGTAACTTTACTTGGTTTCGATTTCGATTGCTTCGGGTCGCTGTGCGGAATGACGATGCTCGCCTTCGGCATAAACTTTTAATTTTTTCGCCATCGCTTTGCCGAGTTTCGTTTTCGGCAGCATTCCTTTGACAGCGAGTTCGATTACGCGCTCCGGCTTGTTGGCGAACATATCTTTGACGTTTGTTTCGCGCAGTCCACCCGGATAAAGCGTATGATAGCGATAAACTTTCTGCTCCTGTTTCGAGCCTTTGAAAATCGCGTGTTTCGCGTTGATAACAACGACATGATCGCCCATATCAAGAAACGGCGTGTAAGCCGGATTGTTTTTTCCCGTCAATATTCTGGCAACTTCGGTTGCCAAGCGTCCGACAGTTTTGCCCTTCGCGTCCACGACGAACCATTTACGGTTTTCCGCCAAACCTTTTCCGCTCGGAAAATAAGTACTCATAATAGTCTGCTCTGTGTTAAATTTTCGCCAAAACGCGAACGGTTAGAATATCGAAAAAAGATTTGAGCGTCAAGTAATGAAAGGCTTTTCTACAAATTATAGCCATATTTTACACCTGCCAAAACGAGTCCGACCATTGTTTTCGCGTCTTCGATTTCGTTTTGGCGAATCATTTCAAATGCTTCTTCAAACGAAAATCTTTTTACTTCGATAAGCTCGTCGTCTTCCAAATTCTGCGCGGTTTCGGTCAAATCGGTTGCCAAAAAGACGAACATTTTCTCAGACAAAAATCCGGGCGAAACGTAAAATTGCGATAACAATTCAATATTTTCGGTGGTTACGCCGATTTCTTCTTCGAGTTCGCGGATCGCGCCAGTTTTAGCGTCTTCGCCTTTTTCCAAAGAACCGGCTGGAATTTCCCACAGATATTTTTCAGCCGCGTGCCGGTATTGTTTGACAAGCGCGACGGTTTGATCGGTGAAAACCGGAACGATTACCGCGCTGCCGTCGTGCGCGACGATTTCGCGGTCGTATTCGATCTCGCCTTCGCGGATTCGATCTATCGAAACGTCGAAAATTTTGCCTTCGTAGATTGATGTGCTTGAAATAATTTCAGGTTTCATTGTTAAAATTAACTGCGAAATAACACGAAACAAATCAAATTATTCGCGTACTGCTTCGTGTTATTTCGTGGTTTTGTCTTCATTCAAAAAATCGCGCACCCGTTTCATATCTTCCCAGACTTCGCGTTTTTTCGTTGGGTCGCGCAAAAGATACGCTGGATTGAAGGTCGGCATAAACATCAAGCCGTTCGCCTCTTGAAATTCGCCGCGCACTTTGGAAATCGGCTGTTTCGTATTTAATAAAGATTTCGTCGGCGTGTTGCCCAAAAGTAAAACGACTTTCGGCTTGACGACGGCGAGTTCGCGCCAGACGAACGGCGTGAAAAACTTCATCAATTCCGGCGTGATTTCATCGCCGGCGGAAATATATTTGACGATATTGGTCAGATAGCAATTCGAGCGATTCAAGCCGATGGAAGCCAAAATGCGATTCAGTAAATCGCCGGTCGGACCTTGAAAAGGTTTTTCCGCATCAGCATCCGGCGGTCCCGGCGATTCGCCGACGACGGCAATCGTCGCGTTCGCGTCGCCCTGCGAAAAAACGAAAAAGCGGTTCGCCAATTCGGGAATTAATTTGGCTTTATCAATCATTTCGCGCTTGATTTCATCGAGCGTTTCATGCGATTCGTTTAATTCCCAACTGCCGTTGAATAAGTCATTTTGCATTATTTAAAAACGAATTTTTATAATCAAAAGGCTGAAACGGCGATTCAAAAATCTGCGGCGAAAAATAATTTTCAACCGGAATTTGCCCGTTCGACATTTCTGCATTGGAAACTTCGGCGGTTTGCTTCATCGGCTGATAATCGAAAACGAGATTGCAAAACGCCTTGACACCGACATCTAAACGGCTGTCGTCAATGAAAAAATCCGGCGTGTGATGCGCGGCGGTTTCTTTCGGGTTTTTGCCTTTGGGCATTCCGCCGACGAAAAAGAAAAACGCGGGTGCTTTCGTGCCGTAATATGAAAAATCTTCCGCTCCCATCGTCCATTCGGTTTCGACGACGTTCGTTTTGCCGATGGCTTTTTCGAGCGACGGCAGCGATTGATTGACGAGTTCGGGCGTGTTGTAAGTGACGAGCGTTTTCGTCTCAATCGAAACTTCAGCGGTCGCGCCCATACTTTCGGCGATTTTCGTGGCGGTCAATTTGATTTTTTCGTGAACTTCCTTCTGCATCGCCGAATCGAGCGTACGAATCGTTCCCGCCATCGTTAATTCTTCGGGAATAATATTTTCACGAACGCCGCCGTTAATTTTGCCGACGGTGATCACGACCGGAGCTTTCGTCAATTCGGATTGGCGCGACACGATCATTTGCAAACCGTTGATAATCTGCGCCGAAACCGCAATCGGATCAATTCCCATCCACGGATACGCGCCGTGCGACTGTTTGCCTTTGACCTTGATCGAAAACCAGTCGGACGAAGCCATCTCCGCGCCGCTTTTATATTTGATCGTGCCGATCTCCGTTTGCGCGTTAATGTGAATCCCGAAAATCGCGTCAATTTTCGGATCATCCATTACGCCTTCCTTCACCATCAAAGCCGCGCCGCCTTCTTCACCCGCAGGCGGACCTTCTTCGGCGGGCTGGAAAATAAAAACGACCGTGCCGCGCAATTTAGATTTCATCTTCGACAAAACTTCCGCCGTCCCCAAAAGCATCGCAACGTGCGAATCGTGTCCGCAGGCGTGCATTACGCCGACCGGCAAACCGTTATATTCGGTTTTTTCTTTCGACGCAAACGGAATGTTGACTCGTTCCGTCACGGGCAGTGCGTCCATATCGGCGCGCAAACCGATGACCGATCCCGGCAAGTCGCCCTTCAAAATTCCGACCACGCCCGTTTTCGCTACTTTCGTGCGAACTTCTAAACCGAGCGAGCGCAACTTTTCTTCGATATACGCCGAAGTTTTAAATTCCCGATTTCCGAGTTCGGGAAACTGATGCAAATGTCTGCGCCACTCGATCACCTGCGGCAAAACTTTATCGGTCGCCGCGCTTATTTCCGCGCTCATCTCAACCGCGAAGACATTCGCGCAAAGCATCGAAAAAACAAAAATCGTCGTCAAAAAAAATTTCATTTTTAGAATTTGAATTCGTCTAATTTTTAACCTGGACTAACCAATCTTCAAATTTTTCTTCGACCGCTTCACGCAAAAGTTTTCCGGCGGCGATGGTGGAGAAATAATTCGATGATTTCATCTTCCGTCGCATCAAGAAGAAATCCGTTAATTCCTAGAAAAACTCCGGCGACTGCCGCCGCGATTCTTTTATTTCCGTCGAGAAATGCGTACGCCTGCGACAAATGATAAGCGTAGGTCGCGGCGAGTTTAGCGATGTCTTCGGTTTCGTAATAAAAACGAGTTTCCGCCGCATTGACCGCCGATTCCAACGCGCTTTCGTCTCTTAAACCGTAAATGCCGCCGAACCTGTCAATAGATTTTCGATGAATAATGAGGACGGACAGTTTATCAACGAACTTCACTTGTCGTCCGCTCCTTTTCGCCAGTTCGACGAAAACATTATTCCAGCGGTCGAAAACTTTTTCCGTCGCGTCGGCGATTTCGCGGCTTCTTGCGGCTTCTTTCGTCGAACGCAAAATCTAAGCGTTGTCGGTTTCCGTAACGTCAATTTCATCGCCTGCCGAAATGCCGAAGTGTTCCAAAACCTCTTTCGGAATCAAAACCGCAATCGAATTTTCCGCGCCCTGTGTGGTTTTAATTTTATACATAAAAAACTCCTTTGAAAATAAATTCTACTTCGCTCTATTCAAAAAATCCCTGACTTTTTTCATATCTTCCCAAACCTCGCGCTTTTTCGACGGGTCGCGCAAAAGATACGCCGGATGAAAAGTCGGCATCACCTGAACGCCGAAATAATCCTGAAATTCGCCGCGCAGTTTGGTAATGCCGACTTTCGTTTCCAGAAGATTCTGACACGCCGTATTGCCTAAAACGACGATGACTTTCGGTCGCACGACGGCGATTTCTCTGAGCAGAAAAGGTTTGCAAGTTTTCGCTTCGGGCAAAGTCGGCGTACGGTTTCCGGGCGGGCGACAGCGGTTGATGTTGCCGACGAAAACATCTTCGCGTTTTAATCCGATTGATTCGATAATTTTGTTCAAAAGCTGTCCGGCGCGTCCGACAAACGGCACGCCTTCGGCATCTTCGTTCGCGCCCGGAGCTTCGCCGACGAACATCAAATCGGCTGTTAAATTTCCCTGACTGTGGACGATTTTCGTCCGTCCTTCGTGCAGCGGGCAACGCGTACAGTTGCCGATGTCGGCGCGGATTTCTTCGAGCGTTTCGTTCGATTCGGGCAAAGTTGGCGCAACATCGCCGAACAAAGTCGGCATTTCTTCGGGTATAGATTTCGTTGGCATTTCAGATTCACTCGCTTGTTCAGTAGTTTTGTTTGACAAAAAAGAATTTCGTTTCGGCAAAGACGGCAGCCGCGAAAGTTTCGCCGCTTCCAAAAGACTGCGGCGCGACGAATTATTTTCACTCTCGGCAGTTTTCGGTTTCGATTCGATTTTAGGAATTTCAAAATCGGTCGGCACAAATCTTTCTAATTTTTCTTGCGAAATTACCGAATTTGGAATCTGGAATCTGGAATTCGAAACAATAGAAGCTTCCGGCAATTCGACTGCCAAATTTTCCGCGCCGAGTTCCTGCAAATATAAAACTTGCTCTTTCACGTCAGCTAATAATTCGGAAAATTCTTCGTTCATTTAGAAAATTGTAAATTGTTAATTGCAAATTGTTAATTGATGAGCAGGTAAGATTTAAAAAGTTGACTTAAAATTCTGCAAAAGAAATTGATAACTAACAATTTACAATTCAAAATTTCCTCTTATCTGTACTATTTCATCCAAAATTTTATCCGCCAAATCACGCTTTGACATCAAAGGCAATTCGATTTCGTTTTCTGGCGTGATAATCGTCGCAATGTTCGTGTCCGAATTAAATCCCGCGCCCGCTTTCGTAATGTCATTGGCGACGACCAGATCGAGATTTTTCTTCGCCATTTTCGATTTCGCATAATTAACGACATCGTTCGTCTCCGCCGCAAAACCGACGACGAGCAATCCGTCGTGCCGGTTTGCGGAAACATTCGACAAAATATCCGGCGTTTTTTCAAGTTCTAAATTTAAAACATCCTGATTCGTTTTCTTGATCTTAAATACTCCGATATTTTTCGGACGATAATCGGCAACCGCCGCCGCGCCGATGAAAATTGACGCTTCGGGCAAGTTTTTCATCACGGCTTGAAACATTTCTTCGGCGGAAACTGCCCGGATGAATTCAATATTTTCCGGCGGTGAAACAGTCGTAACGCCGCACACGACCGTAACTTTCGCGCCGCGTTTTTGCGCTGCTTCCGCGACCGCAAAACCCATTTTCCCCGACGAATGATTGGAAATAAATCTAACCGGATCAATCGCTTCACGAGTTCCGCCGACGGTTATCAAAAGGCTTTCTCCTTTTAGGTTTAAGGTTTCAGGTTCAAAGTTCAAAGTTTTGTTTGTATCAGAACCTTGAACTTTAAACCTTGAACCTTGAACCAAAAGTTTTACGGCTTGCGCCGCTATGTTTTCGACATCTTCCAACTTTCCCGTGCCGACGGTTTTGCAGGCTAATTCGCCGGTGATCGGCGCGACGAAATGAACGCCGTCGGCTTTTAATCGTTCGATGTTTCTTTGCGTCGCCGCGTGATTCCACATCGTGACGTTCATCGCGGGCGCGACCATCACGGGCGCGTTTG
>CAXTMQ010000176.1:0-9716 GCA_964245305.1 uncultured Pyrinomonadaceae bacterium
GCCGAACCGCATTTATGTGATTCCGCCGAACAGCCAGCTTGAAATGGTGGACGGCACGATTCGCTGCCAGCCGCCGGAGAAAAAAATCGGGACGCGCGTAGCGATTGACGTTTTCTTTCGTACGCTCGCCGAAGCGCATGAGAGGAACGCCGTCTGCGTCGTGCTGAGCGGCACGGGCGCGGACGGAACTTTGGGGTTAAAGCGCGTCAAGGAATCGAACGGTTTTGCGATCGTCCAATCGCCCGAGGACGCGGAATACGAGCAGATGCCGCTCAGCGCGATTGCGACCGGGCTTGCCGATTGGATTCTGCCCGTGCGCCAAATGTCCGAAAAGATGATTCATTTTCGGGACAGTTCCGAACGCCTGCATCTGACGAACAGCGCGGACGCGGAAAAGGTCGCCGAGGCGATCAACGCCGAAGATTCGCTACCCGAGATTCTGACGATTCTCAGAGTTCGCACCGGACATGATTTCGCCAATTACAAAAAGCCGACGCTCATCCGGCGCATCGCGCGGCACTTGCAGATTCACGAACTCGAAGATTTGCCGACGTATGTGAAATACCTGCGCGACAACGCCGAAGAAGTGAAGTTTTTGCAGCGCAATCTTTTGATTAACGTCACGAACTTTTTCCGTGACCGCGCGGCTTTCGCCGCGCTCGAAAAAGAAGCCGTCGTCAGTATTTTTGCGGGCAAAACCGCGCAGGATACGATTCGCGTCTGGACGGCGGGCTGCGCTTCGGGCGAGGAAGCCTATTCGGTGGCGATGCTTTTGTCGGAATATGCCGAAGAACTGCCCGACCCGCCGAAAATTTTGGTTTTTGCGACCGACATTGACGACGAGGCAATCGTCGAGGCGCGCGAGCATATTTATCCCGAAACGATTGAAGCCGACGTTTCGCCCGAACGTCTGAAACGATTTTTCGTCAAAGACGGCATTCGCTACCGCATTAAAAAGCAGTTGCGCGAAAAAGTTTTGTTCGCGCTGCACAACATTTTGCGCGACCCGCCGTTTTCGCAGCTTGATCTGGTAACGTGCCGCAATCTGCTGATTTACTTTAATCAGGAAGCGCAAAAGCGCGTGATGGAAATTTTTTATTTCGCGCTCAATGCCAGCGGCGTTCTATTTCTCGGAAACTCCGAATCAGCCGAGAGTGTGCCGGAGCTTTTTGAAGCGACGGATAAAAAGATGCGCCTTTACCGCAGCCGTCGTTCGTCTCAAAAATATCAGGCACCGCCCGCGTTGCCGGTGAAGGGAAGCTGGCAGACAAGCCAGCCGCTCGGAGAAAGACAGATCGAGCGCATTAAAACGCCGTCGCTCGGCGAAGTGCATTACAAACTGCTCGAAAGTTTCGCGCCGCCGTCGGTGCTGGTCAACGAAAATTTCGATGTCGTTTATATGAGCCAGTCGCTCGGACGCTTTCTGCGTTTTGCGGGCGGCGAACCGACGAACAATCTGCTGAAGCTCATCAATCCCGATTTGCTGCCCGATCTTCGCGCCGCGCTTTTCACCGCCCTGCGCGACTGTCGGACTGCCGAGTTTCCAAACGCTCGCGCCGTCATCGAAGGCAAGGAAACAATCGTCAACATCAACGCCCGCAGCGTCGGCATCGTTGACGGCGGGAACGACGCTTTTCTGCTCGTTATTTTTGAAGAAGCCGGCGAAACGAAATCTCTGCCGAAAACCGAAGCGGGAAAATCCGTCGAGAAAATCGCTCGGTCGGCGGACGACGAGATGGCGGTAGCGACGATAATCAATCGCCTCGAAGACGAATTGCAGCGAGCACGGACGAATCTGCGGGCGACGATTGAACAGCACGAAATCTCGATTGAAGAACTCAAAGCCGCAAACGAGGAATTGCAGGCGATCAACGAAGAACTCCGGTCAACGACCGAAGAACTCGAAACGAGTAAAGAAGAGTTGCAGTCGATCAACGAAGAAATGCAGACCGTCAACAGCGAGCTGAAAGAGAGCATCGAGGAATCCTCGCGCATTAATTCGGATTTGCAGAACTTAATCGCCTCGACCGACATCGCCACGATTTTTCTCGACCGCAAACTGCGAATCAAACGCTACTCGCCGCTCATCGAGCGGATTTTCAATATCACGCAGACGGACATCGGGCGACCGCTCGAACATTTCACGCATAATCTCGAATACGATCATCTGACGGCGGATGCCGCCGAGGTTTTGAAAACCCTGAACACCGTCGAGCGCGAAGTTCCCGACCGCGACAACCGGTATTTTCTGACGCGCTTTTCGCCGTATCGGACGATTGACGACCGCATCGAAGGAGTGGTTTTAAACTTTCTCGAAATCACCAAATACAAGCAGGCGGAAAACGTCCTGCGCGAAAGCGAGAAAAATTTCCGCGAACGGCTCGAACGGGAAGTCGAAGCGCGGACGACGGAATTAAAGGACAGCCGCAAGCAGTTCGCCTCGCTGGTCGAGAATACGCCCGACGCGATGACGCGCTGGGATAAAAATCTGAGATTGATTTACGCAAACGCCGCTTTTGAATCGAAAAGCGGCGTTCCGAACGAAACTCTGCTCGGTAAAACGAACGACGAAATGGGACAGCCCGACAAAATCGCCCAGCCGTATATGAAAACTCTGCGAAAGGTTTTCGAGACGGGCGAACCCGCCGAACATTTCAATTCGTTTCCGACACCCGACGGCGAAGCGAATTTTTATTCGCGCTTCGTTCCCGAAAAAAACGAGCGCGGCGAAATCGAAACCGTGCTGGCAACTGACCGCGACATCACCGAAATCGAAACGCCGAGCCTCCGGCAAAAACGCGCCGAACAATCTTTGCGCGATTCCGAAGAACGTCTCCGCATCGCCGTCGAAGCGGCGGAAATGGCGACGTGGGACTGGAATCTGACAACCGACCGAATCAAATGGAACGAACAGCACTTTTTGCTGTTCGGGATGAAGCCGAGCAAAAAAAACGTGCGTCCCGAAGCATTCTTTAACCACGTTCACGCGGACGACCGCGAATGGCTCAGCGAGCGTTTGAAACGGGCAATCGAAACGAACACCGCCTTTGAAGCCGAATTTCGTATCGTTCGTGAAGACGGTAAACTGCGCTGGATGGAAGGCTATGGTCAAGTCGTCGAAACGGAAAAAGGCAAACCCGTCAGAGTATCGGGCGTGATGAGCGACATCACCGACCGCAAACGCGGCGAAATCGCTCTGCGCGAATCGCAGTCGCGCCTCGATCTTTTGATGGAAAGCATCAAGGATTACGCGATTTTAACGACCGATATAAAAGGCATCGTCACCGACTGGAATGCGGGCGCGGAAAATATTTTCGGCTGGAAGGCAAATGAAATCATCGGCAAATCGTCCGATTTGATTTTCACGCCCGAAGACCTCGCTAAAGATCAGCCGGAAAGGGAACGGCAGACCGCGCTCGAAAAAGGACGCGCCGAAGACGAACGCTATCATCTTCGGAAAGACGGCGCGCGCTTTTACGTTTCCGGTATGTTGACACCGCTCAAAAACGGCGACATCGAAGGCTTTGTCAAAATCGCCCGCGACCAGACCGAACGAATGGAAGCGGAAAAAAGCGCGAGCGAAAAAGAAATTCTGCGGCGGCTCGTTGCCGGACAGGAAGACGAACGCCGGAGAATCGCCCGCGATATTCACGACCATTTCGGGCAGCAGCTAACCGCGCTGCGAATGAAACTCGAAGCGGCGAAAAAAAATTGCGGCGAACAGAAAATCTGCGACGAAATCGAGGAAGCGCAGGAAGTCGCCGAACGGCTTGACGCGGACGTTGATTTTATCGCGTGGGAACTGCGCCCGGTCGCGCTCGACGATTTGGGCTTGCGCGTAACGCTCGAGAATTTCGTCCGCGAATGGTCGCATCACACAAAGATTAAAACCGATTTTCATACGGCGGGATTGAACAAAATGCCGGTTGAATCTGAAGCCGAAACGAATCTGTATCGCATCGCGCAGGAATCGCTGAACAATATCTACAAACACGCGGAGGCGAAAATGGTTTCCGTCATTCTCGAAAAACGCCGCAATCAAATCGTTTTGATCGTCGAAGACGACGGCAGAGGATTCGACACCGAAGATAAAGTAAATCGAAATAAAGGCATCGGTTTAATCGGAATGGAAGAACGCGCCCGAATTTTAGGCGGCGAATTTGAAATCGAATCGAAAAAGGGAAAAGGCACGACCGTTTACACCCGCGTTCCGCTTGTAATAAAAAAGGAAAACGGCTAAATTCATAAGCGTCAACACTTCAAAATCGAACAAACGGGAATTTCAAACTGATCCAGCGAGGCATTGAAATTATGAACTCTCTCCGCATCTTTATCGCCGAAGATCACGAAACGGTTCGTGAAGGTTTGAAAATGATTATTGATTCGCAAATTGATATGGAAGTTTGCGGCGAAGCGAGCGACGGGCGTTCAGCCGTCAAAGCCGCGCAGGAATTACAGCCGGATGTCGTCGTGATGGACGTAACGATGCCGCAGTTGAACGGCTTGAAGGCGACGAAAAAAATCAAACAGCTTTGCCCGCATCTGAAAATCCTGACTTTGACGCGCCATACCGACGACGGTTATTTACAGGAACTTCTCCGCGCCGGAGCGGCAGGTTATGTTTTGAAACAAAGTTCTTCAAGTGAATTGCTTCGCGCGATTCGCGTCGTCGCGTCGGGCGGCAATTATCTCGATCCGGCAGTCGCCGGTCGCGTAATGGGCAATTATGCCAAAAGATTAGCCAACGAAACCGTGAAAGGCACAACGCTCAGCGAGCGCGAAGAAGAAGTTCTGCGCCAGATCGCGTGGGGTTACAGCAACAAGGAAATCTCCGCCGCGCTCGATTTGAGCGTCAAAACCGTCGAAGCCCATAAAGCCAACGCGATGCGAAAACTCAATATCGGCAGCCGCATTGATATTGTTCGTTACGCTATCTTGAAAGGCTGGCTGGAAGATAATTAAGACGCGAAATCGCTCGAACAAATAACTTTTATTTATCGAAAACTCACGCTGAAAAGTTAATCTCCGTTCGCCGCTCCTAATCCTTAACTGTCTTGACTGCTTCATACGGCTTTTGATCTACTCATTACCGCCTAACCCGGTTAGGGAAAATCCCTAATAAATTGTCGCTTCTTCCTAATGTTCAAAAATTCTTCTCCGGCTGATAATAAATTCAATGCAAACATAGAACGGTAGATTTTGATTTGGAAACAAAAAGAAGTTTACCGGACTCGACGTAAGCCGTCGCCGTGATTTGTGTGGGAATTCGGCGGCGCGATCAAGGGGGATTAGAGGGTGAAATGATAATTTTCATCCTCTAAGTTTTCAAATACCGAACGAAAAATCCGGCTTTCCATAAAAACTTTAATTTCGAGAGAAGATGTTTATGAATTTATCTATGGAATCTGCTGCCTTACTTCTTAATTTCAAAGAAGTGAAAGAAAAAAATAAACATCCATTGCCCGCCGTTCAAACCGCTAATAAATTTCCGCTTATTTTAGTCGCCGAGGAAGACGACGATACGCGGTTGATGATGAAATATCTGCTCGACCTTTGGAATTATCGCATTGTCGAAGCCGCTAACGACGATGAAGCATTTCAAACGGCTAAAAGTCATCGTCCCGATTTAATTTTGATAAGCGACAAATTCAGGCGCATTGACGGTCTTTCCATTATCAGGCGGATTCGTGAATTGAAAGAACTCGATAAGGCGATAATTATTTTTATAAACGGTTACGCTGAACCGTCGATTCACGCTTCCGCGCTCGCCGTCGGCGCGAACGATTGTATAATTAAGCCGATTGATTTCGGTCAATTGGAAACAAAGCTCGAACGATTTTTGAAAAAAGACAACAAGTCAAAACCGCGATTCGGCGGCGAAAATTTATGAAAGACGTTCCGGCGAAAATTTTCGGATTATTCGAGCTGGATTTATTCGGCACGGTGCTTTATTCGAGAATTGACGCGAGCAGTTCATCAATTAATTTACCGACCGATTTGATCGGGCTGAATTTTTTCGACGAAATCGCGCCGTTCGGCAAAACCGAAGAATTTCGCCGCCGTTTTCGATATTTCGCCAAGGGCAATGATTCGGCTGAAAAGTTTACGTTCACCGATTGTTCGGACGAAAATTCTTCGGAAGTCAAAGTAATGCTGACGCAAATCAGCGAGCGCGAATATAACGGCAGCGAAAAATTTATCATCGTGGACATTAGAAAAATTTAAGTTGGCGAAAGTTTGTGCGGTTTTCGTTTTTCAAACGAATTTTTATATCAGGGCAGGCGATTAAAGGTTAATCATCTTTTAGTGTTTCGGAAAACAGAACGACGATTAACCTTCAATCGTTTTAACAAGGGGAAAATAAATGTTGGACGGTTACAAAACAGAAAAAAATTACGGCTCTTATGAACCTTTCGCTTTTAACAAACGAAAGGTTTTTTCCGACGAAGTTTCTTCGCTGAAACTGAACTTAAATAATCGCTTGTTGAATAAGTTATGCGATCACGAACTCGGAAGGCTTTTACCGTTTTTACAGAAAGTTTCAATTTCCGGCGGGGAAAATATTTTTCATTCGGGCGGTTTCGGCGAATTCGTATATTTCCCGGAAACCGCCGTCTTCGTTCAGCTAAACGTTCTCGAAGACGGGCGAACGATTGAAACGGCGATGATCGGCAGCGAAGGCATCGCCGGAATCGGCGCGGTTCTCGATCCGCAATCGCCGACGCACTGGACGCAAACTTCCATCGGCGGCAGCGCATTCCGCGTCAGTATCGAAATTTTCAAAAGCGAATTCAACCGCGGCAGTTTTCTGCAAACGGCGATTTTTAATTATTTGAATTCTTATGTCGCGCAGCTTTCGCAAAGAATCATTTGCAATAGCCATCATCGCATCGAAGAGAGATTTTCGACCTGGCTTCTAATGCTCGGCGAGCGTTGCGGAAGCGATAAATTAGCTTTGACGCACGACCGGATTTCTTATCTTCTCGGCGCGCACCGCCCGAGCATAACGTGCGCCGCGCAGCATTTGCGCGATAACGGAGTAATTGATTACAGACGCGGGCGGATTTTTATTCTCGACCGGCAGAAATTAAAAAATCTGGCTTGCGAATGTTATGCGGCGGTTCGTCTTATTTGAGAATCGAGCCGAAAATCGAAAAATTTATGGACGCGATTTTAGAAGACAAATTTACGCTAAATCGAAACATCGAATCGGCGAGCCTTTTGAAACGAATCGCGGCGGGCGAAAAATCAGCCGTCGAAGATTGCGTCAACCTTTACGGCAACGCGGTTTGGAATCTGGCGAAAAAATCCGCTGATACTGTAAAAGATGCCGAGAACATTACTCTGGAAATTTTCGGAGATATTTGGAAACACGCTGCCGATTTTGAAACGAGCGATTTCAAGGAAATTGATTTGATCGCCTTAATCGTTCGCCGTCGTCTGAATATTTATCGTCAACAACATTTGCCGTGCGCCGCTTAAAATTAGCCAAATTTCGGCAATTTCATCGAGCGCGAATCTCGAACTGCTGCGGCAAAAAAACATAAAATTAAAAAGCGCGGAACGATTGATTTTCTTCCGCGCTTTTTAATTTTTTAACAAAAATTATTCGCCGCTTTCAAAAGCGGCGACACCGGCTTCGGCAACTTCCTGATCCTGTTCGACCGTGCCGCCGGAAACGCCAATCGCGCCGACGACTTTTTCGCCCGTTTTCAGCGGAATGCCGCCCGCGAAAATAATTATTTTGCCGTGATTGCTGGCGTGAATGCCGAACAGCGGTTTGTTCGGCTGTGCCGCTTCGCCGAGGTCTTTCGTCGGCATATCAAAAGCCCGTGCCGAAAAAGCCTTGCTCTGCGCGATGTCAATACTGCCGAGCCACGCGCCCGGCATTCTGGCGAAAGCGAGCAAATTATTTCCTTCGTCAACGAGCGCGATATTCATCTTTACGCCGATGTCTTCGGCTTTCTGCCGCGCCGCCAAAATCGCTTGATACGCTTTTTCAAGCGTTAATTCGCCGCTCACGGGCGTTTCTTTTTCATCTTTTCCAAAAATTGCCATAATTATGCTCCCTTGTAGATTTTACTGATTTTTTCGCCCGTAAACGCGCCGCTTCGATTAATCGAATTTCCCGATTCGCCGCGCCGCTGACCGGCAAATAATTGATTTCGTTTTTATTTTAGCAAATTTACGGCTTCGCTGTAGCTCGTTTCGACAAACCCGAATAAAAATTATTTGAAAAACAAACGAGTGTTCGCTATTATTGGCGTGAAATAAAAATCTTATGACGCGAGCGGAAATTGACAATGATAATAGAGGCAGATTCTGCGAGAAATTCGACGACAAACCAAATTGAAACGACGATTCCGGCGAAAACGACGCGGATGCTGCTCAGATTAGTGCGGGCGGCACAGCCGATTTCGCGCATCGAGCTCGCCCGCCGCATCGGTGTCAACCGAAGCACCGTGACCGATATTTTCAAGCCTTTGATTAACGCCGGAATTTTGCGCGAAGAACCGCTTTCGACCGCTTCGGACACGAATCGTCTGCAAGGTCGTCCGCCGGTCGGCGTTTCCTTCGTCAGCGACCACGAATTTTTTGTCGGCGTAAATCTCGGTGTCCGGCGTTCGCAGGTCGGTTTGACCACCTTGAGCGGCGAAATGCTCGGCGAAACCGAATTTGAAACTCCTTTGGATTCCGGCGCGGCACTCAAACTGATTGAAAAACACATCAACGCGCTCTGCTCAAAAGTCAGCGACCGCGAACTGAAAACAATCGGCGTGAGCGTTCCCGGTCCGACCGATGCCGAACGCCGCCGCTTGCTCTACGCGCCGCATTTGGGCTGGCGCGATGTCGCTATCGCCGATTTTTTGCAGGAGAAAGCCGGTTTCGGACATGTTCCCGTCATCGTCGAAAACGACGCGACCGCCGCCGCTTTGTTTGAAGCGCGTCTGCACCTGAAAAATGCCGACCAAGGCTTGATGAAAAATTTTGTTCTGCTGCGTTCCGGCACAGGCATCGGCATCGGTTTAGTCATCGAAGGCGAAGTTTATCGCGGCACGGGCATCGGCGAAGGCATCGCCGGAGAATTCGGACATATGACGATTGTGGCGGGCGGCAAACCGTGCGTCTGCGGCAATCGCGGCTGTTGGGAAAAATACGCTTCGGCATCGGCGGCTTCGTCGCTTTACACCGGCGACCGCGCGAATTTCGGCGGCGCGAATCCGCCACGCTTCAACGAAATCGTCGAACGCGCCGAAGCCGGAGAAATTCGCGCCCAACGAACGCTCGAAAAACTCGGCGAATATCTCGGCATCGGTATCGGCAATATGATTATGGGCATCGGCGTTCCGCACATTATTCTGAGCGGTCGGCTTGTATATGCTTGGAAATATATCAAAGAACCTTTGTTTGAAGCCGTCGGAAAAAGTATGGCGGGTAAATTAGCGAACTGGAAAATAGAATGCGGCGAACCGAAAGGCGCGGCAATCGGCGGCGCGCTCGAAGTCGCCGTCGAAAATTATCTGATGCACGGGTTGAACGCTAAACTATTATAGAAAAAAGTTTTAGAGAAGAAATGCGAGCCGTGAAAATAAGAGAAAATAAATGCCGAAGGACGGAGTCGAACCGTCATGGGATTGCTCCCGCCAGATTTTGAGTCTGGTGCGTATACCAATTTCGCCACTTCGGCGCGAATTAAAAATAATAAAACTATTCTC
>CAXTMQ010000177.1:0-9708 GCA_964245305.1 uncultured Pyrinomonadaceae bacterium
ATTGAAATTTAGGCGACCGATCATAAAATTCGCGGACAGAGGATGCCCGCGCTCCGGTTTTTGAAGCATTTGGAGTTTTCGATTCGAGCCGTTAAAATTCTTCTGCATTTAAATTCCGTCGCGCCAAATCTGAAAATGAAAAAAATCTTACTCGTATATCTATTCATCGTTTGTTTTTCTCCGTTCGTTTCCGCGCACGTTCCGCTGAAAATTCTCGTGCAGATTTCCCGCGCCGAAGACGAATTGCGCTACGACAAATTTTTGGAAGATTTGATGAAAAACGCCGACACGCACATACGGACGCGCGCCGCGCTCGCCGCCGGACGCATCGGCGATGAAGCCGCTATTCCCGCGCTCGCAAATCTTTTGGAAAACGACCGCGAAGAAAACGTGCGCGTCATGGCGGCGTTCGCGCTCGGCGAAACCGAATTGATCAAAGCGGCTGACGCGATTTTGGGTGTTCTGAACAATTCAAAATCAAATCCCAATATTCGCGCCCGCGCAATCGAAGCCGCCGGAAAAATCGCGTCGGCAAATGCGAAAGATGAAAAAGCAAAAAACTTGGGCGAAGCGATTTTGGCGACGCTTGATTTTGAAGACAGAAAACGCTCCGGTCCGTTTTTAAATGTCATCGAATTCGGTTTGACGGCGGTCTTACGCTCTCGACCGGAAACGGCGGAAAAAGTTTTGGTCAAATTTACAAGAGCTTACACGCCGCAGATTCGCGCTAACGCGCTCAACGCGCTCGCCAGGCTTCGCGCCAAAAATGCCGGTAAACAGTCGCGCGAGCTTCTTCAAAATGATGAAAATGCAGCCGTTCGCGCCAACGCCGCCAGAGTTCTCGGCGCGGCGGAAGACAAAGATTCATTCGATCTGCTTTTAAACTCGGCAGTTTCCGACGAAGATTCTCGCGTTCGCGTCTCCGCGATTCGCGCGCTCGGAAATTTAAAAGACAAACAAGCCGCCGACAAACTTTTAGAACGCGGCGAAAAACTTTTGACTGATTACAAAAATTCGAAATTTGCCAATCCGTCCGAGAAAAGCGAGATTCTTGAAATTGAGACGGTTCTAGGAAATTTATTGAAAGATTCAGGCAACAAAAAAGCAATTGGATTTTTGACAGCTTTTGGATTGAAAGACAATTTTATTTCTCCTGAAATTCACATCGCTTTTGCAAAAATTTCACCATCAAATTTTTCGGAAATTGAACCGCCGAATAATATTTGCAGTCAAGGTTACTCAACTCTTTGCTGGCAATTTCAAAGCTCGTTCGCTCAAGGTCAGAGCGAGCTTGGAAATTTGGAAAAAGGAAATGAAATTCGCTCAAAGACTGAAAGCGACCTGATTAAAGTTTTAGATAGTAATAAAAAGTCTGAATTTGCGATGGATTTCGATCTGCGCCCTGTTCCTGAACGGCTACGGGCATTGAACAATTTCAAACCCAAAAATTCCGACCAAATCTTTAAAAATTTTTTAGGATACAAAGATGTTTTTGTTCGCGCTACAGCCGCTGAACTTTTGAGCGAACAGACAGCGACGAAAGAAAATATCGAAGCTTTAAAAAGTGCTTTTGCCGCATCGCTTAAAACCGACAAAAATTACAACGACGCGCAGCTTGCGATTCTTTCCGCGCTTGCCAAATTGGACAAAGCACAGTCGTTCGAATCTCTCAGACTTGCGTTAAACGCGCCGGATTATTTAGTGAGAAAACACGCCGCGAATTTAATAAAGCAAAATGATCTCACGAAAGATTTTTCCAACATCGAAAAAATGGTTGGAACGGTAAAACCTTACAATCCGAAAACGGGAACGAAACTCGGACAAATTTTGAATTCCGAAGCCGATTATATTCGCGCCGTTTCGCGCAAAAACGGAACTGTCAAAGCAGTTTTTACGACCGAAAAGGGAACTTTTGCGGTTGATCTAACGCCGGAAGACGCGCCTTTGACGGTTGATAATTTTATAAAACTCGCTCGGCTCAATTATTTTAACGGCGTTCCCGTGCATCGCGTCGTGCCGAATTTCGTGATGCAGGACGGCGACCCGCGCGGCGACGGCAACGGCGGTCCGGGCTGGGAAATTCGCTGTGAAATAAATATGCTGCCCTTTGAACGCGGCGCAATTGGAATGGCTCTGTCGGGGAAAGACACCGGCGGCTCGCAATGGTTCGCCGCGCATTCGCCGCAGCCCCATCTCGACGGCGGCTACACCGTTTTCAGCAAAGTGAACGAAACGGATATGAAAATCGTAGATAATCTCACGCGCGGCGATAAAATTTTGACGGTGAAAATTGTTGAAGGAAACACCGCGCCGAAAGTCGTAAAAAATCGGAAGAAATAATTATGGAAGAATTACGACCTCTGCCGAAACGCAACGCCTTCGGTTTGACCAGAGAAGAGCGCAGGCAGATCGAGATTGAAGACAGCCTCGAAGGTCTGGCGAAATATCTCGACGATTGGATAAAAATTCCGGTCGTCGGCTGGCGTTTCGGCTTGGACGCACTGATCGGTTTAATTCCGAATGTCGGCGATATGCTGACCTCGTTCGCGTCGTTTTACATTCTCATCGCGGGCGTTCGGCACGGCGTTCCGAAAATTACGCTGGCGCGGATGGCTTTTAATATCGGGCTTGATTATTTAGTCGGTTCGATTCCGGTTGTCGGCGACGCTTTCGACTTTTTTTGGAAAGCGAACCGGCAAAATATAAATTTGATCCGCGAGCGCGGAACGGGAAAAGACAAAGGCACGTTTGGCGATTATCTTTTCGTCGGTTTGATAATTCTTACTTTAGTTGCCGTTCTGATTGCCTCGATTTTGCTGAGTTTGTTTATTCTGGGAACTGTTTTCAAGGGAATTTGGGATTTGTTCAAATTCTGATTCTGAAAGCAAAAATCTATGCCGAAAAACACAAATCGCCGTGAATTTTTGAAAATTTTGGGCGCGGCTGCGTTCGGAATTTCGCTCGCGCCGAAAAATATCTTCGCGCAAAAACGCAGAAAATCCTGCGTGATCGTCGGCGCGGGATTTTCCGGTTTAGCCGCCGCATTTAAGTTGAAAAACGCCAATTGGAACGTAACAATTTTAGAAGCCAGAGACAGAATCGGCGGTCGCGTTTTTTCGGCGACGATGCCGCAGAATAAAAATCTCACGTTTGAACTCGGCGCGGAATGGATCGGCGAAAGCCACGAACGAATAAAGGCTTTGTGCAGAGATTTTTCGATTCCTTTGCAGAAACACCAATTCGACGATTTTCTTTTGCAAAACGGCACGGTTTCGCGTCCCGGAAACTGGGGATTTTCCGAAAAAGCGAAACTCGCGTTTGAAAAAGCGAAGGCGAATTACGGAAAACTTTCCGCTTTGCAAAAAACGAAAATTGATAAATTCGATTGGTGGACTTATCTTGAAAAAATCGGTTTCACCGAAGACGATTTGCTGCTGCGCGATTTGATGGACAGCACCGATTTCGGCGAATCAATCCGCCACGTTTCAGCGTTCGGCGCGCTCGCGGAATACGCCGAATCAAGTCCGAAAAACGAGATGGATTACAAGATGACCGGCGGAAATTCGCGTCTGACCGAAGAATTCGTCAAAAGAATCGGCGCGGAAAATATTCGCCTCAACTCGCCGGTTTTAGAAATTAATCAACGCGCCGGATCGGTTACAATCAAAACCGCGACTGAAAATTTCAAAGCCGATGCCTGTATCTGCACCGCGCCGACGGCGAGTTTGCTGAAAATAAAATTTAATCCGCCTTTGCCGACCGCGCAGACCGAAGCGGCGGAAGAATTGATTTACGCGCGTATCTGCAAAAACAGCATTTTATTTGAAAATCGTTTCTGGAAGGCGGAAAATTTCTCGCTCGTGTCCGACGCGACTTCGCATTTTTATTTTCACAGTACGCAAAATCAAAAGGGAACTGAAGGCATTTTGACGAGTTATGCCGTCGGCGAAAAGGCGGACGTTTTGGCTTCGCAATCCGACGAGCGACGGATGAAGATTATCACCAGAGATTTGATTGATTTCGACGAAAACGCGCCGCAACTTGCAAGAGGAATTTTGTCGTATGCGTGGCAGCGCGACCAATACACGCGCGGTTCATACGCGCTTTATCGTCCCGGACAATGGTTCGGCATTCGCCCGATTTTACAGCGACCGCACGGCAAAGTTCTTTTCGCGGGCGAACATCTCGCCGATTGGCAGGGATTTATGGAAGGCGCGATTGAAACCGGCGAAGCGGCGGCGCAAAGTTTGATTCGATAAAAATCAACAGTTGTCGCCCACACGCGAGTTACCGTTAAATTTAAAGTTGTGAAAAGAAATTTACAGCCTCTCGCGGCGCAGGATAAATTCGTGTTCGATTGAAATCCGCTTATACTTCCTGACCGGCAACTTTCGCGTCGTTTTTCGGCGCGAGGTATAAAATTCTCGTGCAGTTTTCGCAGGTGATGATTTTGTCGCTGGTTTTTAGGTTGACGAGCATTTGCGGGCGCAGTTTCATAAAACACGCGCTGCACGAGCCGTTGACGACTTCGGCGACGGCAATTCCGTCTCGGCTTCTTTGCGCGAGACGGTTATAAATAGAAGCCATCTGCGTCGGAAGCGTGATGAAAACTTCGTGGCGTTTGGCGGTTTCCGCTTCTAATTCTTTGCGGTCGGCGGTGACTTCCTTATCGAAATCCTTCAAAGCCGTCGCGCGGTTCGATTCGTGCGAATTGATTTCGCCGCTGCGTTCGGCTAAGACTTTTTCGACATCTTCGGTTTCGGTCATTCGCTCTAAAACTTGTGTTTCGAGCGCGGCGATTTGCTTTTGCAGCGCGTCGGATTCGCGCATCGCGGTTTCGTATTCCTTTTGATTCTGCGCGTGTTTCAAGTTGCGGTCGGCGCGTTCGAGATAAGTTTTATTTTCGGCGATTTGCTTTTCGAGCGCGGCGCGTCCCGTTTGCGCGGTGTCGCGTTTTCCCTGTATCTCACGAATAGAAGAGGCGTGCCGTTCAAACTCCTGTTCGATACTGGCACGCCTCTGTTCTGCGGTTTCGATGGCTTTTTTCAATCGGCGGATGTTGGTATCCGTCTTTTGCAATTCAATCAGCTTCTCAAGTTCTGAACTCACTTTGGGAAATTCTCCTGTTTTATAAACAACTTTGTCTATTGGAAATTTTCACACATTATCAATTCGCTTGCAAGACCTGTTTTGAGTTCAAAGTTGAAGGTTCAAAGTTCAAAGTTTTAAAATCAAACGACTTTGAACTTTGAACCTTCAACTTTGAACTGCCTATTTACCGCTTGACCGCCGTATATTCGATGCGGCGATTTTGAAATTTATTATCGTCGGTGTCGTTCGGTTTTTTCGGCTGTGTTTTGCCGTAGCCTTTTTCGGTCAGCATTTCCGATTTAATGCCGAATCCGATTAAAGCGTCGCGGACGGCTTTGGCGCGATTTTCGGACAAAGGTTGATTTATCGCGTCCGTGCCGTCGCTGTCGGTGTGTCCGCCGACTTCGACGACGACCGTCGGCGGCAACTTCTTCATATAATCCGACGCGCGTTTGAGAAATGTCATATTGCGGTCGGGAATATCGTATTTTCCGCTCGCAAATTGAATGATGTAAAGATTCATCGCCCGCAGTAAATCGTCAACCGAGAAATCGTTGGTCAATTCGTCCAAAGCCTTGTTCGCGCATCTTTCGGCAACGTCGTAAGCTCCGGCTTTGATGTTGACGCATTCTTCGGCGACCGGATTTTTAAGCGGTTTGCACTGCGCGATGAGCGGCGGCGGGTTGACACCGTTTTGACTGTTGACGCGCAAAGGCGTGCATTCAAAGTTCGGATGAGAAATTTTGATAACGCGGTCTTTGCCCGCTTCGAGCGATTTCAGAATATATGACCCGTCCGGCTGACTCTGCGCCCAAAACGAATTGTCAACATTCAGAGTGCTGCCCGTCGGCGCGCCTTTGACGACGACATCATAGCCGGTTTTTCTGATTAAAAAGATATAAACGATTAACAGACAAATGATTGCGAAAACGAACATCGAAAAAAGTCCGCCCGAAACCCAAACCCAGGTCGGAACACCGCCTTTTTGTTTTTCTTCTTCTTTTTTCGCTGCCGCTTCCTGTGTCGGTGTCGGCGGAATGTTCTGATATTTGGCGCGTTCGGTTTCGGGCAAACGAAAATAAGGCGTGGTCGCGCCGTAATTAGCTTCCTCACGTCCGCTGCTTGCGCCGCCGAAATCGTGGTCGGGCAAACGGATATTGCCCTGCGTCAATCCCCAATCCGGCGTTTTCGGCGAATCCGAACCAGCAGCGAACGTCTTGTCGAAATCCGCGTTGTCATATCTCGAATTTGCCACCGTGTTGCCCCAATCGTCGGGAACTGGCTGGGACGGATATTTATAATTGGTTTTTCCCCAATCGCCTTTATTGTCAATATTCGGCGTGGTTTTAGAAAAATCGTCGGGCGGTTTCGGAATATCGGAATCGTTCACGGCTAAATCTCCTCGTTCTACTCGTCGGAAAAATCGTCAGAATCACAAATAATCGCAATTTTAGCGCATTTTCTTTCGCCTTCCAACTAAATAATGGTAAATGGTCAATTGTTAATCGTAAATCAAAATACACTAACCATTGACAATTAACCGTTTACCATTACTTTACATTCGGCGGTTGGGCGTTTTTGGTGCGAACGGCGATGCCTTCGTCGGCGATTAGAAAAACGCGGCGCACGTCGTAGGAAGAAGTGTTAGTCGGCTGGTAATTGAGCAGATAACGATTGCGTTTGAGTTCGTCACAGATAAATTTGGCGGCGGTTTGGGCTTCTTCGAGCGGGAAAATCTTGCCGCCCGTGCCTTCGGTTAATTGCGTGACGACATCGTTCGCCTTCGGCTGATTGCGGCGAAACGCGCCGCCGGTGCGGTCGGGAATTTGCAGCGCGTAAACGACGATATTTTGATTCTGCAAATCGCCTAAAACCTTGTCGAAACTCGTTTTACTGCCGCGATCAAGCCCGTCGCCGATTAAAACGACGGCGGTTTTGCGCGTTCCGGGCATCAAAGGCGTTAAAACTTCGCTGACCGTCGCGCTCAAAGAATCGAACAGCAGCGGATTGCCTTGTTTGCGAAACGTGCCGAGCGACGTTTCGATTTTTTTTGCGTCGTCAGTCCACTCCTGCACGATTTCGGGTTTTTCGTCGTAACCGACGACGAAAATCTGATCGCCGTCGAAAATCTCATAAGCGAATTCCATCGTCGCTTTTTTCAAAGCCTCGACATCGGCGCGGACGGTTTGCGAATTGTCAACGAGAATCACGATACGCGCGGGCGACGGATCGAACGTGAAATTTTTGATTTTCTGCTCGATGCCATTTTCGTAAAGAAAAAGATTTTCCGGCTTGATCGGGTCTTTGGAGGTGTTCGTGTGCGTTGCGGCGACGCTCAAAATCGTGCCGTCCGAATCGTTTGCGGCGACGGCGTTGCGGCGCGATTGCGCGTCGGCGACAACCGAAAACAAAATCAAAATTAAAATCGCCGGACAAATCTTTTCAAACGCAGATTTCATTTTCCAAAGCCTCACATTTTCTTAACTATTTTTGGCGGAATTCGTTTCCTTTTTAGAGTCGCCCGATTTTTCGCTTGCATCCTTTGATGCCGATTCGGTCTTGGCGGTTGATTCGCCGGACGGTTTTTTTTCGGCGGTTTCCGCAGATTTAGAGTTTTCTTTATCCGCCGCTTTTTCAGTTGCGGCTTTATCCGCGCTTTTATCTTTTAATTTGCTCGAATAATCGGTTAGATACCAGCCTTCGCCTTTAAATTGAAAGCCGGAAAGCGACCATTGTTTTTCTAATTTTCCGCCGCAAACTTCGCAAACGGTTAAAGGGTCATCGGAAACCTTCTGCATTTTCTCAAAATGCGCTCCGCATTCTGAACATTTATATTCGTAAATCGGCATAAATTTTTATCTTTCCCGAATAGTATAAAAATGTGGGCGCGGGAAAAGCAAACTTTATTTTCCGCGCTCGCTGTTCGTTAATCAAAAAGTTAAGGCGGAACGATTAATTCCGCCTTTTTGATATATTTTTATTTTCCGCCGCCGGTCAGAACGTATTCGACGACGTAACGCCGCATTTTATCACGGTGTTGTTTCAGATACGGCGCGTAATCCTGATAAATTTCTTTGTCCGCTAAAACGAGCAGAATATACGGTTCGAGCAAATCATCGTCATATAATTTGACGAGTTTAACTAACTGCGGATCGGGATTTTTCACCGGATTTTTCTTATCGTTCATTCGCTCTTTGAGCAGTGAGGCGGACATTTTCAAAGCGTCGAGTTCTTCTGCCAAACTGTGACGGTAAATTGTTTCGTTCGGATACGCCTTCATAAATTTTTCGCTCAACTTGCTGTTTTTCGCCGCTGTCTGCCACGTCGCGCGTGAAATTCCATAAGCCGTCCAAACGAACGAGCCGTCGCGCGTGTCGTCGCCCAAGCCGAGCGTGATATTGAGATTTCCGTTTTCAGCGGTTTTAACGCTCGCCGGAATGTCTATGCGCGGATGCCCGAGCCGCGCGCCCGTAACCTGCGCCCATTGATTCAAACCGCCGATGGCATAATCATTAAAAGGTTCGGAGATATACGCCTCGACGTAGCGGTCGCGGGCTTGGTCATATTTTTTCTGCTTCATCAGAGGCGTTGCCGAATAGCGATACGCAGTTTCGCGCGTCGGATCAATTTCAATCGCTTTTTGATACCAGATTTCCGCGTTCGGGAAATCGCCTTTCTGCACGTAAGCGTCGCCCGAAAAAAGCGCGGCGGAATAAAGTTTCGGGTCTAACTTCAGCGCGGCTTGATAATTTTTCAGGGCTTCGTCCATTTTCCCCTGCGCGAAAGCGGCTTCGGCTTTGTCCATCAAGACTTCGGTTTCGCTGCTTTTTGAAAAATCGGGAATGTTGCCGTCTTCGGGAATTGATTTGATAATCGCGTCGAGCTTCGGTTCGGGATGACCGAGCTGTTTCGCTTTGACGAGAGCTTTGCGGGCATTGACGAAAAGCTGTTTTATTTCCTCTTTGTCGGTTGTCACTCTGGTTTTCGCCAAAAGTGCCGCGCCGAAATTAAATTGATTTTCGGCATCGTCGGGTTCGAGAATGACGATTTTTTCGAGCAGCGGCAGCGCGTCAACATAATTGCTTTGCTTCAAAAGAGCGGCGGCGCGTTCCTTTAACGAATCTACATCCGCGCTCTGCGCTCTGAGCGGCGAAACAGTCAAGGCAAAAAGACAAACCAATAACAAAGCGCAAACTGCAAACGCTTTTAATTTTTTATTTAACATTTATTTACTCCTGAAATCCATTTAGAGAATCGCGTCTAAGACGGATTAAATTGTCGTTTATTCGAGACGATTTTGTAAAGGTTTTTTAATTTTTCAAACGAAAACCGCGAAAACTTCGTTGGAAAATAACGCGCCTTTGCCGGTTAATTTCAGATGATTTTCGACGACTTCAACTAACTCCAAATCTTCTAAACGCCGCAAATCCGCCGCGTATTTTTCGATTAAATCCACGCCGAAACGCTTTTCGTATTCGTGCAAATCAACGCCTTTCATCAAACGCAGTCCGAGAAAAGCAAATTCCGAAGCCGCGTCAATTTCTTCGTCGAAATTGATTGGCGAATCGCCGTTTTCGATCAGCGCGACGTATTTCGCCGTGTCGCGCTCGTTCGCGT
>CAXTMQ010000178.1:0-2945 GCA_964245305.1 uncultured Pyrinomonadaceae bacterium
GAACTCATCGTCGAAGGCGATTCGCAGAATATCCAAATCGTCGAGCAAATTTTAAATGATTTTACAGACCTTTTTAACGAAGGCAGTTCGTTCACCGATAAGGAGCTGCGCGACGCTTTCAAACAAATCGCCGATGATCGAGCCTTTTCGCTGAAGGATTATTTCACCCGCGCCAGATTCAACCCGTCGGGCAAAAAAGCCGTCGCGCCGAAAACCGCCAACCAGCGCAAATATATCGAAGCGATTCAAGATAAAGATTTGACCTTCGGCATTGGTCCGGCGGGAACGGGAAAATCTTTTTTGGCGGTCGCGCTCGCGGTGCAGGCGTTGTTTGCCAAGCAGGTTTCGCGCATCGTTCTGACTCGTCCGGCGGTCGAAGCGGGCGAAAAACTCGGCTTTTTGCCCGGCGATTTGCAGGACAAGGTTGATCCTTATCTGCGACCGCTTTATGACGCGCTGTTCGATTTGGTTGACAACGAGCGCGTGACGAAAATGCTCGAAAAACGCATCATCGAAATCGCGCCGCTGGCATTTATGAGAGGTCGCACTTTGAGCGATTCGTTCATCATTCTCGACGAAGCGCAAAATACGACCGGCGAGCAGATGAAGATGTTCCTGACGCGCATCGGTTTCAACTCGAAGGTCGTCGTTACGGGCGATATTACGCAAATTGATTTGCCGCGCGGACAACGCAGCGGTTTGAAGGAAGCCGAAAGAGTTTTGCAGGGAATCGAGGAAATAGATTTCGTTTATTTTAACGAAAAAGATGTCGTGCGTCATAAACTCGTGCAGTTAATCGTCAAAGCCTACGAAAATCAAACGGAAAAAGACGAACAGACAAAACAGAACAGCCGTGCGGATAGTTGAAATCGTCAATCGCCAGCGAAAAAGAAAAATCAATTCGCAAATGTGGATTAATTTTTCTCAAAACGCTCTCGAAACCATCCGCGAAGCGAACGAAAAATCTTTAACCGTCGCGTTTGTTTCCGACCGCAAAATGCGCGAACTCAACCGCGATTTTCGCGGGAAAAATTCGACGACCGACGTTTTATCTTTTCCTTTTGCGGACGAAGATGCAGACGGCTTCGACAACGGTTTTTCAGACGGCGAAGAAAATTTTTTAGGCGATATAATTATCTCAGTCGAACAAGCCGCGCGGCAAGCCTCTGAAAATAATCTCGAACTCGAATTGGAAATCAAGCAGCTAATCGTTCACGGCATTTTGCATTTGTGCGGTTTCGACCACGAAACCGACGACGGCGAAATGAACCGGCTCGAATTGAAATATCGCCGCAAGCTGAAAATAAATTTTTGAAGCGGCGCGAAAAATTAACCGTTGAAAACAAATTTTGTGGCAGAATAAACCAATGAGCGAAATGAACAGACAAGCCGATCCGTGCGTGATGATAATTTTCGGGGCGACGGGCGATTTAACCAAACGCAAACTTTTTCCCGCGCTTTACAATCTGGCGAAACAAAAATTTCTGCCCGACAATTTTGCCGTCATCGCGGTCGGTCGGCAGGAAATGGAAACGAAGGATTTCTGGGGAAAAATCAGCGCGGATTTGCTTGAATTCATCGGCAAGGACGCGGACAAAGATTTAGTCAAATGGTTTGAAGAACGCACCTTTTACACCGGCGGCGATTTCGACGACGACAAACAGCTTTTCAAAGACATCAAAAAACTTCTCGACGAAGTAACCGAAAAATTCGCTATTCCGCCGAATTTCTTTTTCTATCTCGCCACGCCGCCGCAGCTTTTCGCCAGCGTCGCCGAAAAAATTCATAAAAACGGAATGGCGAAGGAAGACAACGGCAACTGGCGCAGAATTATCTTTGAAAAACCGTTCGGGCGCGATCTCGAATCAGCCAAAAAGCTAAACGCGCAGTTGGCGCGAATCTTAAAGGAAAAACAGATTTATCGCATTGACCATTATCTCGGCAAGGAAACCGTCCAAAATATTTTGGTTTTCCGTTTCGGCAACTCGATTTTCGAGCCGATTTGGAATCGCAATTATATTGACCACGTGCAAATCACCGTCGCCGAAAAGCTCGGCGTGGAAACGCGCGGCGGTTATTACGACACGGCGGGTGCGCTGCGCGATATGATTCCGAATCATATTTTTCAGTTGATAACTTTAACGGCGATGGAGCCGCCGGTTTCGTTTGAAGCCAATGCCGTCAGAGACGAACAGGCGAAAATTCTGCACGCGATTCAGCCGTTCACGCCCGAAGACGTTCTGCATAACGCCGTGCGCGGTCAATACGGCGCGGGCGAAAACGACGACAAAAAAGTTCCCGCCTATCGCAGCGAAGAAGCCGTCGCCGCCGAATCGAATACGGAAACCTTTGCCGCCTTAAAACTTTCTATTGACAACTGGCGTTGGGCAAACGTGCCGTTTTACGTTCGCACGGGAAAACGTCTGCCCGACAAACGAACCGACGTAACGATTCAATTCAAAAAAGCTCCGTTTATGTTGTTCCGCGATACTTCGGTCGAAAAATTAACGACCAACCGCCTCGTTATTCACGTGCAGCCCGATGAAGGAATCACGCTTCATTTCGGCGCGAAAATTCCGGGTCCGATTGTCAATATGGGCGCGGTTGATATGGATTTCAATTACGTTGACCATTTCGGCGAACAGCTTTCGACCGGCTATGAACGGCTTTTATACGATTGTATGATCGGCGACGCGACGCTTTTCCAGCGCGCCGATATGGTCGAAGCGAGCTGGCAAATAGTTTCGCCGATTCTCGATGTCTGGCAGGCGATTCCGGCGAGAGCTTTCCCGAACTATGAATCGGGAACTTGGGGACCGAACGACGCGGAAGAATTGCTCGAACGCGACGGTCGAAAATGGAAAAATACGATGGAGTAAGATGGTGAAAAGCATTTCGGAAGACGGAAATAAGATGATTTATGAAACGGTCGGCAAATATTAAAT
>CAXTMQ010000178.1:2955-9695 GCA_964245305.1 uncultured Pyrinomonadaceae bacterium
ATATTAAATTCGCCGACCGTTTCAGCAGCAAAATTAAACTAAAATCTGTTTGAAAATTATGGAAAACAAGATCGTAAAAATCTTTGACGACATTAAAGCGTTAAATCTTTTCGCGGCGGAAAAATTCGTCGAACTCGCGCAGAACGCAATCGAAACAAAAGATGGATTTATCGTCGCGCTCGCAGGCGGTTTGACTCCGAAATCTTTGTATAAACTTTTGACCACCGACGAATTTAAAAACCGAGTTGATTGGACAAAAGTTTTTTTCTTTTTCGGCGACGAGCGCAATGTTTCGCCCGACGATGACGAAAGCAATTTTAAGATGGCGAATGAAAATTTATTCGAGCCGCTCAAAATCGGCGCGGAAAATACTTTTCGCTGGCAAACCGAATCGGGAAACGCCGAAGAATCTGCCGCCGATTATCTTTTGAAAATCTGGACGTTTTACGAAGCCAGAAAAAACGAAGTCGTTGCCGTCGAAAACGAAACGAATGTTCCGCGATTCGATTTGATTTTGCTCGGAATGGGCGACGACGGACACACGGCTTCGCTTTTTCCGCACACCGAAGCGTTGCGGGAAAAAGAAATGATCGCCGTCGCCAACCGCGTCGAAAAATTAAATACGGATCGGTTGACGCTGACTTTTCCGGTTATCAACAATGCCGAGAACGTCGCGTTTCTGGTGAAAGGCGCGGAAAAAGCGGAAACGCTGCGCGAAGTTTTGGAAGGCGATTTTCAGCCGGAAAATTTGCCTTCGCAAAACGTAAAATTGTCGAACGGAAATCTTTACTGGTTAATTGAAAAGGAAGCCGCCGCCGCTTTGAAAAACTCGGTTTGATTTGCTATTTTGCGAGAAAACTCTAACATAAAATTTTTATGGAATACGAGATAGCCGTTGCCTTGCTCATTTTGTTCGCCATCGTTTTCCTGGCGACGATTGATATGGCTTTCTCGCAGTTGAGCGACGTTTCCCTGCGGCGTTTGACGAGCGAAACGATTGAAGATACGCGGGTCAACACGCCTTTTATGCGCGAAATTTTAGGCGACCGCCCGCGCTTTCGATTCGCGCTGTCGGCGACGATTCAGATTTTGCTGATCGTTTTCGCCGTTCTGACAACGCTGATTATTTATAATTTTTATCAATCAACTCGCGAGCTTCTGCTTTTTTCGCTCGTCGTTTCGCTCGTCGTTTCGGGCATTTTTCGTCAATTCCTGCCGCGCCTTTTCACCTGGCGCAATCCCGAAGGCATTTTGATTTTTCTGCTGCGTTTCGTGCGTCCGGTTTATCGCCTGATGGCTCTGCTCGCCGATCCGTTCGATTATTTTCTGCCGAACAAGGAACAGCAAAAACTCGAAACGAGCGTCGCGCCGAACCAAACAGTCGAGGAAATCAAGGAAGACAACGCCGAAGACAAACAAGCCCTGATCGAGATGGGCGAAGCCGAAGGAATTCTCGAAGAAAAAGACCGAGAGCTTTTGGAAACGATGTTCGAGTTCAGCGAAACCAAAGCCGGCGAAATTATGACTCCGCGCACGGAAATCGTCGCCGTTCCGATTGATTCGACCGTCAAAGCCGTGCGCGATTTGATCATCGAAGAAAAAGTTTCGCGCCTGCCCGTTTATCGGGATTCGATTGACAATATCGAAGGCGTGATTTACGTCCGCGACCTCTTAAATACGTGGTCGGAAAACAACGAGATGCAGACGATTGAAACGCTTCTGCGTCCCGCGTTTTTCGTGCCGGAAACGAAATCAGCCGCCGAGCTTCTAAAAAATATGCAGCTCAACCGCGTGCAGATTGCGATTGTCGTTGACGAATACGGCGGCGTCGCCGGTTTGATCACGATGGAAGATATTGTCGAAGAAATCGTCGGCGAAATCGAGGACGAAGACGAACACGAAGAAATCATCGAAATCATCGAAGGCGCGGATAAAAGCTATTACGACGTTCTCGGCTCGACCGAAATCGGCAAGATCGAACGCCTGTTCGGTTTTGAAATCGAAGACGACGATTTCACGACCATCGCCGGATTGGTAACGAGCGAAGCCGGTTACGTTCCGAAAGTCGGCGACCGTTTGGAAATTCGCGGGCTGGACATCGAAGTTTTGCAAGGCGACGAAAAACGTCTGACGCTTTTGAGAATCAAACCTTTGCCGGAAACAGTCGTCGAAGAAGCAATTTAATCTCGATAAATTTCAATCGCCGCCGCGCCGCTCGAATCAACAAAGGCGCGATACATTCCTTCGGAATTGAACGGAAGTGCGATGTTGCCCGAAGAATCAACCGCAATCAAACCGCCTTCGCCGCCGATTTTTCGCAGATATTCAATCGTTTCATCTGCCGCTTCAATCAAACCTAAATTTTTATATTTCATCCGCGCCGCGACATCGAACGCGGCGGACGCGAGCATAAAAAATTCGCCGTGTCCGGTGCAGGAAACGGCGCAGATTTGATTGTCAGCATAAGTTCCCGCGCCGATGAGCGGCGTGTCGCCGACGCGCCCGAATTTTTTATTTGTCATTCCGCCGGTCGAAGTCGCCGCTGCCAGATTTCCTTCAAAATCGCAGGCGACCGCGCCGACTGTTCCAATCGGACTTTGGTCTTCGGACTTTGGTGTTTGGACTGAATTCCGTTTTTCACTTTGAACTTCGTCGGCGTCGTGGTCGAGTTGGACAACATTTGCGTCCATCGCTCGCAATAATTGCCGATAGCGATGTTCAGTAAAAAAATATTCGTCTTCGGCGAATTCGACGTTCCATTGGTTGGCAAATTCCATCGCGCCGTCGCCCGCCAGCAGAATATGTTCGGAATGCTGCATCACGAGTCTGGCGAGCTTGATCGGATTTTTGATGTTGCGGATAAAAGCGACCGCGCCTGCTTGCAGATTTTTGCCGTCCATAATCGAAGCGTCAAGCTCGTTCGTGCCTTGATGCGTGAAGACCGCGCCGCGTCCGGCGTTGAATAGAGGATTATCTTCGAGCGCGACCGTCGCCGCTTCAACCGCGTCAATCGCCGCGCCGTTTTTCGATAAAATTACCCAACCCGCGTCGAGCGCGTTTTGCAAACCCGCCCGATACGACTGTTCAATTTCCGCTGTCATTTCGCTTCGCAGAATCGTTCCCGCGCCGCCGTGAATCGCCAAAGCCGTTTTGTTCATAACTTTAAATTTCGCAGCCGCAAAGCGTTCATAATAACCGAAAACGAGCTGAACGTCATCGCCAACGACGCAATCATCGGCGATAAAAGAAGTCCGAAAAAAGGATAAAGAACGCCCGCCGCAATCGGCACGCCGATAAGATTATACGCGAAGGCGAAAAAAAGATTTTGCCGGATATTTTTCATCGTCGCGCGTGAGAGATTTCCGGCGCGAAGAATGCCGCGCAGATCGCCTTTCAGCAAAGTTATGCCCGCCGCTTCAATCGCCACATCCGTTCCCGTTCCCATCGCAATTCCGATGTTTGCCTGCGCGAGCGCGGGCGCGTCGTTCACGCCGTCGCCCGTCATTGCGACGATTTTATTCTGCGCCTGCAATTCTTTAACCTTAAAGGCTTTTTCATCGGGCAAAACGTCGGCGAAAACTTTATCAATATTTAATTTTTTCGCAATCGCTTCGGCGGTTTGTCGATTGTCGCCGGTCAGCATTACGATTTCGATTTTTTGTCGGTGAAGTTCTTCAATTGCTTCTCTGGCGGATTCTTTGATTTCATCGGCGACACCGAAAAAACCGGCAAATTCTCCGTCAACGCTCATAAACGTCAGCGTCTGACCTTCGGCGCGAAATTTTTCGATTTGCGATGGAATCTCAGCAGAAAAATCGGACGAATTCGCCGCCAAAAATCTTTCGTTGCCGAGCAAAATTCTTTTTCCGTCAATCGTTCCCGAAACGCCTTTGCCCGTAATTGTTTCAAAAACTTCGACTTTCAATAATTCGATTTTACGTTCACGCGCCGCTTCGAGAAAGGCTTCGGCAAGCGGATGCTCGCTCGCTTTTTCAAGGCTCGCCGCCAACTGCAAAATCTCGTTCTCGGAATTCGGAATTCGGAATTCGGAATTCCGAATCACGCTTTGCAGACGCGGTTTTCCAGCGGTCAATGTGCCGGTTTTATCAACGACAATCGTGTCTATTTTTTCCAAAACTTCCAATGCTTCGGCTTTTTTTATCAAAACTCCGGCTTTCGCGCCGCGTCCCGTGCCGACCATAATTGACATCGGCGTTGCCTAACCGAGAGCGCACGGGCAGGCGATAATCAAAACCGAAATCGCGGCGGCGAGCGCGAAAGCAAAATTACCGAAAAACAGCCAAACGACGAACGCGACGACGGCAACCAAAACAACCGCCGGAACGAAAAAGGCGGCGACCTGATCGGCTAATCTCTGGACAGGCGCGCGGGAACGCTGAGCTTCGCCGACCATTCGGACGATTTGCGACAGCAAAGTCTCGCTGCCGACTCGCGTCGCCCGCATCGTAAAAGAACGGTTACCGTTGATCGTTCCGCCGATCACTTTGTCGCCCGCCGATTTCTCGACGGCGATTGGTTCGCCCGTAATCATTGATTCGTCAATCGTCGTTGTGCCTTCCAAAATCACGCCGTCGGTCGGGATTTTTTCGTTCGCGCGAACCGGAATTTTCGCGCCTGTCTGCAAATCTTTGATTTCGATTTCCGCTTCGTCGCCGTTGTCGAAAATGACCAGCGCGGTTTTCGGCGCGAGTCCTAAAAGTTCTCGAATCGCGCCGGAAGTTTGGGCGCGGGCGCGGAGTTCGAGGATTTGCCCGAGCAGAACGAGCGTCGTAATGACCGCCGCCGATTCAAAATAAACGCGAATCGCGCCCGTGTGCGCGTCGCGCATTTCGACGGGAAAAATGTTCGGAAAAAGAAGCGCGAAAATACTGAATAAAAACGCCGCGCCCGTGCCGACGGCGATCAGCGTAAACATATTCGGACTGTGGTTTAAGATTGATTGCCAGCCGCGCTCGAAAAAGGGAAGCCCGCCCCAAACGACAACCGGCGCGGCGAGCAAAAATTGAATCCAGACGGAAATCTGCGCGGGAATCGTTTGATGAAAATCCGGCAGCATCTCCAGCATCGCCAGCGCGAAAACGGGAATCGTTAAAGCAACCGAAATCCAAAAACGCCGCCGCATATCAACATATTCGGGACCGGGCGCGTCGTCGAGCGAGAAAAATTTCGGCTCTAAAGCCATTCCGCATTTCGGGCAGAGTCCCGCGCCGATTTGCACGATTTCCGGGTGCATCGGGCAAGTGTATTCAGTTCCGGCGGGCGCGTCGTTCATCGGTTCGGGCGCGGCGTTCGGGTCTAGAAACTTTTCGGGCGTTTGGCGAAATTTATTGAGACAGCCAATCGCGCAGAAATAATAATCGGTATTTTTATATGTGAATTTGCCCGCCGCCGTTTCGGGTTTGACGAGCATTTTGCAGACCGGATCAACGAAAGTCTCAAAATCTTTTTCGGAAACTTTTCGCCTGCCGAGTTGAGTCAACGGCTGAATCGGCTTAGGCGATTCGATTTGGTTTTTAAATTTTTCAAGACAATTTTTCGAGCAGAAATAAAAAGTTTCGTCGTTCTTTTCGAGCGTTCCAGCCGCGGTTTCCGGCGCGACTTTCATTCCGCAAATCGGGTCGGTAAAAGTAGTTGTCGCAGAATAATTTTCTTTCATAAACATCTCCAAAAATTATTCTACAACCTGTGAGTTGGTGTCAGGTCAATCCGCGACCGATTCGATCAAATGACAGACGGAAGTTCCGTTCGGCATCGAATCTTTTAAATTCGTCCAATCGCCGAGCGAGTGTTCCATTTTCTTTTGGAGCTTTTGCAAATCGCGGATTTTTCGTTTGTTTTCTTCGATGTGTTTGACGATGATTTCACGAACCATCGGGCAGGGCGATTTGCCGTGTTCGGCGCGGTCGAGAATCTCCGTGATTTCCGCCAAGGTAAATCCGAGACTTTTGGCGGCAACGATAAAACGCAGGCGAACCGCGTCAGAAGGCTGATAAATTTTATAATTATTTTGTAAATTCCGGCGCGGATTGAGAAGTCCGATGCGCGTGTAATGGCGAACCGTGTAAAGCGGAACGCCGGATTCTTTTGCCAAAATACTAGCCGTCAACATAAATTTCGGCGGTCGCAAAATCCGCACGTCGAATATTGAATTTATTTGCGCAGAACCGCTTTGTTCACCGCCGTATTTGCTTCGGAAGTATTTGTGTTAACAATCGCCTTCGATTCGGAGTTTTGATTCGCGTTCGTATTCATCTTTTCCGAATTAACTTCATCTTTATTTGCTTCCGAGTGATTTTCCGTCGTTTTATTCACGACAACGCGATTATCGCGCGGCTGCGAAGTCGAATCGAGCCGCGTCGGAGTCGTTTGACAGCGAGCGGAAAAGATAGCCAGTAGCGCAACGCCGGATAAAATTAAACCTTTAATCATATTTTCTTTGTCAGCAGTTAAATAATTTAAAAAACTTAATATCTGATTTTACGTTTTCCGAAAAATTTGTAAAACGCTTCCGAGTAAAAAATTACTTGCAGGCGAGTTTTTGTCAAATCCAATTTTGAAACTCAGTATGCATCAATACAGACGAAAGGTTCTCGAACGGTTAATCTCAAGATACAGATCGGATAGCAAATTTCAAATTAAACCAAAAGTTTAAAACTTCAGAGCAGATATAGTATTTTGCCGAACCTGCTGTTTCAAGGATTAAGAAATATGAAAACAAT
>CAXTMQ010000179.1:0-9693 GCA_964245305.1 uncultured Pyrinomonadaceae bacterium
TGGCAAAACGGTCGTTGCCGTATTCTTCGCTGTTTGCGTTCGCGCTTTCGGTGATTCCGTCGGTGTATAAAACCATCACCTGATTGTCGTCGAAGCGAATAAAATGCTGGTGATAGCGCGAGTCGAAAAACATTCCGAGCGGCAAATCTCCGTATTCGACAAAGCGGTATTCGCCGCTCGGCTTGATTAAGAGCGGCGGATTATGTCCAGCGTTTGAAAAAACGAACGTGCGGTTCGTCGCGTCCAGAATCCCGTAAATCGCGGTAATAAATTGATTGTCTTCGACCGAATCCCAGAGCAGATTACCGACCTTCGACATCGCAATATGCGGCGCGTAGCCGGTTTGCATATTCGACCGCAGAGAAGCCCGCAGAAACGACATCAGAAAGGCAGCGGGAATTCCCTTTCCGACGGCATCGGCGACGACGATGCCGATTTGGTCGTCGAACATTTGCACCCAATCGTAATAATCGCCCGAAACTTCTTCGGTCGGAAAAACATACGCGCTGATGTCGAAGCCTTTGATAATCGGGTCGGCTTCGGGAAGCAGTTCGAGTTGAACCTGGCGGGCAATTTCAAGCTGCGTTTGCAGACGATTTTTTTCGACGACCTGTTCGTGAAGCTGAACTTTTTCGATGATGATGGCGACTTGCGAAGCGAGCAGTTGTAAAACCGATAAATCGTCTTCGTTGTATGAATTCAGCGAATCGCTTTCGAGGTCGAAAACGCCGATCACTTCATTATTGGAAATAATCGGCGCGACCATTTCCGAGCGCGTTCTTTCTCTGGCGTGAAAATAACGCTCGTCTTGATAAACGTCCGGCGAAATCAGAGGCTTGCCGGTTTGCGCCGCGTAGCCGATAAAACCCTCGCCGAGTTTCAGACGCGGCTCGACCATCTCGAAACTTATCTGATAACCGCGCACCGCTTTCGATTTGAAAATATACTGCGTCTCGCCGTTTTCGACGACCGCCTCGATTAAATAAATGCCCGCCGCGTCGTAATGTATCAGCGAATCGAGCGTGTCCATCACGAGCTTTAAAACTTCCTCTAAATCGAGCGAGCGGCTGATTTTTTTCGTAATATCGAGCAGCATCCGCAGCTTATCAACCGTCGAAAGTCGCGCGTCAGGCGAAGTGTTTTGTCCTATTTGATCGTTCATTGATGATTTGTTGATAGTTAATTGCAAATCAAATTAATCGCCATAAGAATCCGCAATTAACAATTAACCGCTAACCATTTTAACTTTATAATTTTCCCAAAGCCTCGAAATTTTCATTCGATATTCGACGAGTTCGCGGCTGACGTTGAAATGTCTGGCGATTTCTCTGGAAGTTTTTCCCTGTTCGACGAAACGGCGCAGAGCCGAATACGGAACGAGAGCCGCCGCGCCGACCGAATAAGCGGCTTCTTCATCGTCCTCGCGGTAATCGCGGGCAATAGGTTTGCCTTGTTTATTGACGTTTTCAATCGCCAGGCGCGACGGTTTGTGTCCGAGAAAAACGTGGCAGATTTCTTCCATCAATGTCGCGTTCTGACGATTTTCGCCGTGCGTCGGGTTTAAGACGATTAATTTTCTGCCGTCACCCAACGCCTGCGAACACGCGCCGCCCGACCATTTATCGCTGCCCGCGCCGAGCAGGTGCGCTTTTGTTTCTTCGCTCAAAAAAGGTTCGATTTGCTCGAATGAGGCGACGAGTAATTTCGCGTAACGCGCCAGCTCGAACGGATCGAGCGTTTCATCGTCGCGTCGCAGACCGGCGAATTCACGCAGACCGATGGCGCGAATTTCATACTGTCTGCCTTTGTTCGTCGGCGGCAAAATCGAAGTGTCCACGCTCGTAATTATACACGGGATTGATGTTTAAGAAAGCGATTCGAGTTTAACTTCACGCTCAACCAACCAATCGCTTGAAATTTTTATGCTGTCTGCTTTACGTAAAACCGGATTAGGTCTATGATGACTGATTGAACGATTCGACAATCCAAAATTTAAGATTTATCATCTAATTTCCACAATGGTTGGCGAAAGAATAAATCAATACAAAATTTTAGAGAAAATCGGTGCGGGCGGACAAGGAACCGTTTATAAAGCTCAGGATACGAAACTCGACCGCACGGTCGTCATCAAGGTTCTCCCGCCGGAATTGACTCAGAAAACCGCGAACTTCAAACGATTCGAGCGCGAAGCGCAGTTGTGTTCGCAGCTCGACCATCCGAACATTTGCACGATCTACGATTTCCACGAAGCGACCGGCGTTTTTTATATTGCGATGCAGTATGTCAAAGGCAAAAACGTGCGCCAGCTCGTCAGCGGTCGCCCGCTCGAATTGAAAAGCGCGTTGAGCATCGCCGTGCAGGTTTGCGACGCGCTCGCCTACACGCATTCGCGCGGCATTATTCACCGCGACATCAAAGCCGGAAATATAATGGTGACGGATACCGGACAAGTCAAAATTCTCGATTTCGGCTTGGCGAAACTTATTCAAGACGAACCCGACGAACGATTAAAAGGCGTTGACCGCACCGAGATTACCGAACTCGGCGTTCCATACGGCACGGCGACTTACGCCGCGCCCGAACAAGCCAAAGGCGAAAAAACCGATCATCGCGCCGACATTTTTTCGACCGGCGTTCTGCTTTACGAAATGCTCACGGGAATCTGGGCTTTTCAAGGGAAAACCGTGATTGACGTGCGCCATCAAGTTCTTTACGGAACGCCGAAGCCGGTCGCCGCGATGCGTCCCGAACCGCTGCCGCCGCAGATTCAACCGATTATTGACCGCGCTCTCGCCAAAAATCCGAAAGACCGCTATCAAAAAATTTCGCAGATGCGAGACGATTTACGCCAGATTTTACAGGATATTTCAGGAATGCCTATTTTGCACGGCGATACTTATACGCCGCATCATCTAGACGACAATCCGGTCAAACGCGCTTGGAATTGGCTTACCGGCAAATCCGTTTCCGATAACAGCAGTTCGGTTCAGCGAACGCCGTCGGTTTCCAACGCGCCGTCTTTTTCGCCGGAAGTTACGATGACCGCGACCGGACAAGAGAAGAAAAGCGTGGCGATTCTGCCGTTCAAAAATTTGAGCGGCGACGGAAACGCGAATTTTTACGAATTCTCGCTCGCCGACGCGGTGATTACCGAACTCGCCGGACTTCGTTCGCTGATCGTGCGACCGTCGTCGGTCATCGCCAAATATCAGGGCGTTGATTTCGATCCGCGCGAAGTCGGCAAAGAATTGCGCGTTCACGCCGTTTTGTCCGCCGGTTTCATCCGCGCGGGCGACCGTTTGCGCGTGACAGCGCAACTGCTCGACGTGATTTCCGGCGAAATTTTATGGAGCGATAGGATTGACGCGCAGGGCGGCGATATTCTCGCCGTTCAGGATATGATCGCCGGACGCATCTTGAGCGGATTAAAACTCGAACTGACCGAAAAGGAACAGGAAAAACTCGGCAAACGCGCCACCGAAAACCCCGAAGCGTGGGAAGAATTTTTGCGCGGGCGCGACAATTTCGGCAGATTTATTTTCCGAACGGTTGCCAACGAAGACTGCGAAGCCGCAATCGCCAATTTCAAGCACGCCATCGAACTCGATTCGCATTTCGCCCTCGCTTACAGCGGTTTGGGAGCGTGTTACGCTAACCGCGTTTTCAAAGGAATGGGCGATGCCGAAGATTATACATACGCCGAAGCCGCCTTCAGTAAAGCGTTCATCTACGATCCGAACGTCGTCGAAGCGAGAGTTTTAATGGTTTTCATATACCTTTCGCGCGGCGAAAAGAAAAAAGCCCGCGCGGAAATCAGCGTTTTGCAGGAACGCTTTCCGAACGAAGCACCGCTCTTTTTCGTCAAAGGTTCGATGCACCGGCTCGACGGCGAATATGAAAAATCCTTGAAGGCTTGGGATAAACTCGTTCGTCTCGATCCGGCGGCGCAGGTCGTCGCCAGCTATAACCGCGCCCGAATTTTTCTTTATCTGGAAAATTACGAACAGGCTTTGAAGGAACTCGACAAAGGCGCGGAAATCGAGCCGAATCATCCGATGATTCGCATCTTTCGCTCGATAGTTTTCTTCCACGAAGGCAAAATTGACGGGGCGATTGAAATCATCAAAAGCGTCCTCGAAAACAATCCCGATATGGAAGGCATTCGCCCGATGCTCGGAACTTTTCTGGCAAGTCAGGGAAAAATCGAAGAAGCGAGAGCGCAGCTTACCGACGAAGCGCGCGGCTTGGCGAAAGCCGACCACGATATGGCTTATTGGATGTGCGAAGCGTTATCGTCATTAGGCGATGTTGACGAAGCCTTCAAATGGCTCGAAAAAGCTATTAAATTGGGCAACGAAAACAAACCCTGGTTTGAAAAAGATAAAACGCTCGCGCCGCTTCGAGCAGACGCGCGTTTCCAGCCGCTGATGGACAAAATCGCGCCGCACGATTAATTTTCATTTCTAAAATTTCGCTCCTAATTGTCATTTATCAAAAGTTAATTTTATTTCCTTGGGAAAATGGCAAATCAATTTTCAAAACCACGATTTCAATCAATCACAATCGCGTTTGTCGTGATTCTTTTTCTCGTGATGACGATTGGCAGTTCGCTGACTTCCCGCCCGCAAGTTGACGAAGCGATGTTCGCAAGTCCGGCTTATAATCTGGCTTACAAAGGATTTTTCGGAACAACCGCCATCGAAACGGAAAACTCGCCTTTAACGCGCATCGCCGAACGCACATATTGGGTGATGCCTTTGTTTTTATTGAACGTCGCCGCTTCGTTCAAAGCCTTCGGAATGAGCCTTTTCACGATGCGGATAGTTTCCGTTTTTTGGGGAATTGCTCTGCTCGCCGCCTGGTATTTTATCGCTCTGAAATTATCCGGCAATCGCAATATCGCAATTTTATCTTTATTTTTAGTCGCCATAAATTACACGGTTTTGGACACCGCTTCGTCGGGACGAATGGATTTAATGAGCGCGGCTCTCGGGTTCGCCGGACTCGCCGTTTATTTATCGTGGCGCGAGCGTAATTTAACATTGGCGATTTTTTTTAGTCAAACTTGCGTTGTGGCTTCAGGATTGACTCATCCGAACGCGATTCTCGCTTTTTTCGGTTTGCTTTTTCTCACCGTTTATTTTGATTTTCGACGCATCGGTTTAAAGCAAATCGCCGCTGCGTTTGTTCCGTATTTAGTTGGGGGAACGGCGTTCGGCATTTGGGTTTTGCAAGATGTCGAAGCATTCAAAGCGCAATTTATTGATAACGCTTTGATGAGCGGGCGAATGAGCGGCGCGAGTTCGCCTTTTTCGGGAATCATCCGCGAATTCACCGAAAAATATCCGCACGCTTACGGTCTCGGCGCGAATTCGGGCGGGCATTCGGGACCGATTTATTTGAAAAGTTTGATCTTAATCGGCTATGTCGTCGGCGTTCTCGGCGTTATTTTCACGAAAAGTTTGCGGCAAAATCGCAATTATTTCGCATTGCTCGTTTTGACGGCGATTTACTTTGTCGTAATGGCTTTGATTGACGGGCAAAAACAAACGCCTTATTTAATTCACATCGTGCCTTTTTACTGCGCTCTTCTGGCGATTTGGCTCGAATGGGCGTGGCGCAATCGCTTCGTTCCGCGACCGGTTTTGATTTTAGCGGTCATAATGCTGACGGTTTTGCAAATAGGCGGTCTTGCGCTTCGCATCAAACAAAACACCTACGCGCGAGTTTATCAACCGACGATCAACTATCTTAAAGAAAATACCGCGCCGAACGAGCCGATAATGGGCAGCGCGACGCTCGGCTTCGCGCTCGGTTTTCCAGACAATCTAATCGGCGACGGACGCTACGGAATAGCGACCGGCAAACGCCCGCGCGTTTTGGTCTACGACGACGAAAGCGAAAATTCGTGGCTCGAATCGAAACGATTTTACCCCGAATATTACGAATATCTGCCGCGTCTTTTAAACGAATATCAAGTGGTTTTTGAAAACGACGCTTATAAAATTTACGTTCATCGTTGAGCGGTAAAGAAATTTTTCAGCGATTTTTATTCGTCTCAATTATTAATTCCCGACAAAACTTTTTTCTCCATCGCTTCGATTGCCGCGTAATCACAGCCGATATTTTTTCCGTCAATCGCTTTTCCCCTGAGCGCGCTGGCATTATCCAACTGAAGATTGCCGCCGTCGAAATTGACGAAACGCAAATCCGCGCGATTTGAAGGATAAAAATTATCCGGCGGATAACGCTTCGCGTCTGCGCCGACGAGGACGTTTTTTCTGAAAATGAAGTTCGTCATATAACCTTTCAGCGCGGCAGTTCCGATGCCGCCCTCACGATTGCCGACCGAGATTATTCCGTAATTATTTAAAAAACCGATGTTGTTGGTCAGCACGAAATTTTTGCTCAAACCGCCGTCCAGCACGAGAAAATTTCCGCTGTTGACGACCGTGTTGTGATTAATCGTCAAATCGTCGGGTCCCGCGCCGCTCGTCAAAAGCATAAATCTGCCCGCGCTTTTGTCGCCCCAACCGAAACCAATTTCAGCGAAAAGATTGTTTTCGATTTTCACGCCGCGATTCTGCACGGGAATGTTCGGGTATTTCGGGTCGCCGTAGTCCGTTCCGGTCATTGTCACGGCATTCGCGGTTTTCCGCACGATGTTCGAGCGAAAAACGATGTCCTCGATTCGCGCGTCCGCGCCGCTCTGCAAGCTCGCCGGTGTCAGCATAATCGCCGTTCCGTCCTGCGCCGACGCCCAATTGTTTTCAAAAATATTTTCCTCGATTGTCGCGCGGCGCATATCTTTCAGCTCGAACAAATTCTTGACCGATTGCGAGCCGCGCCATTCGATTTTTTTCGTAACTAAGTTGCGTCGAAACTCCAAATCCGCCGGATTCATTCCCTTCTGCGCGGTCGCGCCGCCGAACAACACGCCGATTCCCGACGCTTCGATAAAATTATTGACGATGCGAAACGGTCCGGGCGCGTTCCAGGCGACAATCGCGTGTCCTTCGTTGTCGGTCAGGCGAAAATCGGAAACATTCGAATTCAAAATCTCGATATTGCTGCCGTTAATCGAAATTCCGCTTCTGACTTTTCCCGCCTGCGGATGCGCGTGAACGAAACAGCGGTCGAAAACGATATGATGCGGAACTTGCTCGATTTTCGCCTGTTCGTCGTCGCCGATGGTAATTAATTTCCAAACCTGCGTTTCCGGTTTGGCAACCGTAAATTCTACACCGATAAAACGAAAATGATGCGCTCCGTTAATCGCATTTATCACCGGATCGCTGTTCGCCGTCACGATTTTCGCCAGCGCGGAAGCGTATTTGATCGGATCGAGCCGCGTGTCGGCGGGCGGAAGTTTATCGTCAGCCGCCGAGCTGCGAATCGTGATAAAATCATCGCCGTTTTTTTTCGGCAAATTAAAATTGCCTGTAAACGTCGCGCCCGCTTGCAGCGAAATCGTATCGCCTGACTTGGCGCGGTCAATCGCCGCCTGCAAATCGCCGCCTTGCTTGACGTAAATCGTCGCGCCGTTGATTTCCAATTCGGGCGCGGAACTGAAATTCGTATAAACCAAAGCCGCGCCAATCGTCAACGGAACGAGCAGAAAAACGCACAGTAAAACCAGCCACAGCGTTTTTTTCTGCTCCTTTTTTTTCTTCCAGTTCGGCTTGTCCAGATGTTTCATAAATTCACCTCGGCTTCGGATATATAATTGCTAAAATCGTTTAATAATAGAGCCAATAATACGCTCCTTTCACATATTCGCCGGCGACGAAACTCCAACCGCGCGGAAAAAGCCACCAATAATACGGCGACGGCGTTTGCTCGCCGACAGACGGCGAAACAATTCCGAATTCGACATTCGCGCCGTCGAAAACGCGCTCGAAAGTCCAAAATGTTCGCCGCGTGTGATAAGCGGAAGTAACGAGCAAAACCGTTTTCCAATTTTCCCGCGCCGCTTTTTCCTTAGAAATCCGCGCCTCGTAAATCGTTCCCGAACCGATTGGCTTGATAATTTCGACGGCTTCGGCGGGAACGTCCTGCGCGATTAAATTTCTCTGCGCCATTTCGACGTATGGAATATTTCTGCGCTCGATGCGCGACCAGCCTGTTTTTTCGCCGTCGTCGGTCAAAACGATTTTCGGCGCGATTTTTTGTTTGAATAATTCGGCGGCTTTGTTTGTGCGTTCGACGTATGCGCTCGAACCCGCAAGAACCAAAATCGCGTCGGCGCGTTCTAAAGATTTTTCAACGACGAGATTTTCAGCCAGAAGCGGCGCAAGAAAAATCCACAAAACGATTACTGAAAAGAAAATTATTAAATTTTTGGGCGTGAAAAACTTCTTCACATTTTCACCGTTCGATTCGCGCCAGAATTTCGCGCAAATCGTCAACTTTGGCTTCCCAACTTTCCGCTTTGATCGAATCGCTGATTTCCTCGCGCGAGGTTTTGCTTGCGAGCGCGGCTTCGATTTCTCTGATAAATTCTTCGCTCGTTTTGGCGACGCGACAGTATTTTAAGATTCTGACTTCGGGAATATCGGTCGAGACGACTTCTAAACCGGCGGCAAGATATTCGCGCACTTTTAAAGGATTTGCCGCGAGCGTTAAATCGTTAATCGCAAACGGATTAAGCGCGACATCGAAGCCTTTGCAATAATTCGGCAATTCCGCATAAGGTTTTCTGCCCGTAAAATGAATGTTCGGAACGCTGTCGAGAATTTTGATTTTCTGCTCCGCGTCAACCGCGATTTTGCCGATTAAAACGACTGAACCGTTTTTAAAATATTCCGCCGTTTTTTTCAAAAGTTCAAAATCAACCCAATCAGCCAGCAGTCCGTGAAAACCGATAATCGGTTTCGGCAAATCTTTAATTTCGTCGGGAATTTTCGTCTCCGCGTCGAGAGACGTGCGAAAATGTTTCCAATCCGTGCCGTGCCGGATAATAAAAGTGTTCGGATTGAAATGCTGTTTCGATTCAAACAATTTTTCCGCCGAAACGATCACCGCGTCGGCTTTTTTGAAAAGTTCGTTTTCGATTTCCTTCAAGCCTTTCGACGCGCCCGTAAAAGCCGTATATTCGTCAACGCAGTAATAAATCAATTGTTCTTCGCCGAGTTTTCCGGCAAGCAATCCGGCGGCGGGATTAAAAACCATATTGACGACGCTCTGAAATTTTAATTTCCGCATCGCTTTTTTGACTTGCGAAACGAGAAACTTTTCATTGAATTTCTTCACCGCTTCATTGCCGTAAGCCGGAATCGCCAAAGGATTCAACACGAAAATATTCTTTTCGACTTCGCGCACGGGTTCGGTAAAACTTTTTAGTTTTTTGAAAATGCGGTTGATGTCTTTCGTCGAAGTCGTCGGCATTCGATTGGCAATCGCGTTAATCCAAAGAATGCGATTTTCCTTCGACAAAACACGCATCAAATGCGTTTTCGACAATGGATCACCCGTCCAATCGTGCGAAAAACACAAAATATCGCGTCCCTTTAGAATCTGCGCGGAATCCGCTTTTTGTTCTGAAATTGCCGTTGTCATAACTTAAAATCAATCGTCAAAAATTTTTGCGAACTTTGCGTCTTTGCGAAAATTATTCTTGCCCGTCAATAAACCGCCGTTGCCACATTTCAAAATTGATTAAAAACCAGAGCCGCTCGTCGTGGTTTTCGCCCG
>CAXTMQ010000180.1:0-9679 GCA_964245305.1 uncultured Pyrinomonadaceae bacterium
TCCATTAAAATAAATGTTGATTGTTGCCATTTACACAAATTTTTCAGAACCCTCTCAATCAGGTTTTTTTTGGACTAAACTTGAATTTGCAAAAATTCTCCTGTCAAAATCGAGTATCCCAAAATTCAAAGCCAAATAATCTATTGTCAAGCATTAATGACACTATTGATGCCCCTAATGATGCTTGTTACTGCGGTCCTGCTCAATCGTTTTGTTACAAGTTACGGCTTATTCCCGACGGAAATAATTGTTGCGCCCCCGATGAAGGTCGGCAGTATGTTGATGCAGTTGAGATTGGAAGTAGCTGTAGCGGTACACAAACAGGCTTTGAATGTGGAATAAGACAATCTAGGTATTTAACACCTTGTAATGGTCCCAACGGACCGTATGGCTGTGATTATCCCGAAGAATATATTGAAGCGTGTGTCCAAGACAACGGTTGTGCCGTTACCGAAATATGTTCCGATGAAGACGGAGAAGATGACGACTGTGACGGATTAGCTAATTGTGAAGACCCTGATTGCACTTCTTCACAATTTTGCACGGAAGTATATGATAAAGACGGAGACGGACATTACGCGACCGACGGTCGTTGCGGCGGCGATGATTGTAATGATGATCCCAATGATCCGAATGCCGCTAATATTTATGGGGGACGCGAAGAAAACTCACAAGCGCTTTGCAGTGACAGCATAGATAATGACTGCGATAACGTAGCAGATTGTATTGATGATTCTTGTAAAGCGGCTGGATCGAAAGCAAGTAATCCGTTTTGTCAGCCGTCGCCGGAAATCTGCGATGACGCGGGCGAAGTTGACGAAGATTTGGACGGCTTCGCAAATTGCGTTGACTCTGACTGCATTGGAAATCCCGCCTGCGAAATAGGAGGCGGTGGCGGCGACGATCCGCCGGTTGATTATTATGAATATAGTTGTTACGCCGAATATCTGGTTACTACATATTATTCCTGCAATAGTCACGGCTGCACATATATCGGTGAAATCTGGGAATTTTTAGGAATAACCTGTAATGCTTATTAAAAAGCAAAGGAGCAAAGAAATGACACAAAAGCAAAAAAAATACACCGCTTCAACATTTACGATTTTTATATTTGTCGCCTTGCTTATGATCGGCATTTTCTATGTCAACGACGTTTCTTCGCAATCGCAAAATTCGACGAGCAATAAAATACAGGCACAGCCAACATCATCGGAAATCAGAACCAAGAAAATCAGCGATCCGATCTGGAAACAAGAGGTTACTACTAAGCAGTTAGTAATGGAAAGTCCTTTGATTGTAATCGGCAAGCCGATTAGTAATCTCTGCGTTCCGTCGGAAGATAATTACGAAGTAGTTACGGAATATAAATTCCAAACCGCAGAGATAATCAAAGGTCAAATGCAAGCCGGAAATATTATTACCGTTAGATTTCCAGGCGGATTGATTCTTCAGGAAAACGGTTCGGGCTACAGCGTCGTTAGTTCCGGTTTCAAAAAAATGAAGAATAATGCCGTTTATTTGCTTTTTCTGGGTGGAGGCGATTATCAACATTTGTCAACAACGCGCGGACCTCAAGGAGTTTTTGAATTTACTAATAATTCCGACACTCTTATTTCATACGGAGTTTTTGCGAAAGACGACTTTAAACCCGGCACAAATGAAGAGAATCTGGTGGCAGCTGAGTTTTTAAGGGAAGTCAGGAATACAGTAAGATAAAAATCGAAGCCCTCACAAATCTTCGATATTCAAGCTCAATAACCCTTCTTTTTCGGCGCGCTCGTTGTCGAGTTCGGTGAGAATGTCGAGCAGGAAATTGGTGTTACTCGTGATGCTGATGACAACCGGAAATTCAATTTCGGAATTCGTAAATTCAAATGTGCCGCTGTTGATTTCGATGATTTCACGAAACGCTTTGACACCGTTATACGAATTGGCTTCGGCATCGACGATTTTGCCTTCGTTAAAGGAAACGCTCGCTAAATGCAAGTCTGATTTAATTACCAAAAGTCCGGTCATCCGAGAGTTTTCGATGACCTGCACGGCATCGAAAATACTGACGAACGCGAGATTTCCCGCGAAGATTACGTCGGTGCGGATTTTCTGCGGAGTTTTTTCGCGCGTCACGGCAAATTCGGGACGACGGGCGCGGCGAATCGCTTCGAGTCCGGGCGCGACGGAAATGCGCGGATCAAGCAGTTTCGCTTCCTGCAAGCGGTCGTAAGCCAGATCGAAATCTTCGCGCCCGATGTAAAGACTGACCAAAGTGAGACATTGTTTGGCGGCTTCGTCCAAGTTCTTTTGCGAGATGCAAATCTCGCGCATTTTTTCGCGCAGAGGAATGGAACGCGGGCTGCGCTCCATCGATTCACGGAGCAGGGAAAAAGCCTTTTCCGGCGATTTGTATTTGACGAACAAATCGGCATCGAGCATCACCGATTCGATAGAAATCTCCGTGAACGGAACGGCGGATTGTTCTGAAATTTCATCCATAAATATTTTCTGGAACAAACTTGTTCAACAATTTAAAATTAACACAGATATTAGTTATTCGTCATTAAAATTTTCAATGCTTATGAAGTTAAAAAGCGCGATTGTTTTCGAGACAATCGCGCTTTTTATTACAAACTAATTTCCCGGACTAAAAATCGAATCTCATTCCGAGTCGAATTGTCCGCTGACGATAAGTTCTGGTCGGAATAAGAAAGTTTTGATAATTTGTCCGCTGAGTCAGAGTCGGAGTCGCGCCGAGAGCATTAAAGTTTATAAACTCGGAACCGAAACTGAAAACGGTCGCGTTGAGAATGTTGCCGAATTCGATAATCGGTCGCAATCTGAATCTTTCCTTAAATTTCCATTCTCTCGTCACGCTCATATCAAAGATGAATAAATTCGGTCCGATACCGGCGTTGCGCGGCAGATTTCCGCTTCTCACGCCAATCGGCGGCAGCGAAAACTGCGCGGCGAGTTCTGCCGGAAAAGGAGTTCCGGGATCGCGGAATTTAATATCGCCGATATTGCCTGTGAAATTCGGTCGGTCGGTGCTGACATCGTTGAGATTTCGATCAACGCCGTAACCTAAATTGAACCGTGCCGCGCTGCCTATGCGAAGAAGCGGCGCGAATCTTAATTTGCCAACCCACCAGGGCGTATCGAAAGTTCCCGACAATGCGAAGCGGTGTCGTCTGTCCTGCAAAGACCTTGCCCATTCACTACCGAAATCGCCGTTTACTTCAGCGTTAGCCGTGTTGTTTAAGCCGTCGTCCTTTGTGCTGGAAAGCGTGTAAGCCGCTCGCAACGTGGTTCCGAAACCGCCGCCGATTTTACGGAAACGACTGCGAAGCTCTAAGATCAATCCCTGATAAAAAGAATTACCGATGGAAGAAACTCTCTCCGTTTCTTCGAGATTCGGATTCGGTCTGAATCTCGCCACCGCCGCCAATGCAATTCCGACCGGCGTTCCGACGGCGTTGCTGGCATCAACGGTCGCGGTTGACGGCAGAGTGATCGTGCTGTTGATGCTGTTTAAATTGACAACGCAAGTAACGGTCGTCGTCGTGGAACAAGTTCCGCCGGTCGAAGTTGCTGTTCCGGTTGCGTCGTTCATCGCGCCGAGAACAAAATTGTATGTTCTGATCGTACCGTTGGTGTTCGTAAACCGGTAAGGATTTGCGAGCAAATAAGCGGTAAAGTCGGCAAAGCCTGCCGGAACGACCGGCGCGTTCGGATTAAACTCGCGCCACAAATTCGCCGTTTTGTTGACGGTATAATTAGCTTCAAAAACCAATCCTTTGCCGATTTCGCGCTCGAAACCGATGTTGAATTGATAGCTTTCGGGAATTTTCAGATTCGGGTCAATCGAACGCAGCGGATTGCCCGCATTCGATGTATTGGACAAAAATCCCAAGTTCGGAGAACAAACCACCGGAGCCGCCGTCGTTCCGCAGTTTGCCGACGCGACTGCGCTTCTCAAATCCGCGACGGACGCAAATCCATTTGGAAATTGTTGGGCGATTCTGGCAAGAATGCCGGTTCGCCGCTGATCGGCAGCGGAAACGCCGATGGTGTTCGTATCGAATTGAAATAAATCGCCTGAACTATTTTGGATGAAATCGCCGACCGTGCGGAGCAGAACGCGATTATAAAATAACCCCGCGCCGAAACGAACGACGGTTTTGCCGGATTTGAACGGATCATAAGCGATGCCGAGTCGCGGTCCGAAATTATTATGATCGTCAATCGCCGTTTCTCTTTCGTAGCGCAAACCGTAACTGACGGTCAGATTAGAAATCGGTTTAAATTCGTCGTTGGCGAAAATGCCCCAATAAGTATTTTTTACCGTCACATCCGTGCCGAAGTTCTGCCGGAAACGGGACAAAGTGTTGTTTTGATAAGTCAAAACACTATTAAAATTGAATGTTCCCGTCGCGTCGCCCAAAGCGATTGACTGCGAATTCACATTCTGGATGTCAAAGCCGGTTTTGATCGTGTGCGAGCCGACAATATAAGTTAATGAGTCTTGAAACTGTAATCTTCTTTCTTTACGGTTGCTGGCAAAACCCGAATTCGAGTTGGAAGTAGAATTGCCGGCAATCAAAGTCTGCACGCTGTTGGTTATCGGATTTCTGTAACTGATTAAGACGACCGAATCGAGCGGATTGTCGGTTTGATAGCTCGGTTTGAAGCGCGACCATTGAAAGCGGAATTGATTAACTAATTTCGCGCCGAAAACCTGGTTGTCGGTAAAATTAAAAGCATCGGTATTACTGTTAATATTTTGCAGCGCGTCTTCGACGCGGGTGCTTGCCGCGCCTCTCTGACGGCGATTGTTTCTTCTTCCGAATTGATAACCGAACGTCGTGGTGTTGTTTTTGAAAAGTTCGTGGTCAACTCTCGCCGTCACCACATTATTCGTATTCGGCGTAGCCAGCGTAATGTTGTATGGAGAAACAAATCCTGCCGTTGGTGCTTGACCGTTCACACCGACGCAGGCGGGCGAGGTCGAAGTTATATCGGCATTATCGCAAGTGCGTGTCGTGCCGGTCGGAGTCGGCAATGTAAAACGCGGATTAGCGACGACGGGAATATATGTGTCAATCAAAGAAGTATCGTTGAGCTTGTCGTGTTCGTATGTAACTGAAAAGAAAGTTCTTTTTCTGCCGTTGTAAATATAAGGCACGATAACCGGACCGCTCAGCGTAAAACCCGGATTGTAATCGGTAAAAGGAAGCCGCGCGAGCGGAGCGCGCAAAACGGTTCCGTCGGCATTGTAAAAAGTCAGATTATTGTAATAAGTATTAGCGTTCAGGTTGGAATCGCGGAAAAACATAAATGCGCGTCCGCGAAATTTTTTCGTTCCCGCTCTGGTTCTCAAATTGACGCGACCGCCCGAAGCGCGTCCGTATTCGGAAGAAAATTGGTTTGTAATAACCTGCACTTCGGCGATTGATTCGAGCGACGGCTGAAATCTGTCCTGTGCCGAAAGATCGTCGTTGTTATCCAAACCGTCAATCGTAATATTGTTTGAGTAAGACGCGCCGCCCGAAAGCGAAAAATTTCCCTGTTCCGCCGGAGTTCCGCGCGGATCGGCATTTCTGTCTTCGGCTAAATCTCTGGTCGAGAGCGATTCTTCCGCCGTTCCGCCTAAAGTCAAAACTAAATCGAGCGCATTGCGCGAATTATTCGGAATTTCTTCAATTTCTCGTTCGGTAATCGTTCCGCCGACGACCGTTCGACTCGTGTCAACCGGCGAAAAATCTTCGTCAATCGTTACCGTTTGTTCGACGACAACACTGCCGGGCGCGAGCGAAAAGTCGAGTTGGACGTTTTGACCGGCAAGCGTCTGTAAATCGGTTTTATCCTGCGTTCCGAAACCGGTTTGCGACGCGCTGACTTTGTAAAGTCCGGGCTGTAATTGGACGATACGATAGCGTCCTTCATCGTCGGTTGTGACCGTGCGCTCGACGTTGGTCGTAACGAGCGTCGCCGTGACGGACGCGCCGACAATCGGCGCGTTATTCGTATCAACGATTTTTCCGGTGATAGTTACCGTATCCAAATCTTGGGAAAAACCGTTCGCGGCAAACACGAAAATTGCCAAACAGGCAAAACAAAATGCAGACGCAAATCTGCTCGAAAACATTTTCATTGTTACTTACTCCAAATAAATTTTAGTTGTTTGAGATTATCGGGAACGGGGTATTTTCGCTTAATTCGATTTAATATTCAAATCGAAAGGGCGAATTTGAGATTAAAAAATTGTAAAATTATTCTTCGTCGCGGCTCGTTATTTTGGTAAAGCTGAGGCGCGAAATCGGAATCAAGGCTTCGCGCTCGGAAAGTAAATCGTTTTGTTTGGCAAATTTATCGCTATGGTCGCGCAGATATTCAAAAAACCTTTCAAACTCGCTCTGCATTTTGTCCATTTTCTCGCGCATATTGAGAATTATTTCCACGCCCGCCAAATTCACGCCTAAATCGCGCGTCAAAGACAAAATCACTTCGAGTCGTTCGATGTCCGCGTCTTCGTAAAGCCTGGTGTTGCCGACCGAGCGCGAAGGTTTGAGCAAGCCTTCACGTTCATAAAGTCGCAGCGTTTGCGGATGAATCTCAAAAAGTTCCGCCACCGCACTGATCGTGTAAGTTTTGATTTTCTTTTTCATAGCTGCAGATAGTTGACAGGAAGTTGACAGAAAGTTGCGGATAGTTACAGAGTTAAAACACTTTCTGCAACTTCCTGTCAACTTATTCCAGCCCCATCGCCTTGCGCGGATTTTCCGCATTTGCTTTTTCAAACGAGCGCAGAATTTCCTTCGATTCTTCGCTGATGACGCGCGGCAGAACGATTTTAACCTCAATAAATTGGTCGCCGCGCGCGCTCGGATTTCTGAGCGACGGAAAACCGCGTTCGCGCAAACGAAATTTCTGTCCCGATTCTGTTCCGGCGGGAATTTTCAACTGCGCTTTGCCTTCGACCGTCGGTACTTCTATCTTCGCGCCCAACGCCGCTTCCGGCACGGTAATCGGCACGGTTACATAAATATTGTCGCCTTTGCGCGTAAAAAATTTATGCTTGCCGACATTCGTTAAAATAAACAAATCGCCCGCTTCCGCGCCCAATCTGCCGCCCTGTCCTTTTTTCGGAATTCGTACGCGCGAGCCGGTATCAACGCCCGCCGGAATTTTGACTTTAACTTGTTCGGTTTTCGGCGTAACGCCTTTGCCGTTGCAGACCGGACACGGTTCGCGCCGTCTGCCCGTGCCGCCGCAATCGGGACAAGTTTGGGCAAATTGCAATCCGCCATTTTGCCGCATCACTTGTCCTGTTCCTTTGCAGGTCGGGCAAGTGATAATCGCTCCGCCCGTGTCGCCCGCTCCGAGACAGCGCGCACATTGTTCGCTGCGATGAACGGTGATATTCGTCGTCAAGCCGGTGAACGATTCTTCAAAACTCAAAGCGAGCGGCATTTCAATATCCGCGCCCTTTTTCGGCATCGCTTTCGGCACTTCCGGTTCACGCGCCGCGCGGCTCGAACCACCGCCGAAAAGGTCTGAAAAAATATCGCGGAAGCTCGAAGAACCGCCGCCCGAACCGCCGGGTTCAAAATTAAAGCCGGAAAAATCGAAATTGCTCGCGCTGCCCGCCGATGTGCCGCCGGTCGAACTCGCGCCGTAACTTGCGCCATACGGCGAATTCACGTCCAAGTTGTCGGCATAATAACCGAATCGGTCGAAAACCTTGCGCTTTTTCTCGTCGGATAAAATATCGTAGGCTTCCTGAATTTCCTTAAACTTATTCTCGGCGTTTTTATCGTTCGGATTAACGTCAGGATGATATTTCCGCGCCAATTTGCGATACGATTTTTTGATTTCGTCCGCTTTCGCGTCCTTTTTAACGCCGAGAATTTGGTAGTAATCTTTTTTCGCCATTTTTGATTAGTAAGCAGTCGGCAGCAAGTCGAAAATTTCAACTTGCGGCTTACAGCCGGTGATTTAATTTCGTTTTGAAATCGAGATGGAAAGCGTGAGCGGTAAGCAGAACTGCTTACCGCTCACCGCTCACTGCTTACTTTTTATCTTCGTCAACGTCAACGTATTCGGCATCAATTACGTTGTCGTCGCTGCCCGAAGTCGAAGCGTTGGTGTCGCCGCCCGCGCTTGCCGAACTTGCCTGTTCTTCGGTCGGCGCGCCGGTCGCGCCCTGCTGACTGTAAAGAACTTCGGCGAGTTTGTGCGATGCGGTTTGCAGACGCTCGAACGATTTGTTCATCGCGTCGGCATCTTCGCCGCCGAGCGCGGTTTTGGCTTCGGAAATCGCGGCTTCGAGTTCGCTCGACGCGCCCGAATCGAGTTTGTCCTTGTTTTCGTTGAAGGATTTTTCAACCGAATACATCAAACCGTCGAGACGATTTCTCGCTTCAATCGCTTCTTTGCGTTTCGTATCTTCGCCCGCGTGCGATTCTGCATCTTTCATCATTTTGTCGATTTCTTCTTTCGACAAACCGCTTGATGCCGTAATCGTAATCTTCTGCTCGCGTCCCGTGCCGACATCTTTCGCCGATACGTTGACGATGCCGTTCGCGTCAATGTCGAATGTGACTTCGACCTGCGGAACGCCGCGCGGCGCGGGCGGAATGCCGACGAGATGAAACTTGCCGAGCGTTTTATTGTCCGCCGCCAGCGGGCGTTCGCCCTGCATAACGTGAACTTCGACCGACGTTTGATTGTCCGAAGCCGTCGAAAAAATTTCCGATTTTCTGGTCGGAATCGTCGTGTTGCGCGCAATCATCTGCGTCATCACGCCGCCGAGCGTTTCGATGCCGAGCGACAGAGGCGTTACGTCAAGCAATAAAATGTCGGTTTTTTCGCCGCCCAAAACTCCGGCTTGAACCGCCGCGCCGAGCGCGACGACTTCATCTGGATTAACGGTTTTGTTCGGGTCTTTGCCGAAAAATTCTTTGACCATTTCCTGAACTTTCGGAATTCTGGTCGAACCGCCGACGAGAACGATTTCGTCAATGTTTTTCGCTTCGAGTCCCGCATCTTTGATCGCCTGCTCGACCGGCGGCATCAGTTTTTTCAAAAGCGGCTCGACGAGTGCTTCAAATTTCGCTCTGGTCAATTTAATAACCAGATGCTTCGGACCCGATTGGTCAGCCGTGATAAACGGCAAATTGATTTCGGTTTCCATCGCGCTCGACAATTCGATTTTCGCTTTTTCGCCCGCTTCTTTCAGACGCTGCAAAGCCATTTTGTCGTTCGTCAGATCAATGCCCTGATCTTTTTTGAATTCGTCAATAATCCATTTGACCAACGCTTCGTCAACGTCGTCGCCGCCCAAATGCGTGTCGCCGTTCGTTGATTTCACTTCGACCACGCCTTCGCCGACTTCGAGAATCGAAATATCGAAAGTTCCGCCGCCGAAGTCGAAAACCGCGATGGTTTCTTCCTTCTTTTTGTCCAAACCGTAAGCCAAAGCCGCCGCCGTCGGTTCGTTGACGATACGCATCACTTCGAGACCGGCGATTTTGCCCGCGTCTTTCGTCGCCTGACGCTGCGCGTCGTTGAAATACGCCGGAACGGTGATGACCGCGTCCGTGATCGTCTCGCCGAGGTAGGCCTCGGAGTCGCGCTTCAGCTTCTGCAGCACCCGCGCCGAGATCTCCTGCGGGGTGTACTTCTT
>CAXTMQ010000181.1:0-391 GCA_964245305.1 uncultured Pyrinomonadaceae bacterium
GGTTTTTCCGGCGAGCTGTTCCATCTCCTCGACGGCTTTGATCGCTTCTTTCTTATTTCTCGCAACGACGACGCCTTTTCCCGCCGCGAGTCCGTCGGCTTTAACGACGACCGGAGAATCTTTATCTCCGAAAAAATCGCCGTTTAAAATCTCCTTCGCCTCGTCAATCGAAAAAGCCGTTTTGTATCGGGCGGTCGGAATCGAATGCCGCGCCATAAAATCTTTGGCGAAAGATTTTGAAGATTCGAGCTGCGCCGCTCGTTTGCCCGCGCCGACGATCTTCAGGTTTCGTTTCTCGAATTCATCCACAATTCCGAGAGCGAGAGCCGTTTCGCCGCCGACAAAGGTCAGACTAATCGCATTTTTTTCGGCAAAGTCCGCCAATTCGAAA
>CAXTMQ010000181.1:401-9580 GCA_964245305.1 uncultured Pyrinomonadaceae bacterium
ATTTCGGCGATTCCCGCGTTGCCGTTCGCGCAGTAAATCTTCCCGACCTTTTCGCTCATCGCAAAAGTCCGGCAAAGCGCGTGTTCGCGCCCGCCCGAACCGATCACTAAAATTTTCATAATTTATTTGCCCAAAGGCTTTTTTACTTCAAAACTTGACACTCCAGTCTAATAGTTATAATTTCAAAAATACCTTTGGAATACCGCCGCTCTACATATTTGTTATAGGATTTTTTACATTTAGTGTAGCCCCGAGCCGCCGCATTTTCAAAACCTTTTTGCTTCAATTTTAACGAATAAGGGAGGGTCAATGTTCTATGCCAAATTTTTAGTCCGATATTAAAAACGGCATAACCCAAACGGGTAGTAGAAATGAACGCGTTTTAGAGGACACACCAATTCACTGTATCGACTGCTCTCAGGATTTTATTTGGACTGTCGGCGAACAGACTTTTTTCCGCGACAAAGGACTTCAAAATCCGCCGAAAAGATGCAAGCCTTGTAAACAGGCGAAAACCGAACGCATCGAAGCCGTAATCGCCGCGCAGCAAGCCGGCATCAAACAGAAAATCGAAGTTACCGTCAACTGCGCCAAATGCAGCGCGCAAACAACCGTTCCTTTTTACCCGTCGCAGGGGCGTCCGGTTTTCTGCCGGAGCTGCTTCATCGCAATGAATCCTGAAATTTTATTGAACGGTGCAAATGAAAACTTGAACGGGACTAACGGAAATTTGAACGGAAAGTCTCATAAATCCTGAAAACTTAAAAAATTAAAACGCTTTCACCGCATTTATTTCTGATCTGGAATATGCGGTTTTATTTTTTTAAATCGTCTGTTTTAAAAAGTTAAAGGGCGACGTCTCCCACACCGTCGCCCCTAGGTCACAAGTCCTCACCCCTCGTGACCAAATGTTCACCGGGGAGGTGAACATTTATAGATTATGCATATTGTTTTTGAAATTGCAACTTTCAGCAAAGATTTTTTTCGGCTTATTCGTTATTTAGCAAAAAATAGCTATTTTGTTCATTAACAACATCTTCAACCGTCAAACTTCCCACCGAGTAGCGAGCATTTTTGTCCTTGGACTTAACAAAAAAGCTGTATTCGCCGAACGGAATTTTCTCGTCAACATTGACTTCAAAACCAACGACCGAAATATCTTCGCCGTAATCGTGATTTTTCAAACTTTTCGGCGTAACGCTCAAATACGGCGAATTAAAACCGATTGTGATATTTTTCGCGTCGAGATTTTTGCCGCCGACGTAAATTATATAAGATTTTCCACCGTTGACCGGCACGGCGAGATCAGAAAGTTGTCCGTTAAAACCGACGTAATTTATGTCAAACGGTTTCCGACTGCTAATCAGTCTTTTCGACAAATTTTGAACTTTATCCTTGACGCTCTCGATTTCGCCTAAATTTTCAAAAGACAAAGTTTTTTCGGTTTCTTTCGCCAAATTTTGCGCGTAAAGTTTGTAACGTCCAATGTTCAAACCTTCAAGCCGATAGAAACCGTCGGCGTTCGTAACAACTCCGGCGATGACTCGTCCGTTCTCGGCATCTTCCGCCCACACTTGAAAATCCTTTGCGGCTTTACCGCTGGCGAGCGTTAATTTGCCGCCAATTGTTCCGCAGCATTCTTCGTTCGCGTCATTTGCGCCGTAGAGCGCGCGAATGCCCGCTAAATCGTCTTCCGACAATGATCTTAAACTTGTGCCGAGCAGATTATACGCGCCGTTTTTGCCTTGATATTCATACATCGTCGCGCCCATTACCATCGAATGTTCGAGTCCGAGCAAATGACCGATTTCGTGCGTTAGAGTAGATTCGAGATCGTATGTGCCGGTTGAACCGTCGGTTGAAAATTGTTCGTATGGATTGAGAACGATGTCGGCTTCGGTAATAAAACCTTTGCGGCTGAAGAAAATGCGCGTTCGAGCGGCGATTTCGCCAGCGTCGTTTCCAAAAGTTAAGATATTCTCAGGTGTCGCGGCAATTGTTATCAAGTTTACGCCGTCGCCCGCTTTTCCCGACGGGCTGATTGTTTGCTTGTCAGTCCAGGAAATTTGAAATTTGACGTTCGAGGCTTTTTCCCACGTTTCGAGACTGCGGCGAATCGCGCCTTCGACATCGCTGTCCGGTCTGATATATGAATTCGGTTTGAGCATTGATGTCGAAACGGCAATCGGAATAATATTAGCTTTCCAATGCAGTCGCAGAGTCTCGCCCGTATCGGCAAACTGCGTCGTGTAAGCCGTCGCCTGCCAAGTCAGATTGAGCAAAACTACAAAAATCAATAAAAATTTAAATATTTTCGACATCGAATTTATAAATCGCGTTACTCGTTTTGAAACCCTTCGCGATTATCGCGCCCGACTTTTTCCAGATCGGCAGCACCGACGACCAGAAGCAGGGCGACGAGCGAAAGCGTCGCCAAAACATATAAAACCGCGATTTGTTCGAGATAAATCAGCGTTCCGATTAAAATTCCGACCAGCACCAGTCCGAAAAACGCAATTGTCCGGCGGCTGTATCCATTTCTATTTTCTGCCATAAACTTTAAAAGAGATTTCTAAAATCCGTGAAAGTCAATCTTTATTGATACCAAATTTTTCAGTTTCAAACAATCGAAAATTCGATTTCTTTAAGAAATTGTTAATCATTCGATAATTCTTAAAGGAAAATTCAGAGAATTTTTCTCATCCGCATCCGCGCCGTTGATAATCGGCGGAAACTTGCTTCTGCCGCGTCCGCTTTGCGGCACTTCGATAATATCAAAGGCTTTTAAGGCAATGTCCGGCGTTTTTTCAATTTTGATTTGATCTAAATCGGCTTCGATTATTTTCGTTTCGCCGTTTTCGCGCCGGTAAACGACGATATTTTTGGCATCGGCGTTTTTCGTCAAACCGCCCGCGCTGTCAACGGCGCGCGTCAGCGTAATTTGTTCTCTTGATGCAATTTGTTTCGGGTTTGCCACCCCGCCCGTGATATAAATCGGCGAGGCTTTTTGAACCGTAATCACGTCGCCGCTCAAAATTTGCGGATTGGCTTCTTTTTTTCCCGAAAGCAAATCTTTCAGTTTGATGTTCAGAAAATTCGATTCGCTGCTCTGACCGGCAGTATTATTTTTCTCTGAACTTTCAGCGGCGTTTTCGGTGGCGGCTTTTCTTTCGGCAATCTTGTTGCGGCAATTTAGTTCCGGCGGGCGATAAATCTGAACTTCGCCGCTCGTCGTGTCGGTTAATCCGCCGGAAATTATTATCAATTCGTTTAAGTAAACAGCGCGTTTTATTTGCAGGCGCAAAGGCGTTTTGACCGCGCCGCTGATCAGCGCGAGCGGGCGATTCGAGCGGTCGAGAATTTTGACGACGACTTTCGGATCGCGCAGATTTTTGCTGTAGACTTTGGTGATTTCTTCCGCGACATCCGTTTCGCTGCGGCAGAGCGCGTAAATCGGATTTTCGAGAAAATCAATGCCTTTGAATTGCAGTTCCGTTTTTTTTCCCGCCTGTTCGAGAAATCCTTCGGGATTGAGCGTTCCGCGCCAGTCGTATTCGAGACTGCCGATCACGTCCACGTCAATCAAATCGCCCTGATGAATCAAATCTTCTTCGTTAATTTGAACTTCCGTCGGTTTGGTTTCATCTTGAACAGTCGGAACTTGCGCGAAAATCGGACTTTGCCAAAGAGCGAGGCACAATAAAAGATATGAGAAATGATGTAGTTTTCTTTTCTTCATTTGCTCGCGCGGCGCGCCTTTGCGATTTTTTCAAAACGCTTAAAAAGCCTTGATGTTATTTTTGTCGTCGTTCGTTTTTTTCGGTTTTCGAGTAGGTTTTGTCGAAACCGTTCCGGGAATGGCAAAGCCTTTGAATTCCCAATTACAGTTGTCGCATAATAAATTATAACGAAATAGAATTTTCGACCAGAAAGGAGTCGGGCGATAACCGCGTCTGATTCGGTCGCTGTTGCATCTGGGGCAATTTTGAGTACTCATTTTTTCTAAATCTCTTTATCAACTAATTTTTTATTCGTCGGAGACTCCCGCAAAGATTCGATCTTGGTGTTAATAGTTTCGGCAATCGCGTCTCTGTCCTCGCTTCTCACGTCTTCGCGGGCGAGAAAAAATAAAGCGTCCCGGTATAAACTGATTGCGCGTTTGTTATTTCCTTTGAAAGCCGCGCGTTCGGCTTGTTCGACCCAGTGCGAAACTTTGATCGAAGCGATAAAATTTTTCAAAACCGTTTCGGATTCGAGCAGGCTTGTTTCGCTCGGATAAAATTCCAAAGCCGAATTCAAAACTGACAGAGCTTCTTGCGCGGCGTTCAATTTATCGGAAATTGTAACATAATTTCTGGCTTTGCGCGTCAGAGACAGAGATTCGTTTTCCGCCCACGAAAGCAGATGAAAACGATGCAATTCTTCAACAATTTCGCGTCCGCGCCGAAATCCGACCAAGCGCGGCGAACCCGCGCCGGCTGTTTTCATCTGCTCGCCGCTGAGCGTCAGATATTCACGACAGCTTTCCAAAACTTCGAGATGCCCGTCGGCAAAATCTTTCAATTTCCGCGCCGCGTCGGATTTTTTTTGAATGTCCTTGATGAGCCGCGCGTTTTTTTCGAGCGTGATTTTTCCGTTTCCGTTTTCAAGCAGTTTGCTCGGCGGCGCGATTAATTGAGCGCGATTTCTGAATTCATTTTCCATCGCCAAATATTGGCGGCGCGTTTTGCGGAGCAGAACTTCACGAAAGAAAACGGAAACGATTAAAATAAAAATCGCGCTGAAAGCCGCGATAAATAAAGGCGTTTCTTCGTTTTCTTCGCTGAGAATAGTCCAAACGAAGAAAAAGAAAAGCACGGCGACAGTCGAGGCGAAGAAATAATAACCCGGCGCGTAGAGCCAGAACGGACGGCGATACATCGTTTTCACCCGTCCTGCTTGTTTGGTAGAAGTTTTCGGAAATTGATATTCTTGGTTTAATCTGCCGTTCAAATTTTGCCTCCGAACTTTGTCTGCCGAAGAATCGAACCGGACGATTCGATTTATTAAACGCCTCTCAATAGTGAAATTTTCTCGCGCGAATGTCAATACAAAGGCTTTCGCGCATGACACGCGCGAGTTTCTCGTGTAAGTTGTTTAACTGTTATGAGCGCAGGGAAAAAGAAGAAAGTTGAACAGCCGATTTTCGATTCGATTCGCAAACCCGTCGCGCCGCCGAGCCGCAAATTCGGCAAAGACAAACCCGAAGAAAAAGCTAATCCGTCGCGGCGCAAGGCAAAACATAAAAAGAAGGAAGAAACGGAAAATTAAAAATGGGCGTTTTCAAAAAACTATACAGTAAAATCGTTCCGCCGGATGTTTGGGCAAGACCGGAAATGTCGGTGACGTTTCGCGCCGGAATTATGCCGGGCAAAAATCGTCAGGAACGCACATTTAAAATCAAGGAAGTTATGAGAAACGGGCGCGTAACGCTTCACGGCTTCACGGGCGAACACCGCGAAAGTTCTTTTGAGCCGGTTAATTTCAAACGTGAAAAACCTTGAATTTCGGAAGTTTTTACCATTCATAAATCTGCCCGACTTGCAGAATTTGCAAGTTCTTGATTTCCATTCGATTGATTTGCTCGACCACTTCGTCGTAATACATCGGCTTGATATTGACGACGTAAATCGCGCATTCTTTTCGGTTGAATTTCTCTAACTCCTTACGCATTCGCGTCGGCGTTAAATGATGCGAAGTGCGCGCCAATTCTTCCAGACTGTCGGGAAACGCGCATTCGATTAAAAGCGTGGAAAGATTTTCTTCGGCGTTCACGCCTTGCCAGAAGACATCCATTTCCGCCGTGTCGCCGCTCAAAGCGATGGTCGTTTCTCGGTCGGAAATTACAAAGCCGACGCTCGGAACTTTGTGATTAACGGCATACGGCTTAAAACACAGGTGTTTGATCGAAAATTCTTTTTCCAATTCAAACGGCGCGTATTTCATTACCGTTACATTGTTTGAATTTTCCAACTCGGAAAAGCGCGGGTAAATCGTCCAATTAAAAACGTCGCGTTCGAGAATTTCGACGACTTCGCGCGTCGCGTGAACGCAAACCGGCGCGTCAAGCATCGCAAACAAATCATCAACAAAAAGCGGCAAACCGGCGACGTGATCAAGATGCGCGTGAGTCAAAACCACATCTCGAATCTGTTTTTTCTGCGCCGCGCTCGTCGCCATCGCTAAACTTCCGGCATCAATCGCCACGCAGTCGTCAACGACGAAACACGCCAGATGCTGGCGCGGCGCGGCTTTGCCGTTTTCGTCAAAAGTGCTTGGAAGAAGCTGGAATTTCATAAATTAAAGATAAAAAAATCATCTGGCGCAGGTTTGAGCGCGTCCGCCGTCAATCGCGTAAGTTGCGCCGGTAATCCACGCGGCTTTTTCCGATGCCAGATAAAAAATCAATTCGGCGATTTCCTTCGCGTTGCCGACGCGCCCAATCGGGTGCGTTTTTTTCGAGTTTTCGAGAAAATTTTCGTAATCCGTTTCAGCCATTCCGCCACGCTTGTGCAAATCCGTCACAACCACGCCTGGATTAACAGCATTAACGCGGATTTTTTTCGGCGCGAGTTCGAGCGCGGCACAACGCGTTAATTGATCAACGCCCGCTTTTGAAACGCAATACGCCAAGACATTGGGAAACGCGCGTGTTCCCGAAACGCTCGAAACATTGACGATGTTTCCTTCGGTTTTTTCGAGCAGCGGAACGCATTTCTGCATCATAAAAAACATCGAACGCAGATTGATATTCATCATTTTGTCCCAATCTTCGAGCGTCGTGTTTTCAATCGTGCCGTTCAAAATGATGCCCGCCGCGTTCACCAAAACGTCAATCTGACCAAACTTGGCAGACGTTTTCGCCACAGTTTTTTCGATTTGCGTCGTGTCCGATAAATCAGCGACGCTCGTTTCGATTGTTCCGTCCGAGTTTTCCGCTTCGTTTTTCAGAGCGTTTAATTCTTCTTCGTTTCTGCCGACGGCGACGACTCTCGCGCCGTTTTCGGCGAACAGTAAACTCATCGCGCGTCCGATTCCGCTCGTCGCTCCCGAAATTAAAATTACTTTTTCCCGCATAAAAATTCGCCGCGTCCGTTTCGAAAAAGTTTATCACAAATGCTGCGCCGAAAAGCCAGTTTTATTCGGCTTGAATTTCTGCGTTACAAAGTAAAAAAGGGTAGCCGAATTCGGCTACCCTTAATAAATATTCTATTTAGCTTGTCTGAAAATCTTTACAAGATGCGTATGTTTATACTACACGCCGTTTGCCTGCGGCTGATTTGAAAAGAATTTTTCGATGGCTTGTTTCGTTTCTTCACGACGACGCTGTTGGAATTCGTTCACCCAATTCGAGACGGTCGAAACCATTTCACGCGCCGCCTGTTTCGATTTCGCTTCGGTCTTGCCGGGTACCTCGGCGGCTTTCACTTCGCCTTTTTTAATCACTTTAATTTTTGCTTTCGCTGTCATTTTTATAACTTCCTGATTGTATGAATCCGATACTGTAAAGATTACTTCGACTAATGCCGTTTATGTGGCTAGCAATTCGAGTGCCAATGTTTGAAGACGGCGAAAAATATTTTTTGCGAAGTTCTTTTCAATAATTTTTTATTTGTTTGTTAATTTGCATTCTGCAAATTAACTTAACTGATTTTTCGCGCTTTGCTATTTTTCTTAAACGCTTCAGATAAGATTTTGTTCCATCAATTTCCGCATACGCCTTGATATATCGGTTATTCGGCGAAAATCCGATTTTCAGAAAATTCTTAATCGCCGTCGGCACGACCTTTGCCATTTTTCTGAATTGATGAATTTGACCGACTTAATAATCGTTTATTTATCTTGCGGCGCGCCGTTCGGCGTTCACTTTTATTTGAAGAAACGCGCCACAGGCATACGTAAAAATCTTTGGCTGAAAACTCTTTTGGCTTTCGTCTTTTGGCTTCCGCTCGTTTTTCTTTTGATTCGCAAAATCAAAAACGCGAAATGGTTCGCCGTTTCCAATTTAAATAAAAAATTTTCCGGCGAGCCGCGTTTCGCCGCGCGACTTTCCGCGATTCAGAAAAAACTCGAAAAATTTCTGCTCGAAAGCGATGCGCGAATTTCGCTTTTTGAATTTCGACAAACGCTCGAACGATACGCGAATTTGACGATTTTACTGAACAACGAAGCCGAAACGCCGACCGGACGCGAGAAGGAAATATTTCGCGCCGCCAAAATAACCGATGTCGAAATCGCCGCCGTTTGTCTGCACAGACGCAACCGAAAACGACTCGCCTTTCATCAAACCGAAGCGCGAAAAGATTTTTTACAAACGATTGAACTTTTATCCGGCTCGGTCAAAGACGCGAAGAATTTTGAGAATTCAATAGACGAATTCGTTCGTCTGTTGAATGATTCGACCGCGCGCGAAAGTGTCGAAAAATCATTCGCCGCGAAATCGCAATTAATCGAACCGCCGCGCGTCAATTATCTGGAGAATAAAGTTTAATGGAAACCGCAAATGCCCGAATATTTACCTATCAAAACCGCCCGCAAACCAATCGGCAATTTAACGGCGATGACGAGATTACGCAGCAAAGATTAGAAATTCTGCTCGCCGCCAATGCCGAAACCGCGCGCCTGAAATTGCTTTACACGAACGAACAGGACGCGCTCGAAGCGGCAACGATGAAAAATCCTTTATCCGATCAACAGGCGTTCGCATATTTCGGATTATTACTCGGAACCATTCCGCCGGCAGCAGTTTTTACGCGAATGTTTGTCAACGACGGAACTATGCGCCCCGATGAACTGTGGATTCTCGGCGTTTTTGCCATAACCAACCTGATTGCCGCCGTGACAGGATTTTTAAGCGGCAAATTGATCGGCAAGATTGTCGGCGATTTGGAAAGATCGTCTTGGACGAAAATGCTTTTGGTTCTTCCGTTCCTCGGAATTTTGTGGGGACTAATGGCAGGCGGTGCGGGCGGAGTTATTATATTCGTTATCGGCGCGATTTTCGGCGGCGCGATTGGCGCGATGGTCGGCAGCGTCGCTTTGCCCGCTTTTGCGATTCTGCATCGTCTCTTAAAAAAAGAAGATCGAATCGCCCGCAAACATTTTTTGCCGATAGCCTTTGGCATGACTCTGATTATTTC
>CAXTMQ010000182.1:0-9574 GCA_964245305.1 uncultured Pyrinomonadaceae bacterium
GGGTCGAATTTGAAAGATTTGGCGATTTGCGAAATTATCACATCGAATTGTCTGCGGTCGGCTTTCTCGTATTCGATAGTGAATGTGTAAAAAACGTCAATACCTTTAACGCGGCGGCGAAGAGTTTTTTGATAAAAAATTCGTTCGCCTTTAGTGCCGGAAATCGTGAAAGCGTCTTTCGTTAAAAGTTTATATGAAACATCTTTGCCAAAGCTTTTTAAGTCACTTTCATAACGTCCGTCTAATCCCGTTTCCAAAGCGTCATATTCGCCATAAACTCGCATTTCGACGCTTTTATTGTTCGACAAAAATATCTCGCCGGAACTTGAAACATCTTTTAATCGTTGCGGTGTGAGTAAACCGGACGGATACAAAATAGAATAACCGAAACGCGCATTGCTGTATGTCCTATATTTCGTCTGTCCTAAAATGTCTGCGGTCAACAAAAGGATGATAAACAGAATTGAAAACTTTCTCATAAAATAAAATATGCTCGTAACAACTATAATAATTCAAATTTATTTTTTTCAAGGCTTTGCGCTACAATTTTCCACAAGAGGAAATTATTCAAAGCCAAAAGAGGAAAAGTTTATGCGAAAACAGTTAAAGGATTTTATTGAAGTCATCGGCGCGGACGCGATTGCCATTATTCCGGCGGCGCACGAAGTTACGAAAAGCTACGATACGGAATTTAAGTTTCATCAGGACCCGGATTTCTTTTATCTGACCGGATTTCCCGAACCCGACGCGATTGCGGTGATTGATCCGGCGAACCGGAAAAATCCGTATACTTTATTTGTCCGTCCGAGCGATCCGAAAATGGAAACGTGGTATGGCAGACGCGCGGGCGTGGACGGCGCGAAGAAAAATTACGGCGCGGATAAAGCTCTGCCGATTGAAAAATTTCAGTCGGAACTCGCCAAAATGGTGGACGGACACGAAAAACTTTATTATCGTTTCGGCGTTGATAACAAACTCGACCAGCAGATTCTAAATTATATTTCGGCGCAAAGATTCAGACGACTTCGCACGCCTTATCCGCCGCACACGATTATTGACCCGATTCTTCTTATTCACGAAATGCGCCTGCACAAAAACGAAGAAGAAGTCGCGCTGATGCAGAAATCCGCCGACATCGCTACGGACGCGCACACCGCGGCGATGAAGGCGACCAAAGCCGGAATGAACGAATCGCAGATCGAAGCCGTCGTCGAGCATCATTTCCGTATGAACGGCGCGAGCGGCGTGGCATATAATTCGATTATCGGCGGCGGCGCGAACGCGACGATTCTGCATTACGTCGAAAACGATCAGCCGCTCAAAGACGGCGATTTATTATTGATTGACGCGGGCGCAAGCTATCAGGGCTACGCTTCGGACATCACGCGCACGTTTCCCGTCAACGGCAAATTTACCAAACCGCAGCGCGAAGTTTACGACATCGTTCTCGAAACCGAAATCGAATGCTTAAAGGCGAGCGTCAAAGGCACGACGTTCAAAGAACGCCAGAATATTTCCATCGAAATGCTGACCGAAGGAATGAAAAAACTTGGACTTCTGAAAGGCAAAACGAAGGATTTAATCAAGAAAAAATCTTTTGAAAAATATTATATGCACGGAGTCGGGCATTACTTAGGATTGGACACGCACGATGCCGGACGCTATTTCGCCGATCACAAAGCCAAAGAATCGCGCCCGTTCGCGCCGGGAATGGTTTTAACCGTCGAACCCGGACTTTACATTCCGCCCGATGACAAAAACGCGCCCGCCAAATATCGAGGCATCGGCATCCGCATCGAAGACGATGTTTTAGTAACCGAAGACGGCAACGTCAATTTGACGGCAAGATGCCCGAAACAGGCGGAAGAAATCGAAGAATTGATGGCGCAGGCAAGAAATTAAAATTATGAAATTTATCAAATTATTTTTGTTATTGGTTCTGTTCGGAATCGGAGCGAACTTACACGCGCAGGCAACGCCGACACCGGAAACTTCGCCGACACCGGTTTTGGGAACGGTTATGCAGACCAAGATGATTAATATCACAGGCGTTTCGACGCAAACTCAAATTGATTTCGGCAACGCGGTCAAGCTAATGGAAAGCGGTAAATATGAAGAAGCGATTGCCGCTTACACGAAAATCATCAGGGCTTACCCGAAAGTTGCTATCGCCTATAACAATCGTGGTTATTCTTATAGCGAACTCGGTAAATTCGACCCGGCAATCGAAGACTTTAACACGGCGATAAAACTATCGCCGATGTCCTTTATGTATGACAATCGCGGAATGACGTTTTTGAAAAAAGCCGATTTATCCAACGCGCTCGCCGACATTTCCAAAGCGGTCGAGTTAAATCCGAAAGGCTCGCTTTCCTACAGCAATCGCGCAACTGTTTATATGAGCGCGGGAAAATTCGATTTAGCTTTGGCAGATGTCAACAAAGCGATTTCAATTACGCCCAAAACCGCGATTTATCTCTCGAATCGGTGTTTTATCAACTATAATTTGAAATTGTATGAACAAGCGTTGAAGGATTGCAACGAAGCCATTCAGCTTAATCCGAACATCGCCATTACTTATGGTACGCGCGGCGCGCTTTTTCTTCAGCTTTCGAGTTTTGAATCAGCCTTAGCCGATTATGATGCGGCGATAAAACTCAACAGTAATGTCGGCGAAATGTATTTTAATCGCGGATATACCTTAATCAATCTCAGCCGCTTTGAAGAAGCGGTCGAAAGTTTAATTAAATCAGTCGCCGTTCGCCCAACGGCACTCGCATATATCTTTCGCGCTAAGGCTTACGCAAAACTTAATCGCTCTGATTTGGAAGTAGCCGATTATAACAAAGCGATTGAAATTGAGCCGACAAATGCTATCGCTTATAACAATCGCGGAATTTATTATTTTGAACGCGGCAGCAAAGATGCCGCGCTCGCCGATTTTAACAAAGCGATTGAACTGAACCCGAAACTCGCCATGGCATACCGCAACCGCGCTTTTACCTATAAACAAATCGGCGAAAACGTGAAAGCCCAAGCCGATGAAAAACTAGCGGCGGAACTCGAATCCGCGCAATAAAAACAATCAATCGAATTCATAAGCTATGACGCTCGAAATTATCGGCAAAAATCTTCCCGCGCTGTTTGCCGCGCTGCTCGTCGCAATTCTGTTCATTCAGTCGGGATTGGATAAAATCTTTGATTGGAAAGGCAATCTCGAATGGCTGACCGAACATTTTTCCAAAACCTTCTTGCGCGGAACGGTCGCGCCGATGCTGGCGACGATTACTTTGATGGAGATTTTGACCGGATTTTTGAGCGGCATCGGATTGATTTATTTTTTCATGTCCGGCTCGCTCGATTTGATTTTCTACGCTTCAATTTTAGGCGCGGCATCAATCGTCGCGCTTTTCTTCGGTCAGCGGATTGCCAAAGATTACGCGGGCGCGGCAGTTTTGATTCCGTATTTTATTTTGCTGATCGCTTTGATGTATCTGACGAATCCTTTTGCCAAAGTATAATCGAATGAAAAATTTATCGCGTCAGACGGCTGATTGTAAAAAGCGCGGTGTAATCGTTCGCGTTCGTTTTCGCTTTTGCGGTCGGAGTCGGTGTCAATTCTTTCAGGTAAAATGCGTAGCCTTCGTAAGTGTCGCCTTTTGCGCCGAGATTGGTGTTTAGTTCGACGGTTTTCATTTCGCGTCCGTTTTTGATGACGGCGACTTTTATTTTGGCGTTGCCCGCCCAGACGCAGTTGACACCTTCGGGACAGCGCGAATCTTCGACGACCGAGACGAATTTTAAGGTTAATTTGCTCGTCGCTTCCCTTTTCTGTTTGCCGACGCGAACGGTGATTTGTTTTTCCTTTTGCGCGTTCACGCCGAAAATCGTGCCGAATGAAAATGCTGTAATCAAAGCTAAAAATAATAATTTCATATCTTTATTCTCCGCCGAAAAATTATCGAGCCAAAATGGTTTCGGTTCGCACGTTTGGAAGTCGAAACGGCGCGGAGCGTTGTATAAATAAAAAACGCAGAGTTTCGCGCCACTCTGCGTTTTATACTTTGATTAAAAATTGATTTGTTAAGCAGCCACACAAAATTATTTTGATATTTTCGTATGAATCGTCAAAATTCGGTTCATGCGTTTTGTTAAATTAACCGGAGCCGAACTCATAACTCTACAGGCAGGTCATAAAAACGGTTCGCAATTTCAGTTTCGCCCTCGCCGCTTTTATCCGATTTTATCAAATCAAGGCAAGAGCGTCAGCGAATTGACCGAGTTCTTTGAAATTTCGCGCCTCACTGTTTACTCGCGGTTTGACGCTCGGCATAAAAACCGCCTCTGCCGGGTTTGATGAACAAACCCGGCAGAGGCGGACAATCAATTCTTTGCCCGCAAAATCCCGTCCATATCAAATCGGTCGAAGCGGCAGTCGGGAAGAATCCGCTAATCGATGCAATCCGCCGCCAAAGTGCAAGCGAAAAATCCAAAGAGCTTTTCAACGGCATCGGACTCCGATATAAAGTGAATTTCAAAGAACTGAAAGATAAAATCTATTTTGTCTGACTGCTTAAGATTAAATCGTGAATTAAAAATCGCAGTTCATTGCGAAAATCGGTAATGAAAACGGATGTGGAATCCGTTGCGCGATGCTTCTCGCACGAGTCAATGTGAATTAGCTGCACTTGAGGATTAATTTCCGTGAGCGTTCGACTGATGCGGCAAATCGCTTCGCCGACCTTGAGAATCATCGCGACGAAGTTCTCGCCGCCGCGCCGGTAGGGATGCCGGATGCCTTCGTGTCCGCAGAAAAAGGCGGTTACGAACGGTTCGTTAATGACGGTGTAATGCTTCACCCACGGATAACGATTCACTAGTTTCGTGACAAAGCGAACATAAGTTTCTACAAATCGCCGGTCAGCAAAGCCGTCGGTCAACCAGACGGGAAAACTTGTATGATGAAGCGGATCGAGAATCGGCTCAATTTCTAAATCTTTCAGACAGCTCATTGCCGCATCCATCCACGACCAATCGTAAACGCCCTCAAAGCGCTCGATGCAATGCCACGGAGCTGAATAGCGCATCATATTCAATCCGCACGCACTCGCCAATCGTAAATCTTGTTCGTAGAGATCGGTATGATTGGTTGTTTGCAGAACATCTTCGCCGGAGCCAAAAATGTGAGTGCTTTCAAAGCCGCTTAAGAATTTCAATGTGGATTCCTATTTAATATGGCTTATCGTTAAGTTTCGACTGTCTTTAATTGGCGTTTGAATTTTCCAACGAAGACGGTTGATATTTATTCTTCAGGGACTTTAATCGCATTTCTAAGAAAATATTCGGGAAAAGTTGCTTTTGTATTTTTAGTTTGAACTAACAAAGCAAATTTGTATGTCAGGCAGCAGACAAAATAAAAAAGAACTCCGAAAAATTTTATTGCTGTCGTTTCAAAGCGGTAGATAAAAAGGACAAATTGTTTTCCTCTTATGTAACTCAGATGACACAGAAAATTTGACGGTTCGGTAAAATACAAATCAGTTTATATCGAAACTAATTCATAGTTCGATTTCGTCGGATTATCCGTTACTACACCCTAGCCGTCCTAAATGCCGGAGTTTACCTCAGCATTTTTCAGCTACTAAAAGGAGGAGAAAATGATTTCAAGATTTGATAAAATCGCGGTTGATTTGCCGCGTCCGAAAAATCCTTCGGCAAACGATGCCGCCGCCGTCCAGGAACTTTTGGGGGGAAAATTCGGCGAGATGTCCACGCTGATGAACTACACCTATCAGTCGTTCAACTTTCGCGGGCGCAAAAAGCTGCGCCCCTTTTACGACGTGATTGCGAGCATCGCCGCCGAAGAATACAGTCACATCGAAACGCTTTCCTACGCCATCAACTTGTTGTTGACGGGAACGACCAAACGCGGCAAAGACCCGGCGGCGACACCGCTCGAAAACGCCACCGACGCGCGCAACACGTATCATTTCATCGCCAGCGGACAAACCGCTTTGCCGATAGATTCGATGGGCAAATTTTGGTCGGGCGAGAACGTATTTTCGAGCGGTAATTTAAAGCTCGATTTACTGCACAACTTCTTTCTGGAATGCGGCGCGCGCGCCAACAAAATGCGCGTTTATGAAATGGTCAGCGACCCGTGCGCCCGCGCCGCCGTCGGCTACCTGCTTGTCCGCGGCGGCGTTCACATCGTCGCTTACGCGAAGGCTCTGGAAACTTTGACGGGCGTTGATTTGAAACCGCTGTTCCCGATTCCCGACTTGGACAACCGCAAATTCCCCGAAGCGAAAAAGCTCGAAGACGAAGGTCTGCACCGCATTATGTATCGGTGGAGCGACACGGATTTCACCGAAATCGGGCAAATCTGGAAAGGCGAACACCCAATAGACGGCTCGGAATTATATGTTGCCGACGAGATTATGCCGGAAGGATTCGACCCGCCGGATTTGGACGAAGAACCGCAGCTGAACGCGCCCGGAGTCGAACCGGAATTTCTCGCCGAAGTCGCCAAGCGATTATTCAGTTAATGGTCACCGATAAAAATCGAGAGCGGAAATAATAAATCACGCTCTTGATTTTTCAATTACACAATCTAATGACGGCGAAGACCCCGCAGATGATCGTTTTCTTCAGCCGTTCCACTTTTTTGAAATACAAAGGTATTGTGGACTACTGACCCCCTGCCGCAAATGAAATTAAAATATCCCTAATGCCGAAAACTTTAATTCCGGATCGAAAGATGTTTTTGCTGCTTCTGCTACATCTGTTTCTCTATTCAGAAATAATTTTCGCTCAACAAAATGAAGCGACGAAATTCGACGGCAAAAACATCTATGTTAATAAGACTGCCGCGTCGAGTGACGGTTGCACAATGTGGTTCGATGGCGATTATCTGGATTGCTGCCGTCAGCACGACCTTGATTACATTACAGGCGGCGATAATTGGCGAATGCGGCTGCGGGCAGACAATCATCTTTTTCTTTGCATCGTCGGTAAAAAAGGCTTATGGCATTTGGCACTCGCTCCGGTAATGTGGACGGGAGTTCGCATCTTCGGAAGCGATTTGAGTCCTTCGAGCAGAAAAAACATCGTTCATAGATTTTTCAAACGAGTATTTACTTCGGTTAGAAAATAATGTGAACGGTTACCGCCAAAATTCAATTGGCAGAAAATTACGATTAATAAATTAAAAATATGGATAACAAATTAGAAAAATACGGCGAATATCTTCTGAACCCCGATCAAATTACCGAAATCGAGTTCGAGAACAACAAAGCGGTCATTTATCTTTCCGACGGGCGCGTCAAATCGGTTTACGGGAATGACGCGCTCGCGCTTAAAGATCGGTTCGGTATAAAGCAGGAAGCCGAATCTTTACGCGCGAAAACTATTTGAGAAGCAGGAAGACACTTGATTTTTGTTTATAGAAAATCAGTAAGGAAAACATTATGCAAATAATTTTGACAAGAGAAGAATACGACGAGTTATTACCGAATAAGTTAAATAACAGATTTGTCGAGATATTCACGGATGTTATGAAAAACAGACAGCAGTTTGGGAACGATAATAACGCTCTGGTCGAGAAGTTGAAAACAACCTTTGAAGATTTTCAAAGAGAGAAAGAAGAAGGAACTTTCCATAAAAGGGAAGAAATAAGGTAAGTAAGATTTTCATAGGGGTAAGATAGCAGAAAGAGAGGATAAGGCGAACAAGGCAATCGAACTTCTTAATTGCTTTATTTACCTCTCTTATGTCGGCAATAAGACAAAATTTTAAGAATCAGCAGGATATTCTGAACTTCAAGAATACAAATTGAGAGGTTTAAGATGAAAAAATTATTAACATTGACATTGGCGGTTTTATCCTTCGGCTTTGTCGTTTCGACGGTTGAAGCCAAAGAATCAGCGTCCTCAACATTAAGCGCGGGCGCGCCGCAAATTAATATTCGTCTCGGCGGGCAGAATCGGCGAAGAAATCGGCGCGTTGTTAGAACGACTCGCGTTTCGCCGAACGGCAGGCGAGTTGTAACCCGAACGTATCGCACGAACGGGCGGCGAACGGTCGTCAGAACGCGAGTCAATCGCCGTTCCAACAGACGTTATTAGAAGTAAAATAAGAAAGGCGAGTGAAATATCTCGCCTTTGTCAATTTGCTGATTTTCTACTTTTGCTCCATTGATTCCGTATGCAGAACCGCCTGCCATTCGTCGTCACGGTTTAGATAAACGGTCGAAGCGTAAATCGAACCGGAGATTTTCTTTCCGTCGAAAGTGCCTGTCGAAACCATTTTATAAGTCAAAACGGCGACGTTCTCCGCCGGAAATACGACCTTCTCATCCTGCATTTCGATATTCTCGACATCGAAATGACTCATCTTTTTGATTTCTTTTTCGACGGTCTGCATTCCGTCATTAGCGACTCCGACATAATCGTCGGCGAAATTTTTCTTGAATGCTTCGGAATCTTTATTTTTGTATGCTTCAAGAAAGCCTTTTTCCATCTCAATCAATGATTTTTTGTCTGAATCCGAATTCATATTTCCTCCATAATTTTCGATTTTAATTTTTCCGATTTAACAAACTATGACAGAGCAGGCAGAGATACTTTGCCAGTCATCAGACATTATTCGGCGATTGCGGTAATCCGTAGGAATTGAAACCAAACACAAAAATAAGCGCGAAGATAAGTAGAATTTTCATTCGCACAGGATAGCAGAAAAGTTTGGAAAAATCTTAAGTTTTTTATCCCAAAGAATTATTTGGCTACCACGCGCCGCCCGCTCCCGGATTCCATAAACTTACTCGATGACCGGCGGCTGTCCCTGGAACAGCTCCGTAATTAACCCGGACTAAAATCGGATTTCCAGTCGGATTCGTATATGTGGCTCCCGGTGCCGCCCAAATATTGTTCGTGACAAAGCCTCCCCAGCCCTGTGTCATTATAAAACGAACCAGCAATCGCTCCAATTGAATATTTTGACCGTCAAGGGCGGCTGTTACATTAGGGACGGTATAGGCGAACGGAGTAACTGTAATGAATGCAGGTGCCGGATTCATAGCTGTTGCAGTTTGCTGAACATCAACCGACCCCCAATAGGCAATAATTTGATCGAGCTGGGGAACTGAAAAACCCAATTCTCCGACGGCTTCCATTCGAGGCTGAAAACGCGCGCCGAAATCAGCGGCTTTGCCGACATAGCGATTATTGGTGTTGCTGTTGTAAATAATATACATACCGGGTCCGGCGAGACCGGCGGGCAAAGCAGCAACTCCGCCGACCACCGGCACTAATGTTCCCAACGTGGCTGCGTTAACCAGATTAAACATAATAAATCCCATTCCAACACCTCGAATTCATAAAATTTATTAGGATAATCGGCGATGCATAGAAAATCATTTGATTTCACAAATCTTATGCAAAAGTTAAAGATAAATCTTAGTCACCGAAATTTTGATTGAAAATATAGAACGGATCGGAGTCGGGTGTCAAGAAAATTGGTTGTGATTTGATTTTTATTGTTGAATCAACAAAAGAAAATTCTTGATTCGACGGCA
>CAXTMQ010000183.1:0-9473 GCA_964245305.1 uncultured Pyrinomonadaceae bacterium
CACCGAAGGCAACAGTTGGGTTTATTCGTTTTTCGCGCCGCACGACATCTCAAAGTTGATCGAATTGCAGGGCGGACAGGGTAAATTTGCGGCAAAATTAGACGCGCTTTTTACGACGACCGACAAACTCGCGGGGCGCGAACAGCCCGACATTACCGGCTTGATCGGGCAATACGCGCACGGCAACGAACCTTCGCACCACATCGCTTATTTGTATGATTACGCGGGCGAACCCTGGAAAACTCAAATGTATATTCGCCGAATTCTCGACGATTTTTACCAACCAACGCCCGACGGTTTGATCGGCAATGAAGACTGCGGACAGATGTCGGCGTGGTATATTTTGAGCGCGCTGGGTTTTTATCAAGTCGCGCCGTCAATCCCGAATTATGATTTCGGAACGCCGCTTTTTCGGGAAGCAAAAATTCATCTCGAAAACGGCAAAACTTTCACGATTCGCGCCGCGAATGTTTCAGAAAAAAATATTTACATCAAATCAATCAAACTAAACGGCGCGGATTGGAAACAGACGTTTTTCGCTCATCAGGATTTGATGAACGGCGGCACTTTGGAATTTGAAATGACCGACGCGCCGGCGAAGGATTGGTTCACGAAATTTTCCAAATCAGAAATCGAAACCGATTTTCCGGTTGTTCCGACGATTGAAGCGGTGCGTGTTTTCGTCAAAGACACGACGGTAAAAATCGCTTCGCCCGACCAAAACGCGAAGATTTTTTATACGACGGACGACAGCGAACCAAACGAAAAATCTATCTCTTACACGAAACCTTTCAACATCGCCGAATCGAAAACAATCAAAGCCGTTTCGATCAATGCGAAGGGCGAAGAGAGCTTTCCAGTCGAAGCAAAACTCTACAAAATGCCGCACGACTGGACGGTAAAAATTTTGTCGAAATACAATCGACAATACACGGGTGGCGGCGATGAAGGTTTGATTGACGGCATTCGCGGCACATTGAATTTCGCATCGGGCGAATGGCAGGGCTATCAGGCGCAGGATTTCGTCGCGGTCGTTGATTTGCAAAAGGAAACGGAAATAAGGCGAGTCGGCGCGGGCTTTCTGCAAAACGCCAGATCGTGGATTTGGATGCCGACGCGCATCGAGTTTGAAACGTCGAGCGATGGCGTAAATTTTGTAAAGGCGGCTGACATCAAAACTGATGTCGCGCCCGAAGATATGACCGAGCAAAAGAAGGATTATTTAACGCCAATCGCGCCGACTGAAGCGCGTTTCGTGCGCGTCAAAGCCTACAATTTAGGCAAAATTCCGGCTTGGCATCCGGGCGCGGGCGACGATGCGTTTATTTTTGTGGACGAGATTTTTATTGATTAAAGATGAAGCGCAAACGGTCTGCCCGCGCTCTGATTTAGCGGACTGATTTTTATTCAATTTTCGCATCAAAAGATATGTTATAATTCAGTATTATTTCGTTGGAGGAATATAGATTTATCAGTAATATCAGCGGCTTTACGCAGGGCTTAAAAGCCAATCAATTACGACGCATCGAAAGGTTATCCACGCGGCGCGTCGCTCCTGAACAAATCGTTTCGCCGGAACTCGCCAGACAGATGACGGAAATTTCATTTGAGACGGGCAGACAGGTCGGCGTTCTCATCAATCGGAAAGGACAAGTCGAATACGTGATGGTCGGCACGGCGAAACGAATCGAGATGCCGGATTTCGGTCGCGCCCGCGTTTCGGCTGATCGATTTCGCGGACTGCGGTGTGTTCATACCCAATTATCGGGGGAAAAATTGACGCAGGACGATTTGACCGATCTCGCGCTTTTGCGGCTCGATTTGATGGCGACCGTGCAGGTTGATAAGGAAACGGGTTTGCCGAATAACGTCTATTCGGCGCATCTGCTGCCGACGACCGCCGAGAAGTTGGAGACGGAAAGCCAATCGCTGCCATACGAATTTTTAGAGCCGAATATTCCCGCGCATCTGGACGCGAATTTTATTCATTTGATAAATTCGCTCGAAACCGAGATGGCGCGCAATCGGCTGACGGCGCGCAACAAACAAACGAATCAGGATCGCGTGATTCTGGTCGGCGTTACCGACGGCTATCTGTCGGAAGCCGAAGAATCAATGACCGAACTCGCCGAACTCGCCGAATCTGCCGACGTGATCGTGCTGGACAAAATCATCCAGCGGCGACCGAAAATTGATCCGAAGACGGTTTTGGGGAAAGGCAAACTGGAAGAACTTTTAATCAGAGCGATGCGCCTCGGCGCGGACTTAATCGTGTTCGATGCGGAGCTTTCGCCGACTCAGGTTCGCTCTTTGTCCGACGCGACCGAGTTGAAAGTTATTGACCGACCGCAGCTTATTTTAGATATTTTCGCCCAACGCGCTCAATCGAGCGAAGGAAAGTTGCAGGTCGAACTCGCGCAGTTGAAATATCTTCTGCCGCGTTTGATGCAGGGACAAAATTCCGCGTTCTCGCGTCTGGCGGGCGGCATCGGCGGGCGCGGACCCGGCGAAACGAAACTCGAAACCGACCGCCGCCGCGTGCGCGATAAAATTACGCATCTCGAAAAACAGGTCGAAGGTTTGCGGAAGCAGCGTCAGCAGAGACGTAAGGAACGCTTGCGAAAAGACGTGCCGATCATCTCTCTGGTCGGTTACACGAACGCCGGAAAATCCACTTTGCTCAACACTTTAACGCAGAGCAAAGTTTACGCGGAAAAGAAAATGTTTGCGACGCTCGACCCGACATCGCGCCGGTTGCGACTGCCGATTGAACGCGAAATTATCATCAACGATACGGTCGGATTTATCCGCGATCTGCCGGAAACTCTGGTCGCGGCGTTTCGAGCCACTTTGGAAGAAATTTCCGACAGCGATTTGCTCGTTCACGTTGTTGACGCTTCGAGCGAGCAGGCGGCGGCGCATATCGAATCGGTTGACAAGATTTTGAGCGATCTCGAACTGAACAAAATTCCGCGCTTGATCGTCTTAAACAAAGCGGATTTACTCGACGAAATTGCGCTCGAAGCGTTAAAGCGGCGGCTCGCGCTTGACAAACAGGCGGAAAGCGTGGCAATTTCAGCTATTCAATCCAAAACATTAAAACCCTTAATCGAAAAAATCGGGGAAGCAATCGGAAACTTTGAGCTTTCGGATTTGGAAGTTGCGGTCGGAATATAATTTCAATCCAAAATCCGAAATCCAAAATTTGCAATGAGCAAGCGTCTTCAGGATTCATCGTCGCCTTTTACGAAATTTCGCGTCGCCGTTGAAAAATACGTTTCGCGTCCGTTTGAAGGTGTATCCGAAAATCAAAAATTCTGGCTCGGCTTCGCTTTTTTATGTTTGCTGACGACGTTTTTGATTAACAATCCGTTCTGGCACAAAAACACCGAGCAATATAAAGAAGGCGACATCGCGCGGGAAATTATTATTTCTCCGGCTGATATTTCATCGCTCGACGCGGAAGAAACCGAGCGAATCAAACAAGCGGCGCGGGAAAGCATTCAGCCGATTTTCACGTTCGAGCCGAAGCGCGGTGACGAAGCCGTGCAGAGTTTTCGTTCGGCTTGGGAAAGTCTTTCGCGGAAAGGCGATAACGCCAACGCGAACGTCAAAGCGAACGAAAACGCGAAAGTCGAAACTTCGACGAATTGGACGGGAGCGGGCGGCGCGGAACTCGGTAAAATTTTTTCGGCGCGGCGTTTCACCGCAAACGAACTCGATTCGATTACGAGAGTTTTGCGCGACAATGCCGACGGCTCGATTTACGGCGATCAGGATCGGCAGTATTTTCAAACTGAAATCGTTCTCAACGACCGCCAGAAACCGAATCAGCAATCAACCGTCAAAATGCCCGAAAGCAATATGACGGCTTTGTCCGACGCTCGCAACAATCTGAAAACGGGCTTGGGTCAAATCAAAAGTTTGTCGGAAAAGGAAGCAGCGGCTTTCGATGCTGCGCTCGCGCCGCTGATTCAACCGAGCGTCGTTTTTGACAGCGCGGCAACAGATAATGCCCGCGACGCGGAAGAAAAAAACGTCACGCCCGTCCAGATTTCTCTGAAACGCGGACAAACGATTGTCCGCGAAGGCGATACGATTTCGCCTGCCGCTTTGTCGCAAATCGCGGCGATTCAAAATTACAGCGATTCGACGCGCCAGCTCAACCGCTTTTTCGGTTTGCTGCTTTTGATTACTGCTCTGTATTGGACGGCTTGGAAATTTATCGAGCATCGCGGCGTAACGGCGCGGCTTTCTTTGTCCGAACAGAAGACATTCGCGCTGTTCGGCTTTATCGCCGTGATGCAGACGGCTTTGATGGCAGTATTTTTTCGCCTCGCCGATTTTACCGCCGCGCAGAACGTCAAAGCTCCGCTGAACGATCCGACTTTGTGGGCGTTTGCGATTCCGTTTGCGACGGGAAGTTTGCTGATGACTTTGCTCGCCGACCGCCGCACCGCGCTTTTTATGGGATTTTTTCTCGCGCTCGTTGCCGGTTTGCTCGCGCCGAAAAGCCTTGAATACGCGCTTTACGCGGCAATCACGTCGGCGGTCGCGGTTTACGGCATCGGGCGTTATCGCTCGCGCCAATCGGTAACAATCGCGGGCGCGCTCGTCGGGCTGGCAAGCGCGGCGGCGGCGGTCGCTTTGATCGGTTACACGCAGCAGCCGTTTATTTTTAATACGGTCGCGCTCGCCGTCGGCTGCGGTTTGGCGAGCGGTTTGATTACGGCGGCGGTAACGGCGATGTTTCTGCCTTTGTGCGAAACGCTTTTCGGAATTTTGACCGATGTCAAACTTTTGGAATTATCGAACGCCGATTTGCCCGCGCTCGGACAACTGGCGATGCGCGCGCCGGGAACGAATCAGCATTCGCACGCCGTCGGACAATTAGCCGAAGATGCCTGTCGCGTCGTCGGCGCGAACGCGCTGCTCGCGCGGCTTGGTGCGCTTTATCACGACATCGGCAAATCAGCCGCGCCCGAGCATTTCGTCGAAAATCAACACGGAAAAAATCCGCACGACCGCCTAAAACCGGCGCAGAGCGCGAAAATCATCATCAGCCACGTCACTTTCGGCGTAAAATTGGGCAAAGAGATGGGCTTGCCCCAAAGGATTATTGATTTTATCCCGCAGCATCACGGAACGCGCACTCTGCATTATTTTTTGAAAAAAGCGCAAGCCGAGGCGCGACCTGACGAAATAATTTCCGAAAACGATTTTCGTTATCCGGGACCGAAACCGCAGTTTAAGGAATCGGCGATTATGATGATCGCCGACAGTTGCGAAGCGGCGGCTCGTTCATTAGCCGATCCGACACCGGAGAATATTCGTTTTATCGTGACCAAAATCATTGATGCGATTGTCGCCGACGACCAACTCGACGAATGCGATCTGACTCTGCGCGAACTGACGCAAATCCGCGAAGTAATGATTAAATCGCTCGTCGCAATTTATCATTCGCGCGTTGATTATCCGGGCTACGTGCCGCCAAACTCATCGCCGAAATTGTCCTTGTTCGACAACGGCGATTCAAACAACGGCGGAATGCTCTACCAAAATCCGGCGGAAATTCCCATCAGTATCGGCGGCGAAGTCGAAGACGAAGCCATTGACCGCTCGCACCAACCCGAAAAAGCCGAAGCCAAAACGGTTCACTAAATCATCTTGAAATTCTATTCGTTAAAATAAAGGTTTGAGTTTTTCGTAAGTCGTGCGTAAATCTTCGGGAATCGTGCGCGTTTCACCGACGGCGGTCATAAAATTAGCATCGCCGATCCAGCGCGGTAAGATATGCATATGAAAATGTTCAGCCACGCCCGCGCCTGCCGCGCGTCCGAGATTCATTCCTAAATTAAAGCCGTGCGGCTGATAAGTCCGGCGCAGAGCCGTCTGACAGCATTTGGTTAAATCCATCAATTCGTCGGTAATCGGTTTTTCGGCTTGGTCTAAATCGGCGAGATGCGCGAAGGGAACGATCATTAAATGACCGGAAATATACGGGAAAATATTTAAGATGACAAAATTAAACTCGGCGCGATGAAGAATACATTTTTCTTCGTCAGTTGCCGAGTTAGCGAGAATGTCGCAGAAAGTGCAAATTTGCGGAGGCGTTTTTTCGGCTTCGCTCGATTTTATATAAGCGTATCGCCACGGACTCCACAAAATATCCATTTAATTATTTGTTAATAATTTCCTTTAATTCTTTGCCGGGTTTGAAGTAAGCGACTCGTTTCGCCGGAATGCTGACCGCCGAGCCGGTTTTCGGATTGCGACCTTTGCGGGCATCGCGTTCGCGGACGCGGAAGCTGCCGAAGCCGCGAAGCTCGATTTTTTCGCCTTTGTTGAGCGTGTCAACGATGCTCTCGAAGATAATTTCGACAAGCTGTTCGGCATCTTTTTTGGTCATTTCCGCTTCTTTGGCGACCTTTTCGACTAAATCCGCTTTCGTCATTTGCTTTTCCTCTTTATCTAGTTTGATTTTACTTCAAAATCTAACCATTAGCGGTTTTTTCGTCCGATTCTTTTTGAGAATCGGCATTTTCCGTTTCGTTCTTCGCTTCGCCGGTTTCGTTCGAGTCGGCTTGCGCGGCATTTTCCGCATTTTCCGACGTTTGATTTTCATCGTCGGTTTTTACTTCAGTATTTTCAATTGTTTCCGCTGGCGTTTCGGTTTCCGCGTTGGTATTTTCCGGCGCGGCGACTTCCGTGTTTTCACCAGTGTTTTCGCTCACGCTTTCGGCGGCATATTCATTTTGAGCGACGGGCGCGTCTCCGATTTCGAGCAGGTTATCGTCTTCGGAAGCTGATGTTGTTTCCTGTTTCTCCGTCGAATCGGGCTGCGCCGCCGTTTGATTTTCCGTTTCGGCGGATGCGGTTTCTTGAGCTGCGGAGTCGTTTTGCACTTCAGGTTGATTTTCATTCGACGCAGTTTCAGCAGAAGTCGCTCCGCTTTCGGTTTCGGCAATCGGCGGCGCGGGTTGGTCGGCAATTTTTGCCGACTCTTCTGCCGCTAATTGTTCCTGCTCGGCGCGTTCCTGCGCCTGCATCGCTTTACGCTCTTTCTTCGACATACGCGGCTGATCTTCTTTGCTCGCCGTATCTTCCGCGCCGCGTTTGAGATTCATCAATTCGCCTAAGCTCGCCATTCCGCCTTTCGCTTCGGTCGAATAGCTCTTCGTATCAATTACCGGCTCTTCATCTTTGCCGACGGCGCGGTGCGACAAGCCGATTTTCTGCACGTCGTTTTCGATACGCAGAATTTTGAAATCCATTTCCTGACCGATTTCGCCGATGGCTTCGGGACGCTCGATGCGCTCGTCGGAAAGTTCGGAAATATGACACAAACCTTCCAGATCGTTGCCGAGTTCGACGAAAACGCCGAAGCCCGTAAAGCGCGAAAGTTTGCCGCGCACGACATCGCCCGGTTTGTGCGTAGCGACGAAGTTATCCCACACGCTCGGCGTAAGTTCTTTAATCGAAAGCGACATCCGGCGATTTTCCGTGTCAATATTTTTGATAACGGCTTTGACCTCCTGATCGCGTTTCAAAACGTCTTTGGCGTGTTTGATTTTCTTCGACCAAGTGATGTCGGAAACGTGAACGAGTCCGTCAACACCGTCTTCGATTTCGATAAACGCGCCGAAATCGGTCAAATTGCGGACTTTGCCGGTAATGGTCTGACCGACTTTATAACGCTCGCGGATGGTTTGCCATGGATTTGTCTGAAGTTGTTTGATGCCGAGACTGATGCGGCGATCTTCGGTATCAATGCCCAAAACCTGAACTTCAACTTCATCGCCCGCGCGAAGAAGTTTTTTCGGACTTTGCGAACGCTTCGACCAGGACATTTCCGAAACGTGAACCAAACCTTCAACGCCCGGTTCGAGTTCGACGAACGCGCCGTAATCGGTCACGCTCGAAACTTTTCCTTTGAGTTTCGAGTTGATCGGATAAAGCTCCATCACGGTTGACCAGGGATCGGGAATAAGCTGCTTGTAGCCGAGCGCGACTTTTTCCTTCTGGCGGTCGAGCTTTAGAACTTTGACTTGAAGGTTGTCGTTGACTTTAAATTGTTCAGCCGGATTTTGCAGTCTGCCCCAGGACATATCGGTTACGTGCAGAAGCCCGTCAATTCCGCCGATGTCCACAAACGCGCCGTATTCGGTCAGATTTTTAATCGTGCCTTCGACCACATAGCCTTCTTCGATATTGCCGAGCGTTTCGCTTTTCTGCTTATTGACGACTTCATCGGTCAAAACTTTGCGCGATAAAACGATATTGTTGCGCTTGCGGCTGAATTTGATAACTTTCGCTTCGATGTCTTGTCCGATATACGAATTCAAATTGCGAACCGGACGCGAATCAACCTGCGAACTCGGCAGAAACGCTTCAACGCCGTCAATGTCAATTCGCAAGCCGCCTTTCGTCACTTCAACGACGCGACCGGTAATCGGCTGTTCTTCATTGAACGCTTTTTCGACAACATCCCAGGATTTGCGGCTGACCGCATCGGCGCGCGACAAAACCGGCGGAGCGTCGCCCGAATAAATGCTCTTGATGATGATTTCAACCGTATCGCCGCGCCCGACGGTCGTTTCGCCGTCCGGCGAGGTGAAATCTTCAATCGGCGCGATGCCTTCGGATTTGTAGCCGAAATCAATCAAAACGCCGCGCTCGGAAACGCCGACGACTTTGCCTTCGACCAGATCGCCGGCTTGATAAGTCGTTTGTTCCTGCTCGAATTTTTCGAGAATCGAACCGAAATCTTCTTCCTGCGGAGATTGCGCTTCCGCGTTCGCCGCATCGGTCGCCGTCGTCTGCGCCGGAGCAGTCGGCGTGTTCGATTCCGCAGTCGGCTCGATAGAAACCGTTTCGTTTGCCGTCTGAATCGGATCGTTCGTGTTTGTCTGTGTTGAAGCCGGATTTTCCGTCGTTTGGGTCGGATTTTCCGTCTCGTTGTTAACCTCGTTTGCCATTATAAGTTTGTGTCCAATATCCTTAGTTTAAAAAGTAACTGTTGAAACAACGCGCGTTTCACAGTTTATTCGGTCATACGGAAATGATAAATCGGCTTTTCGTGGAAAATGCCCGATTTGACTCTTCCAAAACGGTGCTTGAAAAGAAGTTAAATCTGCCGCTAGCTTTTTTGAGAAACTGGCTGGAAATAAAGAGATAAGGCATTGATTTTCGCTTCGCTTCGGCGCACCGCACATTTGACCGGATAAGACTCAAATTTACACGCCGAAACGCTTGTCTGTCAAGACAATGGATGCGGAAAAGGCGAAAAGTATAAAAGTGAAAAGATGAAAAAGCGAAAACCGCGAAAATCGAAGAAGAAAATTGTTGTGAAGATGCGTAAAAGTTGAATAAATTGCAGGCTGAAAAATGAAAAAATCGCCGACATTAAATACTATATTTAACCCAAGTTGCCAGTTATTGAATGAAAGCCTTGTCAATTTGATAGGCGAACA
>CAXTMQ010000184.1:0-9465 GCA_964245305.1 uncultured Pyrinomonadaceae bacterium
TACGGAAAGCGCAGTTTTTTTGGGAAGCCGCCGAAATGATTGCAGTTCAAAGCAATAACCGTTCGGCTTTGGCGAACGCAATTTATAATCGGGCGAACACTTTGGCGGCGATCGATAAATACCGGGAGGCATTAATCGAGTACCGAAGAGCGACCGAAACGTTCAAAGATATTGCCGCAACTAACGATCAGGAAAAATCAATAATTTGTGAGATTTACCTCGCAGCCGGGGAGACGGCGGCAAACCTTGACGAAGAGCGCGAAACAGCGCGATTTTTTTTCGAGAGAGGTTGGGAAACTCTCACCAGCATAAGGGATTGGCGAAATTCAGAATCTCTCGTCGGCATTGCCCGTGACTTGCTGTTGGGTTGGAGCAATGAGGGACGCAAGTCAGGCGATTATTCTTCAGCGGAGACGCGCGTTTCCGAGGCTCTGGCACTGCCTGGTACGGATAATTTTCGTCGGGCGGAAGTGTTGTGGGAACTCGGTAAAATAAGACGCGATACCGGAGATTTCGCGGCGGGTGCGGAGGATTTTAACGAAGCGATCAAACTGCTCGATACGAAATCGACTTCAAATCGCCACGGAGACGACGGATTCAATTTACAAGCCAATTTATATAACTCGCTCGGATTACTAATGCTCGAACAACGCTTCACGAAAGGAGCCGAGAAGAATCTGAATCAGTCTCTTCTAATCGTGCGATCATTAAAAGACTTGCGATTTGAAGGAACCGTCCTAAGAAATTTAAGCATTGCGGCGCGCCAGAAGGGAGATTACAAAACCGCACACGCACAAGCCCTTGCCGCTTTGGAAATCGCCGCTCGAACTGATTTCAATGACTTGTACATTTCGGCGAATAATATTCTAGCGAGTCTGGCGCAAAACTCTAATGAACATCTAGAAGCAGTCGAAAGATTGCAGAAATCCGTTATTCTTGCCGAAAAAAGCAGGAATGTTTTGCGCGTCGTCGAAAGCAAATGGCGACTGGGCGAATCGTTGTTTGCGCTTGAAAAATACGAGGAAGCAGAAAAGTTAGCGCGGGAATCGTTGTTGGTAGCGCAAAAAAATCAATGGGGAAATTTGATTTATCTCTCCGCAAATCTTGTCGGGCGCGCACTCGTCAAGCACGGAAACCTTTTTGCCGCCGAAACGATGTTTAATCTCGCGATCCGCGAAATCGAACAAAAACGGCGACAGGTTGCCGGGGCGGACATTGAAAAAGTTTCATTCATGCGGGATAAAGCAACTGCTTATCATGAACTTCTGAAACTGCAAATCAAAATAGGTAATATTTATCAGGCGGTAGTCGTTGCCGAAAAACTTAAATCGCGTGTTTTAGAAGATAAAGTCGGCAGGCGAAAAAAAATTGAATCGAACTCAAAATCAATTTCGTTGAATCTTCTTGCTGATACTGCCGTCGTCTCCTACACCGTCACGGACGAAGCGTGTTTCGCCTTCGTTTTTCGCCCGCAAGAAACGCAGCCCAAAATTTTTGTCATCGCCCAAGGCGAAAAGACTTTGACCGAAAAGATAAAACAATTTCGCGCCGGACTGACTAAGTTTGGACCGTCTTTTAAGCGCGAAGCAGGGGAACTTTACGAATCGTTGCTGAAGAATTTGGAACCCGAGATTGGAGACGCGAAAAATCTCGTCATTATTCCCGACGGCGCGTTGTGGGAACTTCCCTTCCAAGCTTTGATTACAACCGAACAAAAATACCTGATCGAAAGATACCTTGTTTCATACGCGCCGTCGCTCGGTATGTTAAATCGTTTCCAAAATTCTTTACCGTCGGACAAGCAAAATAAGTTTCTCGCCTTCGCCAATACTGTGTCTTCCGCGCCATTGCCGGAAACTGAAAAAGAAGTCGCTAACATTGCCAAACTTTACGGGAAAACTGATATTTATAAACGTCAGGCGGCGACCGAAGCAAGATTCAAAGGAATGGCTTCACGATTTAAACAAATTCATCTCGCCGTTCACGGCAAAATAAATTCGCTCGATCCGTTTGATTCGGCGTTGCTCCTCGCGCCGTCGGCGGGCGAGGACGGCAGATTAACCGTCTCCGAGATTCTGGAAATGAATTTGTCGGCGCATTTAGTCGTCCTCTCTGCTTGCGACACGAGCAACGGACAAGTCACGAACGGCGAAGGACTGCTCAGTCTTTCCTGGGCTTTTCTCGCCTCCGGCGCAAACAATGTCGTCGCCGCGCAGTGGGCGGTCGAAGAAAAAGCGACGGCGGATTTAATGTCAAATTTCTACCTCGTTCTGAGTAAAAAAACAAACTCGCCAGCGACGGCTTTACGAGAAGCGCAACTGGCATCGCTGAAACTTCCGGCTCCATACAATCATCCTTTTTACTGGTCGGCTTTCGTGATTACCGGAAATCCTCACTAGTTTCACCCAAGTCATCGGTTGGCATTGGCGGACGGTTCAACGCCGCATCTTTGAATGACCGTGTTATTTTCTTTTTGCCATTTCACAATCTTAGTCAGGAGACGCTTGGCGGCGCGATGCTCCGAATTCTGGAGCAGGATTTTTTCCAAAGTGCAGGAGGCGAGATCGAGCATTCCTTCCCGCGCATAAAATAGAGCAAGTTTGAACTGGTCGTCGCTCTTCTTCAAAGATTGAATTCGGGTTTCAGCCGTTTCTGAAGCGATCTGAAATATCGCCGGCGGTTGCGGCGGACTCGGCGCGATAAGTTCGCCGTCGGCAGTTTGCGCCGCGACGCGCCAGAGATATTTTGCGCCCGGTGTCAATGCATTGTCCGGCTTGAAACGATTGTCGGCAACCGTCGCCGTCAGCACTTCATTAAACTGTGCGTCGAAAATTGTGATCTTGTAGCTCTCCGCGCCCGCCGTTTTTTCCCATCGAAAGTCCGGTGCGGTTTCCAAAACGGTTTCCCCGACCGGACTGATAAGAGAGAAAACTGCTTTTGGCTCGGAGTTGTCAGAGTTACTTCGCAAAACGGCACCGTCTTTCGGGCGCAACGACAGAACAGCCGCCGGAGTATTCTCAATAATTCGGGCTAGTTCGATATCCTCAAGTCTGTTTAATTTTCTACTGGGTTGTTCAGTCACAGACGACAGAGTATTTTCGTTTTTTTTGGCGGGAAGCGCGGGCAATGTCCTGTTCCCAATTTCTTCATCTTTAAGATTTTTTTCATCTGACGAGTTTAGCTTATCTTCGTCAATCGGTGTTTTGCTTTGGTTATTCTCAATTACTGTCGTTCGCGCGATTTCCGACGGGGCGGACGGTTTTATTATTGCCCGCCAGATCAAAAATGAAAAACCGGCGACGAGAATCAAGGCTCCTGCGCTCCACGCCATTTTTCGTCCGCCAAATAGAGGTGACAAGGCAACAAGAAACCGCGTTCGCAGCGAAAAAGATTTTTCAAAAGAATAATGTTGTTCTGGATGTTCCCTTTCACCGAGCAACACCGAAATAAACTGTTGCGGCGTTGGGGCGGGTAGAAGTTTCCGGCATTCGGCACACAGCAGGAGATGTCTGCCAACTTCGTTTTCTAGGGAAGGTTCGAGCGAGTCGGCGGCATAACCGAACAACTGTTCTTTTGTTAAGTGTTTGACTCGGTTCATTTGCTTATTATCGTTCGCAATTTAGCGCGCGCATCGTGTCTCGCCTTTTTGATCGACCCGGCGTTTGATGCGGCGTTATTTCGGTTGTTACTGCCGGAAAATTCGGATTTTTGTAAGTCAGACGAAGACAGTCGGGCTTTCACTTCCAACCAATCTTCGTCAGTAAATTCCAGTGCCGTCGTTAGCTCTTCATCGCTAATGCCGCCCATCAGAAGATAGATAATTGATCGTTGATCATGCAGCAACAAAGCCCGTCGTTGCCGTAGAGTTAACCGGCAAATACCTTGCCATATGGAACGGGCAAGCGATTCGATTTCGGCACCTGTTTCGCCTGCAATCGAATCGGATGAGGCAACTTCCGATGCCTCGTCGAGCGAAACGATTTTCTTCTTTGAGGAAAAGCAACGGTTGATTTCGTTATAAGTGGTTCTGGCGGCGAAAGACTCCCATTCGCCGGACGACATTCGCGCGCTTTTCTCGCGGAACTTACTACGCCAATTCCAAAGACGAAGAACAATTTCCTGAAAAATATCCAAGGAATCTGATTGTTGGGAAAACGCGATTTTGCGGCGGATGATTTTCTGAATTACGGGCAGCGCGGCAAGAAATGACGCTTCCGAATCGTTTTCGGCGAGTGGTTCAGGTATAGCGTCAACGTCGCGTCCGTCCGGTTCATTTTGTTTCGCTAAATTTAATTCTTCAAAAAGAGATTCAATCATCACCACATAACTACATTCGCTTGATTCACGAAACAGCTTTCCCGATACTTTTATATTCTTCGCCTACTGGAAGAGCAAAGAAACATTTTGTAATCGAACTGCCGAAAAGATCGAAAAACTTCAGCACCCGAAAAGTAACTTTGCAACATCAGCGGGGTTTTTATTTATAGAGTTGTTAATTCATCGGTCGTGAGGTTTTGGTTGATCGCTAAAACACGCCCGAGATAAATTTCAAACTTGAAATAATATTGCACTAATAAAACTTATAAAGTCAAACGATGGAAAATACAATTTGCGAAACCGAGAGCCTCCGGCTTCTCGCGCGTTTCGACTTTCTCGATGTATGTCTGTTGGGCGAAACCGGCACGGGAAAAACGCGCGCGGCGCGCCAGATTCACTCTTTGAGTCCGCGCGCCAAAGAGAATTTTGTCGAGGTCAACTGCGCCGAATTGAGTCCGACGCTAATCGAATCCGAGCTTTTCGGTCACGAAAAGGGCGCGTTTACCGGAGCGATGGCGGCGAAGGCGGGCAGATTCGAGCTGGCGGACGGCGGCACGCTGTTTCTGGACGAAATCGGCGAACTTCCCGACGCTCTTCAGGCGAAACTGCTGACGGTCATTGAAGGGAAATCGGTGACGCGCGTCGGCGGCACACGCTCGCGCCCCGTCAACGTCCGAGTTATCACCGCCACACACCAAAATTTATCGGTTTTGCGCGAAGATTTCCGTTACCGCGTGACCGCGCACCAGATTCGGATGAAGCCTCTGCGCGAACGCCCGGAAGAAATCGTGCCGCTGGCGCAAATGTTCCTGCCGGAGTTCAGCAGGCGTTGCGGACACATCTTTGAAGCGAGCCACACGGCGCTCAAGCCGCTCGAAAACCTGAATTGGCGCGGCAACGTGCGCGAGTTGCGCTCGTTCGTGCAGAACGCCTGTCTGGACGCGCTGCTCGTCGCCCAGAACGAAAATCGAGCCGACAATGCGATTGAATTGACCGAAGATTTTTTATCCGCCCGGCTCGTTCCTTACGCATTTGAGCAAAGTTCCAAAGATGCAAGGGCTTCGGAAATCGTTTCGCATTTCCGCGAAGGCGAGAAGATGGACGAATACATCAAGGAAATCGAAAATCTTCTGCTTCAAAAAGCGTTGCAGGAGAACGACAATAATCAAACGCGCGCCGCTCAATTCCTAGGCATCAGCCGCGGTGGACTGATCAAAAAACTCAAGCGGATGAATCATTAGTTCTTAGGCGGTAGAGAAAATAATGCAAGCAAAAAAAGGCGGCAGGCATTAGAGCGAAAAAATATTTTCTCGCTTCGGGTGTTCTGCCGTTTATGCTAAATATTACCGATAAAAATTTCCTGATTGAAATCGCCGCCGATGCCCTCATACAGGCTCATTTAACCTTTCGCCGCAAAAAAACTTTGCGAAACCGCTGGATTAAGGCAATCGCCAAAGCCGCCGCGATAATCTTGGAAGGCGACACCGCTTTTTTGCACTGGGATTCTTTTGAGAACACGCTTTATTACTGGTCGCCCGAATCGAACGAGATTTACCAATCATCAGGCGAAAAATGTCAATGCGCCGCTTTTCTTCAATCCAATCCCTGCTATCACCGCGCGATGAGCCGTCTCGTCAAGAACTATTTCGAGTTTCAGCAAAAACCGAATGAAACCACCGCGCAAATTGATTTTGCCGATGCCGTATTTTTTGACACTGCGCTTTCCGCGCAGGCTAAGGCGGAACTGCTTAACGCGGCAATTCTTGAAGGGCGAACGGAACTGCTCCCGAGAGTCGAAGCTCTGCAAAAGCTTTATTCATCAGTTCGATTCTGATCGCCGCCTCCAATTAATTCTAATAATCTCAATAATTTAGAGACGCATTAAGAATCACAGAAATGTGGTAAAAATGTGCCTGTGGCAAAAAATGTGGCTACTGTGGTAAAAATCTAATCTTCTGGAATACTATTCTCAATCAAATCTTTCTTTTCTCGAAGTTCATCCATTATTGGTCTCAGTTCAAGAGACTATTTTTCGACTGCCGATTTTCCTAAGTCGGCGATCAGCGAACCAGAATTTCAACTTTCAATAAACTGATTTTTGAAAACGAAGCAAATGCAGACCGATACGGGGTTTTTCCCTATCAAGTCTAGGGGATTTATTGGATTTTTATTCTCTGTGCTTCCTGATAGGGGCGCAGATTCAAACGAGGATAAAATTTCACGCCGCCGACCGTGATGTTATCGGCAAATTTAATATAAACAGGAGATTTTGTGATGAGAAAAGTAGAAATTGTTAAAAGTGATTTGAAAATGGCACAACAAAAAGTCGCCGATTTGGAAATTGAACTTAAATTGGCGGAAGAATTTGAACAGGAGATGAAAGAGAAAACGGAATCTTACGCGGAACGGTTTAACGCCGAGCGAAACAGGAACGCCGTCAATCCGTTTGACTAAAAATTCGATTTTTAACAGGAGTGAATTATGGACAGAGAAAATTTTATCGAAAAAGTGATGCGAGGCGAAGACGTGAAGCTCGACGAAGTTCTGCGTAACCAAGCACAACAAGAACTCAATTCTATCAAGTCGGAAGCTGCACAGAGATTGGACGATGAGCGACGGCAACGCGAGGTGGCAGAGCGTCGTGAATCGCAAATTATGGAGTTGATAGAACTCGGCGCGGAGGCTGAGAAGATTCTCGCTGAGAACTCGGAAAATGAGCAACGAAGAACCGAAGCAATGCGAACATTTGCCGAGAGTGAACTAGATTTGCGCGGACGGTATCATCTGACGTTTTCCAGATTTTCGCAGATTTATCAGAGTTTGAGCGGCGAAGCCTTTGACTTCCGCCGCCAGTCGAATTCCCTACACAGAGAATTGAAAGAACGCGGCGCGGTCTTGGACAAGCTCGACTTCCAGTTGACGCAGATTCCGCTATCGCCGATGGCGCAGAAAATCGCCGATGAGCGTTAACCGCGGATAGCGGTTCAACCTCTGGGCTTTTTCGGCTTCTTTACAACGAAAAGGTCGCCCGGCTCGCATTCGAGTGCTTCGCACAGCTTGCCTAGCGTGTCGAGTGATATTTGCTTGATGTTGTCGTTGTAGAGACGTGAGGCATTGGACGGCGAAAGTTTGACTCGTTTCTGGAGTTGATACGCCGTCGTGATGCCTCGTTCTTTGGCAGTTTTTTTAATGTTTACGTTGATTTTCATAGTTGAAACTAAATTATCACTTTTAACAAACTGTTATTACCTGTGGTGGAATAATTTGTGTTTACTGCATACTTCAATCTGTTTATTATGATACAAGGAAGCGCAAGTAATACAATAATTTACAGCTTCCGAATTATTAAAAATCAGATAATTTTAGGAGTAATTTTATGATTGAATTGAGAAATCCAGAACAACTTAAACGAGCGATTGAGTTGGCACACGCCGACAGGAAAAATCTGCTCGTCCAACTTACCGAGACGGCGAGAAAATACAGGGTCATCAATCGCCGAAAAAATCAGATTTACGAAGTGACTTTCAGCGTCCGCAATAACGGCAGAAGATTTGGGCACTGCACCTGCCGAGCCGGTGAACTCGGAAAAGAGTGTAAACATCTCGCCGCCGCTGCCGGATTAAATACCTGCCTCGCCCAACAGGGTTTGCTGAGTCGTCTCCCACAACAACAGTTGGGATAAAGCGAAAGGCTGAGGTATGCGCCAACATCCCCAGCCTCAATTAAATCCGCGAACCAATATCTACAAAAGTTGACGGATGCGCCTATTATATCTCAATCGGCGCGTCCTGTTTAATCTAACAGGAGAATTTATGTCAGTGAAAAAACGTGGTGCATTTTATTGGATGCAATTTATGGTTGACGGGCAACGAGTCCGCAAATCAACGAAATGCACGAGTCGCCGCGATGCCGAAGAAGTCGAACGCGCCTATCGAACCCAAATCGCCAAGGGTGAAGTAGGTTTTGAAGAAAAACAACGAGTTCCCGGCTTCAAAGAGGCGGTCGCCGAGTTTTTGAAGTGGACACACCAAGAACACCCGACCAAGAGAAATACTTCGCGTCGCGCTGAGACGGCGAGCAAGGCGTTATTGGTTTTCTTCGGCGACAGGCGAATTGATCAAATCAGCGTCGAAGACGTTGAGAAATTCAAACAGTGGAGAAAAAATCAGAAGAAACAAGCCCCGAACCGGAAACTCAATAAAGACAAAAAGGCGACATCAACCAGCGTCATCAAACCCGCGACCGTGAACCGCGAATTGGCGACCTTGCGGGTGATGCTGAACTACTTCATCAGGAAAGACGTGATTATCAAAAATCCCGTCAGCAGGGTGAAATTCATCAAGGATGACGATGAACACACGCGGGTCGTCTCACGCGATGAAGAACGACTCTATTTGATGGCTTGCAGTCAGCCGCTCCAAGATGTGGCGACGATTATGGTTGACACGGGAATGCGCCCGTCGGAAGTCTGCGCCCTCGAATGGAAAAACGTCAACCTCGAAAAGGGATTCGTCTTCATCCAACAGGGCAAGACGAAGGCGGCGAGAAGGAAGATTCCATTAACTGACCGCGCACAGCGAGTTTTCGCGGCGAGGCGAACAAATGCAGAGGGCGTGTTTGTCTTTCCCGGTATGAGAGGAGTAGATAATAATCAACATATCGTGAAACTTAATAACGCCCACAACGGGGCAATTATCAGGTCGAAAGTTGAGCCGTTTCGACTCTACGATTTACGACACACATTTGCGACCCGCGCAGCCGAGGCGGGCGTTGATTTAGTGACGCTCGCCGCTCTTATGGGACACAGCCGAGTTCAAATGCTGATGCGATACGCGCATCCGACAGAACAACACCAATTTGAGGCAATTAAGCGAATGGAGTCGGCACACAAATTTAAAATTCAGAAGGTAATAGCTAGTAATCAGTAATAAAGCCCTGCCTAAACTTAATTTACAATTTACTATTGAGCATTTGTCCCAGTTACTATTCCATAATCATCTATGAATTTTTCTATGAAGTTATTTGGCTTAACTATTTTGTAAGCATTAGCCTGACTGATACCCAGATGGCTTATTAAATACTGGACGAGTTTATTCTTTATTTCTTTAGGTTTTATGCCGGAAGGTAGATTTTTTGCAAAATTCATCA
>CAXTMQ010000185.1:0-1744 GCA_964245305.1 uncultured Pyrinomonadaceae bacterium
AAAGCCCTCGACCGTTAATCGAAGGCTCTTGTTTCAGCTATTTGATAACTGAATACACTTCTTAAATGCAAAAGCAGTCTAGCAAACTTTGCCGGATTGTTTCAATTCTAAAATGAGACTGCCGAATGTAACTTTTCTTCATAGAAAAGTTACATTTTTAGATACATATAATTTCATAAGTCTGATTTTGTAGCTGTAATCCATTCGTATCAAACGATTTAAAGGAAATATCGTAAAATAATTTTATGATCGCTTCCATAATTTTTGATTTTTTGCCTGCCGCTTAGTTTTTCCTCGCTTTACGCTGCGGATTCGATCAGATTGTTTGGACTTTTCGGACATTCGGATTTTGCCCATTCGTAAAATTCAAATTCCGTCATCGCGCGCCCCGTCTTTTTCGTAGAGATGTTCGCGTGCCGACAATTCAGAGCGAATCGTCGTTTCGTCGCAGGCGGTATTCGATTTCGGCATAACCGGATTTCTCCAGCTCGCGGCTGATTTCTTTTACTTTTTCGGCGAGATATTCTTCGAGATTTTCGCGTAGCGCAGGTCGCGCGATCTTCAAACGCGCCGGCAAATCTTCGTCGTCAATTTCATTTTCAAATTCGATTTCGACCGACATCGAATTCCAATGATGGTAATGATTGTTTGCGCCCGTAATCTCGACGTAAATTTCATCGCCCGCCGCTTCAAGCGCAGCAATCAAACGTTTCGCCTTTTTATCTTTTTCTTTAAGGCTTTCCGGGTAAGCGCGCCCGTAGAAAGCCACGCCATCGCCCTGACAATATTCCAGACTCCAATAAACTTCTGTCTCTTCAAACCCGTATTCCGCGAGCTGCGTTTTGAAATCTTCGGTTAGAAATTGGGCATCGTCCCAATCGAATCGCTCCGAATTGTCTTGTTCATTTGCAACCGCAAATTCCTGCGATTCAGGTTTGAGTTCCGAAAAAAATCTCAAACCCTTCGGGCGAGCGGGAGTGAGGGCGTGTTTCTCGCGCAAAGTTGAAAGGCTGACTTCGTTTTCCATTTTGTCTTCTTCTGCCTGAAAATAATTGAGCGGGCGATATAGAGTTTTGATTCAGAAAATCGCTACTTTAAATTGATTTGCTCGCCCCACGGAGCCTTTCCCGCCGCGCTCGGAGCGCAAGCCCAAATAACCGGAAAATCCGGCTCATCGCCCGTTTCGCCGTAGAGGTCGGTGAGATAAACGAGCGCATCCGGTGCGTATTCAGCTGCCGCCGCAATGAGCGGGCGGAAATCCGTTCCGCCTCCGCCCGCGTAAGAAAGCGCGGAAAGCTCCCGGCTCGCGTCACGCCAGTCAATTTCCTTAATCTGGTGAACCGCCGCGTCGCCGACGAGCATAACTAAATTCCGCTGGTTGAAATGGCACAGCGCGACAATTTCGGTTAAGAATCTGCCGAGCAAACTTTCGTCAATCGAACCGCTCGTGTCGAGCGCGACGGCGAGGCGTGTTCCGCGTTTTTTTGTAACGTCCGGCGCGAACGGTAGGTTTACGCCGGCTTGAACTTTGTAATCTCTTTCGAGAGCGCGCCATCGCCGATTAGGACGCGAGTAGTTTTTATATGCAGCTTCCTGAAAGGCAGTCTGAACAACGGAGCGGAAAATTTGCTCCCACGGCGTTTCCACGCACGGCAATTCTTTGGCGAGCCTGTTAAATAATTCCGGCACGCTGCCGCGCAGAAGGCTGAGGCGTTGCTGCCAGTTTCTTTTTTCCGCGTTCGCT
>CAXTMQ010000185.1:1754-9435 GCA_964245305.1 uncultured Pyrinomonadaceae bacterium
TCCGTCGACGATAGGTTGGCCAGCAGCGGCACCAGCGTCCGGGCGGGAATCGACAGATAGTCGGTCTGGAGTTTCATCAGATCAACCAGATTCTTGCGCTGCCCGTTGGCCAGCACTTCTTCAATCCGGTTCGCCCGCGCCGGACGCTTTCGGGCGTAAATCTCCGGCGAGCGAGTCGCGCCCGTCAAAATCCATCAAAAATCCATAAATTTGCGTTTGAGTTTGGCAATGCGACTTCAAAAAGTAATAAAGCTCTTCGCACGACCAACGCGAAGCCTGCACGAATTCCGCGCGCGTCAGATTGGCTATTTTTCTCGTCTGAGCCGCCGAAATGGACGAGTGATAAATCGTAACGCTTTTAACCTCCGCGTCCGGCGGTTTATTAGCGTCTTCGGCTTTTTCGAGACATTGCCAAATTCCCGAAAGCGTCCAGGCATCGGTTGGCGTTTTCAAACCCGTCAGATTTTCGAGCGAGACGTTGATGATGGCATCCGCGGCGATGTTCAAAAGTCGATGACTAAAGCCGACCGGATCGCGTCTTTTGAGTTCCGCGAATCGTTGCGGATGACAGAGCGCGATGTGCAAAATTTCGTAGGCAAATTAATCTCTGCTCTTTCTCGTCGAATTGCTCGTAACCTTCGCCGGCGTAAATCGTGCTGCCGTCAGTGTAGGCGATTGTATCCGCATCATCGGTGTCGGCGAACAGGCACCACAGCGCGAGACCCGCCAAACCGGGCAGATATTCAATCGCCGCTTCCAAATCGGGGCGCATTCGACTCGATGCGGCACGGTTCAATCTTTCGAGCATAAAACGTAAAATTCAGTGTTTTTCAGAAATTGAGTTCGGGGTATTCAGACGGCGGAGACAGCAGCAGAAGTAACGGGCTGAGTAACGCTCGCCGTTTCGTTTGTCTCAATAACGGCTTGGCTCTTGTTTGCGGCGGCTTCGCGTTTTTCGTTGTATCGCCAGAAGGCTTTCGACTGCTCGACTTTTCATCCCGCTTTCCAAATTTTTTCGAGCAAAAGACTGCCCGCCATCGTCTGAAGATCCCGCATCGGCAAAGCCATAAACCGCTCGCCCATTTGCTCGTCGAGCCGGTTGACGAGTTCGAGCAATTCGACCGCCGTTCCCTCGCTCGCCCGCGATGCCATCGCATACGACAGCGCGTATAAGCCGTTGACCGTATCGGGCAAAAACCTGCCGATTTTCGACGGCGTTTTGCGCTGAATTTCCAGCAGCTCGTCCACCGATTTCATATTTTTAACTTTCTCGGCGAGCAGCATAAATTCGGCAGCGACCGAATCGCCGATGATGCCGGCAACGGCGAGATGCTTCGTGCGCTTATCGGCTGTTCTCAATTCTCCTAAAACATTCGACACTTTTTCCCACGATGCGGGGCGCGGATAAAGCTCGTGTTTCTGCGTCCGCGCCGATTCTTCGCCCGAAAGATGCTGCGGAAAGACCTTCAGAAAGGCGAGAACTTCCGGCGCGACTCTGATTTTGATGAAATGCTCTAAAGTCGCTTCAAGCTGCGGCTCGATGACGACGTGCAGCAGGCGACGATTCGCCGCCGCGCCAAGCCCTCGCGCGTTAGCAAAATCTTCCGGGCGATTTCCCGCCGCAACGATAATCCAATTATCTGGGATTTCGACGTTGCCTTGTCTGCGTTCTTCCAAAATTCCCAACACTGCGCCTTTCGTGTCGTCGGGCGCGAGCGAAATTTCGTCGAAAAACAAAACGACCGCTTTTCCGTCCGCGCGCGGCGCAATAAACGCTGGCGGATAAAAAACGGTTTGCCGCGATTCGTGGTCGAGCGCGGGCAAGCCGCCGATGTCGGTCGGCTGTTTTTGGCACAGACGAACGTCGCGCAGTTCGGCAGCAATCTCGGCGGCAAGCTGGCGCACGGCTTCGGACTTGCCGACTCCGGTTGCACCCCAGAGCATAAAACTCAATTCCAACGAACGCAGACTTTTGATTAATTCTTTGGCTTCGTCCGGCGTGCAGGAAACGGTATTTGTCATAATTTTTCGGTTAATTTTTGAAAGTTATTATCAACTTCAATCTATTGTCAGCCGCTTCTTTTCCTTTTGAGCGCGCCCGGCTCTCGCGCCGCGCATCCACTCTTGCGAAGCTGTTCGGGCGACGATTTCCGCCGGCGAATAAACGGCTTTCATTCGCAAAAAATCAGCCGCTCGAAAACTTTGCGCACGGCGACGAGTCGTTTTTGCGAAGCGATGTCTTTGACGAAGGCGTGTCCGAAAATTCGCTCGGCAAGATATACGGCGAAAGAATTGTGCGAGACGAGCAGTGCCGCCGGATGCGTGCTGGTTTCGAGCGGAAAGCGCAAGAATTTTTTAACGGCGGCAGCGTCGTCTTTCGACAAATTAAACGCCGCCACCAACTCGTTCTCGCCCGGAATCGAGTCGTTTCGATGGCTGCGCGCTTTTTCGCCAAAAATTTGTAAAAGGAATCGTTTTCGTCTCGTAATAAATCACGCGCACAGTCTTCGACCGAAACGATTCTGCCGACATCTTCGATCAAATGTTCGATCAGAATCCGGCGCGTTTCGATTGTTTTGTTTTCGCTATTGACTACGTTCGCGCCGAAAATTCGCGCACTGAGTTCGATGCCTTCGAGGTGGTGCAACAAAAAGCGGTGCTTGAAGTGAGCGCAAGCCGCCTTGCTCGAATCTAAAAAACTGTGGACGGCGATATAATCCTGCCACTTGCCGCCGTGAGTTTTCCGGCTGATTTGCGCGTGCTGGAGCGGTTTCATAATTCGCGTTTTATCCGCCGCTTATTTTATTCGCTTGGCATTCACTAAGAAAAGATTTAGTGTTATCTTTTCTTAGTGGACTTTACTAAGAAAATTTCTTTCCTGAGATTATGCAGCTAAAAACAAATCGCGCCGGATTTTTTGTTAATTGTTCGACCGCGGGTGCAGAACCGTTCGCGGCTTTTGTGCCGAAGCCTTTGCCGCCACAACCGGCACTCGAACTCGGCGCGGAACATTTCGACCGGCTCGAACGAGCCAATCGCGCTCTCGGAAAGCTCGACGGTTTATCGCGCTTTTTGCCGGATGTTTCCCTTTTCGTTTACTGGTTCGTGCGGAAAGAAGCCGTTCTTTCATCGCAAATCGAAGGCACGCAAAGTTCCCTGTCTGATTTGCTGCTCTACGAGCAAAAGGAAACTCCGGGCGTGCCGCTCGAAGATGTCGAAGAAGTTTCCCGCTACGTCGCCGCGGTCAATCACGGCGTTAAAAGATTGCGCGAAGGCTTTCCGATTAGTCTCAGGCTTCTGCGCGAAGTTCACGAAGTTTTACTTCAAACCGGGCGAGTTTCGTCGCTCGCAGAACTGGATCGGCGGCACTCGTCCCGGAAGCGCTCGCTTCGTTCCGCCTCCGCCGGAAAATTTAATGCAATGTTTAGGCGATTTGGAAAAGTTTCTGCACGATCAGCCCGAAAAAACTCCGACGCTGATCAAAGCCGCACTCATCCACGTTCAATTTGAAACAATTCACCCATTTTTAGACGGCAACGGGCGCGTCGGCAGACTTCTTATCACGTTTCTGCTGTGCGCCGAAAACGCCGTATTTGAGCCGACGCTTTATTTGAGCTTGTATTTCAAACGGCATCGGGACGTTTATTACGAATTGCTGCAACGGGTTCGCACGACGGGCGCGTGGGAGGAATGGCTGTTGTTTTTCCTCGAAGGCGTGGAAGAGACGGCGGAAGAAGCCGTCTCGACGGCGACGCAGATTTTAGAGATTTTCGCCGCCGACCGCGCCCAGATAGAATCTCTGGGCAGACCGGCGGGAAACGCTCTGCGCGTTCACTCGCTGCTTCAAAAAAAGCCGTCACATCCGTCGCGTCGGCATCAACCGAATTGAGTTTGACCGCGCCGACGGTGAGAAGCGCGATTGAAAACCTGGAAACGCTCGGCTTGGTGCGCGAGACAACAGGCAAAAGGCGCGACCGTCTTTTCGTTTACAGCCGTTATCTGGACGTTCTTCAGGAAGACACTGACCAAAGTTTCTCGATCTCCTGAATCGCGTATGCCGAATCGTCCGAAAACTTTACGTTTCAACGATTAAACCGGCAGGCGCGCGGGTTACGATGCGATTGATGCAATTATGATGCAATCTTATAAGTCATTACCGCGGCTAGACTGCTGACTCGCGCGCGTTGCGGCGGTTTCATAATTCGCTTCACAACTTGCCGCTTTGTTTTTAATTTTTAACGAGATGTCGTTTTCGTATGATAATCCGGGCGAATTGGCTTAAAATTATCGGCGGCGTTTATTTGAGCGAGAGGAGCGAGTTATGGGAGAAGTCAAAGCCGAAAAGAGCGAGAGAATCCTGATCAAAGACGCGGAAGAAATTTATTTGATCTGAACGACGAGCCTATATAACTTTCGGTCAATTCGTTTGGAATTATACGCCTGCTAAACCTCACGTCGGACGGCTTACGGCAGAATCGGACGCGCCGGCAGAGCAATCGCCAGGGGTTTAAAATCCGTTTGAGGATATCAGAAAAAATACGAGCGAAAGCGCAATTGAACCGGCATTTTTTTTCGCGCCGCAATTTCTTGGCGGTTTTCAGTGCTCGGCGGCGCGGGCTTGTTGACCGGCTGCCGAAGCAATAATCAAGAGGAGGAACAGATGAATTCAAATACTGAAATGAACCGGGCGACATCCGCCACACAGGAGACTTCCGTGAAGGGCGAATACGTTGAGTTGGGCGGGCTGAAAATGTATTACGAAACGCGCGGCGCGGGGCGACCCTTGCTCACGCTGCATGGCTCGTTTATGTCGGGAACCGTTTATCCGATGCTCGCCGAAGGCAGGCAAGTTATCGCCGTCGATATGCAGGGACACGGGCGCACCGCCGACATCGACCGTCCTTTTACGTTCGAGCAGATGGCGGACGATACGGCGGCTCTTTTGAAACATCTCAACATCGAGCGGGCGGACGTCTTCGGCTACAGTATGGGCGGAACAATCGGTCTCGCGCTGGCGGTTCGACATCCCGCGCGAGTGCGTCGGTTGGCGATTTACGGCGCGGTTTATAAGAATATGGAAGAATCGTATTCGCCCGATACGCTCCGGGATTTCAAATCAATCGACCCGGAAACTTTCGCGCCCGAGGATTTGAAAGAGCCTTACGAAAAATTGTCGCCCGCTCCCGATTGGAAAGGATTAGTGGCAAAAGGTCTTCAAATGGAAAAAGATTTCCGCGGCTTCACGCCGGAGCAAATGAAAGCGATCACGGCGGAAGTTTTTATCGGCGCGGGCGACCGTTACGATGTCGGGCTGCATCACGTCGTCGAAATGCACGAGCTGATTCCGAAATCGCAGCTGGCGATTTTTCCGAATACGGATCACGTCGTGCTGATGATGAATCCGAACACCAACAAGGTGCTTCCGCAAATCAAGGAGTTTATAAACGCTTAGTAATAGATTGAAGAGGTCGCAGACGCTGCTTCTCGCGCCATCGAACGCTCGATCCGGCGACCGCGTATCGACTTTGTTGCCGGACATAACTTCTTTGAACGACGTATATTTGCTAAATTAGTTGGAGTTAAAAGTATGGGTAAAATAATTTTAAATTTTCAAATTTCACTTGACGGTGTTGTTTCCGACCCCGATAAGTGGGCAAAGATTGACGATATTCTTTTGCAGGAATCGGTTGAAAGATATGATCGCTTGGATGCCGTAATTTTCGGCAGCCACACCTATTCCGGAATGGCGGAGTATTGGGCAAACGCCGAAAAGTCTTCTGCAAATCCGCTCGAGCGCGAGCTTGCTCGAAAACTGAACGAGAAAAAGAAATACGTCGTTTCGCGCTCCGGTATCGAAATCGTCTGGAGAAACTCCAAACTTTTGAAGATTGACGGCATCGAATCGCTGGCAGATAAACTCGAAAAACTTAAAAACGAAAACGATATTACCGTGGAAAGCGGTCTCAAGCTCTGGCAGACGTTTATTCAAAATTCGTTGTTCGATGTCATCTGCTGTCAGATTCATCCGGTTATCGCCGGAGACGGGGAAAAATTGTTTGACGACCGCTTCAAAAAAATGCCTCTGCAACTCGGCAAAACCAAAATTTTTGATAACGGAGTCGTTCAGATGAACTACAGCAAAGAATAAAAAACACCCGAATCCGAATAAAATTACTGATTTTTTGCTTTGTAAATACCTGAGATGAAACGGCGGCTTCGACTGCTGATTTTTCAACGCGCATTGAGAAGAAGTGTGAGTTAAACCTGAGTGCCGCCGAAATAATTCCCATTTGTTTGAAGTGTCGGGCGTGTATTAATACAAAACCGTCCGCCCGCTTTTAATCGTCGCCCGCATATCAATCACGCGCTGGTTGCCGCTGCCCGTCCACAATCCCGCGCTTCCTGCGAGCGATTCGACGTATACTCCGTCAATCAAAACGTCAATCTCGCCCAAACATCGCGCCGATTGCCGGTTGTTTGACCGATTTTTCCCGAAGCTGTTCGAGCGTGTAGCCGCTGTAACAAACGATGTGCGGGCAATCGAGTTTTCGCAGCTCTTTGACCAGCGCAAGCAAGCCTTCGGGTTGCGCGAACGGCTCACCACCCAAAATGCTTACGCCGTCGCGCTCGAATTTGGAATCGAGCAGTTTTTCTGCTAAAAGGGCGACGGAAACCGATTCTCCGGCTTGCTTGCCGTGCAGATTTTCAACCCAGCAGCCTTTACATTTCAGCGGACAAAATTGAAACAAAACTGAACTGCGCCTGCCCGGACCTTCCGTTAAAGAATCGTGATAAAAACCCGCGATGCGAACCGAAACGGTTTCCGCCGTCGATTCGGAGAAGGCGACGGACGGCTTGATAATTTCAAGCGGGCGAGCGCAACCGATTTCCCGGGCATCGCCCAAAGTTTCGCGTAAGCACTCGACCGCCTCGCCGCTTAAATCCTGATTGTCTTCGACCAGAATCGCGCCGCGCAAATCGTCAACGATAAAAGTTATTTCCGGCATTGTATCTCTCGTTTATTCGCCGCCCTTCGTTTTGACGACTGATTCGGCGGCAAGCTCAAAGGGCGTTTTGTTTTCGTAAACGGAAAGGCTGCGCTTTGCAAATTCATCGCGCGAGAACGACTCGCCAGCCGCTGCAAACGAATCGCCTCGTGCAGTTTTTCGGTGAACGCGGGCGAAAGCGTCGTTATTCTGATCGCTTTGACGATGCCGCTTCCGGCTTCGACTAAGATGACTTTTAGCAGGATGCGCTCGGCGGGGTTTGATTGCGACGCGGGAATCTTGCGGTCTTCTTCGGCAACGTTCCACCACGAAAAAGCGGAATCCGACCACGGCAAGGCTTCGCCGAAACGATAAAGCAAAAAGACGATTCCGTTTTCGCAGTAAAGCCCGAACTCGGCTTCCGCCTCGCGCACGGCTTGGATTTCCTCTCGGTGCAGATTTTTCATCGAAAGCAGAAGCGTATGATCGCCCGATTGATAGTTGTATTCGACGGCTTCGGGCAATTCGGTTCGATTTTCAAAAAGCGGTTTTCCGATGGCAACAATTTGCATAATTCTTTTGAAGTTTTAAAAGACGCGCCGTCCGCAAGCGAGCGACGCAGCAAAATTTTTTTGTTTCCGAATCAGAAGTTAATTTTTATGGCACTTTTCAACAGCTCAAACACGATCTCTACT